>NC_013889.1:2227500-2527500 GCF_000025545.1 Thioalkalivibrio sp. K90mix
GTAATCATGCAAGAACAGGTCGAGCGCGTCGGCGCGGCCGGGATCCGCCTGAACAACGGCGGCCTGGCGCCCGGGCACAACATCCGCGGCCCGGGCAGCGACACCGCCAGCGGTACCGCTCTGTTCGACAAGGGGCAGGTCATTGGCGCCGCCGAGATCGGCGTACTGGCCAGCCAGGGGATCGCCGAACTGCGAGTGCTGCGCAAGCCGCGGGTCGCATTCTTCTCCACCGGCGACGAGCTGGTACCGCTGGGCGAGCCGCTGGGCCCGGGCCAGATCCACGACTCCAACCGCCACACGCTGCGCGCGCTGCTCGCCGCCTATCCGGTCGAGGCACTCGACTACGGCGTGATCCGCGATACCGAGGCCGCGGTGCGCGAGGCGCTGGAGCGCGCCGGACAGGAGGCGGACCTGATCATCACCACCGGCGGGGTCTCGGTGGGCGATGCCGACCACGTGACCCGCGTGCTGCAGGCCTCGGGCCAGGTCGGCTTCTGGAAGATCGCGATCAAGCCCGGCCGTCCGCTGGCCTTTGGCCGTTTCGGCAATGCCCACTTCCTGGGTCTGCCGGGCAACCCGGTCGCGGTGATGACCACCTTCGCCCTGCTGGTACGCCCCGCCCTGCAGGCCCTGTCCGGACGCGACACCACACCGCCGCAGACCATCAGCGCGCGTCTGGTGGAGGACCTGCACAAGACCCCCGGGCGCAAGGACTTCCAGCGGGCAGTGCTCGCCACCGACGATCGTGGATGGACCGTGCGCTCGGCCGGTGGCCAGAGTTCGCATCAGCTGCGCGCAATGAGCGAGGCCAATGCCTACATCGTGCTGCCACGCGAATCCGACGGGGCGCGCGTGGGTGAATGGGTGGAGGTGCTCCCGTTCCGGGAGATTTTCTGATCACCCCCTCCATCGGGGATGCCAACAGGGTCCCCCTTTGAAAGCAGGCTTATTCGCGAGGCGGGGCGGACTCGGCCATCGCGGCAAACTCCCGCTCCAGCAAGGCCTCATCGCCCAGATTGAGCTCGACCAGGCGGCGCAGGTGCGTCGCCGATTCCAGCGGCATCGCCTCGATCTCGAGCCCCAGCCACAGACCCTCCTGCCAGCGCACGCGCCCCTCGAAGGTGATGCGCGCCTCCTCGGACAACGGGATATCCAGCGTCACCAAGGCGTCCAGCTCGACCGCCGGAATCCGGGATCCCTCGACCAGCACACCGCGCAGCGAGATATCCTCGACACGCACGGGACACTCCCCGTTCGCATGGATCAGGGTGGCCGGAAACTCCAGAGGGATACGTTGAAACCGTCGCTGCATACAGGAAGACTACGCGCTCCTTGCCCGTTCCACCAACCCGTGCCCCGAGCCCGACCCTGCCCATGAGCCAAGACCCGAATAACATTGAAGGCCTTCCCGCCGGCCTGCTGCGCCGCTTCGGCGCGATCCTCTACGACGCCCTGCTGCTGATCGCGATCTGGATGGTGCTGGGCATGATCGTGGTGGCGCTGGGCAACCTGACCGGCTGGTATTCCACCCGCGCGCATTTCATCGCCAATCTGTTCGTCGGCTGGGCCTTCTTTTTCTGGTTCTGGACGCGCACCGGGCAGACCCTGGGCCTGCAAACCTGGAACATCCAGCTGCGCACCGAGCATGGCCAGCCGGTCAACGCCTGGCAGGCCACGCTGCGCTATCTGGTCGCCGCCGCGCAGTGGCTGGTGGTGCTGATGGCGATCTGGGCGGTGCGCGAACACGGCGCCGTGGCGACCGTAGCGGTTACCGCCGCGGCAATCTTCGCGCTGGGGCTGTCGCAATTCCATCCGCGGCGCTGGATGCTGCACGACTGGCTGTCCGGTACCGAGCTGGTACGCATTCCGGGCCTGGCCAAGCCGCGCTGGAAAAAGGACAAGGCGGCCTGAACCGACGCCGCCTCCGGCGCCGGAGCCCGCAGGGTTCTTGCATCAGGGGGCAAGCCACAGGCCGAGCTCCTCCAGCCCGTCGGCGATTTGTTCCGCCATTTGCTGATAGCCGGCCGCATTCGGATGGATGCGGTCGGCGCGCAGATCGCGGCTCGACAGGACATCCGAGAGCACTGCGCCGATCAGCGGGACACCCTCTTCGCGCGCCAGCTCGCCATAGAGGCCGTCGTCGCGCAGGCGCCCCGTCGCGGCCGCAAAGGCCGAGGCCGACGGCACGCCAAGCAACAGGGGCTGGGCGCCATGCTCGCGCACCTCGTGGATCAGGGCCCGCAGGTCTTCCTTGACCGCCGAGGCGGCGCGCTGACGCAGAAAGTCATTACCGCCCAGACCGATGATCACGAGATCCGGATCATGCTCGCGCAGGCTGCGACCCAGCCGAGTACGCGCCGTATCGGCGCGATCGCCCGGCACGCCCTCGTTCACCACCTGCCAGCCCGTGATCTCGGACAGCCGCGCCGGAAAATCCTCCCCGCGCGAGGCGCCGGTGCCGTGGGTCACGCTGTCCCCGAACGCCAGCACGGTCGCCGAGCGAGGCAGCGGCTCCAGGTCACCGGGGCCGCTGCCGCCACAACCGGCGAGCAGGGCCAGCAGCCCCGCCAGACCGCCCGCGAGAAATATCCGCCGCGAAGAAACGATCATGTCCGCACCGCCATGCGTCGCAGCGCGAACAGCGCGATGGCCAGGAACAGCAGCACCGGCAGGCAGGCCGCCAGCAACGGTGGCAGGTTGTACACCAGCCCCAGGTGGGTGATGGCCCGCATCACGATCACGAACGAAACCCCGATCGCGATCCCGATGAACAGGCGCTGGCCGGCGCCGCCCTCGCGCTGCGACCCGAACAGAAACGGGATCGCCAGCAGCAGCATCACGAAGGTGCTCGCCGGCAGGGTGAAGCGCTGCCAGAAGGCGACCTCGTACGGGGCCGCATCCAGCTGGTTCTCGCGCAGGTAGTCGATGTAGCGAGACAGGTCGAGCGCAGCCATCTGGCTCGGCTCGACCACCAGCACGTCGAAATACTCGGGCGCGATCAGGCGGTCGATCGTCTCCTCCGCGCGATGCTCGGCGACCACGCGGTCATGCGACAGGAGCGAACGCTCCACGTCTTCCAGGCGCCAGTCACCATCGACAAACCGGGCCCGTGCCGCACGGGTAATCCAGCTCGGCTCGCGGTCACCGGTGAACTCGATGATGCGCACACCCACGAGCTGATTCCCGGCCAGCACCGACTCGGCGTGGATCATCCGCTGCCCATCGCGCGCCCAAAGCCCCATGGAGCCCACACTGATTTCCTCGTCGAAGGCCGAGGCCTTCAGCGCCTGGGCGCGCGTCTCCGAGGCCGGGGCAAAGAATTCGCCGATAATCAGCATCACCATCACCACCACCAGCCCCGCCTGCAGCACCCAGACGATAAACCGACCCAGCGTCATGCCGGCCGCCCGCATCGCCGTCAACTCGCTGTTGGCCGCGAGGTTGCCCAGCCACAACAACCCGCCGACCAGAGCGGCCGGAGGCAGCATCTCGTACATCCGCCGCGGCAGGGTCAGCGCCACGTAGAGCATGGCCTCGGTGACCCCGTAGTTGCCGGCCCCGGTGTCGCGCAGCTCGTCGATCATCGCGAACACCGCATCCAGCGCGACCAGCAGCACAACGGCCAGTGTGGTGCCGATCAGCACCTGGCGGATGACATAGCGCCCCAGCACGGTAGTCATGAGGCCCCTCCACCGTCCTGCAACCGGGGCGTAGCCGGGCGCAGTCGCAACAGGCCCTTGTGCCAGGCCAGCACGACCCACAGCACCAGCATCAGGCCATGGGCCCACCACAGCCCGAGGGCCAGCGGCGTGCGTCCGTCGGCCAGCTGTCCCTGCCCGAGGATCAGAAAGTTCGCATACAGCACGTACACACCGATCGCGGCCGGGATGCGTGCATAGCGTCCAGTGCGTGGCGGCACCTGCGCCAGCGGCAGCGCGAGCAACGCCAGCACCAGGATTGAAAGCGGCATGGCCAGACGCCATTCCAGCTCGGCGCGCGCCTCGGGATCGTCGCGCTGCGCCCACAGCGCGGGGGTCGGCTGCGCATTCAGACTGGCGCGGCGCGTACCGGGGTCGGGCTCGGTGATCTGGGTACGCAGGCGTTCAAACTCCAGCATGCGAAAACTCGCGGTACCGGGCTCGCCGACGTAGCGGTAGCCGTTCTCCAGCAGCAGGAACCCGCTGCCCTCGGCGCCGGGATCGGGCACCGCACGCTCGGCCACGGTGATCTGCGCCTCGCCGTCCACCTCGCGGTAGATAAAGACCTCCAGCAGGGCCTCGCGATCCGCGCTCATGCGCTCGGCGAAAAAGACCTGATCGCCCACGCGAGAACGCAGGAACCGCCCCGGGGCGATCCCCACCAGGTCGGAGCGCTGTTCGGCCAGGTCGCGCAGCTGGTCAATCTGCGCCTCGGTACGGGGCACGACCATGGTCATCAGCACCAGCAGCAGGATCGCGGCCGGGGCGGCGACCCAGAACAGTGCACGGTACAGCGCGGCGAACGACATCCCGCTGGCCTGCAACGCGGTCATCTCGCTGTCACGCTGCATGCGCCCGAACACCAGCATGAACGCCAGAAACAGCGCCACCGGCCAGAGAAAGACGATGCCCTTGAACGCCCCGAACGCGACCATGCCGGGGAGGAAGTCGACCGGCAGTCTGCCCTCGGCGACGTCGCGCAGCACCCGCGCCAGCACACCGCCGATAATGACCAGCAGCAACACCACGCTCACCGCGGCCTGGGTCAGCCACAGCTCGCGGGCGATGAAGCGCTCGGCGCGCCGCAGGATCACGCGCGCATCACCCCGCGTCGGACGCGACGCGTGGTCGGGCGCCACTCGGCGCTGGTAACATGCTCGGACTCATTTTCGGGAGGCATTCATGCAATTCTCCGTCACCACCTCGACCCTCGACAAACCCCGCGCCGGCATCCGCGCCGCCGGGATTAATCACAAGCGCAAGCCGGCCGCGGGTGCCACGGCGCTGGATGCCGCGCGCGACGGCGAGATCACCGCCCTGCTGAAGGCCGGCGAGATGGATGGCGAGGCCGGCAGCCGGCTGCTGCTCCCCGGCAGTGGAAGCAAGGGTAGCGCACTCCTGATCGGCCTGGGCGCGAAAAAGGACTTCGACGCCCGCGCCGCGCGCAAGGCGGCGCAAACCCTGGCGAGCGCGCTGGTCGAACGCCCGGCCACCAGCGCGGCGATCGCGGTCGCGGACTTCCAGCCGCGCGGCAAGGACATCGCCTGGGTGGTGCACACCCTGGTCGCGGCGATCTCGGACGCCGCCTACCGCTTCACCCCGTTCAAGGGCAAGGAGAAGACGACCCCGGTGAAGCTGGACAAGATCCAGCTATGCGTGGAACGCAAGGATGCCGAGTCCGCCAAGAACGCCTGCACCGAGGCCGCGGCCATCGCCACCGGCGTAAACCGCGCGAAGGACCTGGGCAACACCCCGCCGAATGTCTGCTACCCGGAGAGTCTGGCCGAGACCGCACGCGAGATGGCCAAGCAGCACAAGACACTGAAGGCCACAGTGCTGGACGAGAAGGACCTGGAGAAGCTCGGGGCCGGGGCCATCCTGGCGGTAGGCAAGGGTTCCGAGCGCCCGCCGCGCTTGATCGCGATGGAGTACTCCGGCGGCAAGAAGGGCGACGCCCCGGTGGTGCTGGTCGGCAAGGGCATCACCTTCGACACCGGCGGCATCTCGCTGAAGCCCGGTGCCGAGATGGACGAGATGAAGTACGACATGTGCGGCGCGGCCAGCGTGTTCGGGGTGATCGAGGCCTGCTGCGAGCTGGGGTTGCCGATCAACGTGGTCGGCGTGGTCACCAGTGCCGAGAACATGCCCGACGGCCGCGCGACGCGCCCCGGCGACATCGTCACCACCCTGTCCGGGCAGACGGTGGAGATCCTGAACACCGACGCCGAGGGCCGCCTGGTGCTGGCCGATGCACTGACCTGGGTGGAGCGCTACAAGCCGAAGGCGGTGATCGACATCGCCACCCTGACTGGCGCCTGCATCGTCGCGCTGGGCCACCAGGGCGCGGCCGTGCTCGGCAACAACGAGCGCCTGGCGAAGGCGCTGCTGGCCGCCGGTGAAGAGACCGGGGATCGCGGCTGGCAGCTCCCGCTGTGGCCGGAATACCAGGAGCAGTTGAAGAGCAATTTCGCCGACATGGCCAATATCGGCGGGCGCCCGGCCGGCACCATCACCGCCGCCTGCTTCCTGTCGCGCTATACCGAGGACTACACCTGGGCGCATGTCGACATCGCCGGCGTGGCCTGGAAAAGCGGCAAGGAGAAGGGCGCGACCGGCCGCCCAGTCCCGATGCTGATGCGCTACCTGCTCGACCAGGCCTGATCCGGGTCGGGCGCGGATGACCCACGTCAGCTTCTACCTGCTGCAGGACCCGGCCCCGGAGGCGCGGCTGCGCTTCACCTGCCGCCTGGCGAAAAAGGCCAGCGGCCAGGGGCATCGCGTGCACATCCACACCGGCTCGCCGGAGCTGACCCGCACCCTGGACGAGTGGCTGTGGACCTTCGAGGACACTACCTTCCTGCCGCACAGCACCGACGTGCGCAACACCGACGTGCCGGTCTCCCTGCACGAGGCCCATGCCCCTTCGGATCGCTGCGACGTGCTGATCAATCTGGCGGCCGACGTGCCGGAATACTGCGGCCGCTTCGAGCGCGTCGCCGACATCGTCGGCGGCGAGGAGTCGGAGCGCGAGGCCGGCCGCGCCCGCTACCGCTACTTCAAGGAACGCGGCTACCCACTGAAGCACCACAACATCTGACACGCACCACGCCAGGGAAACACGGACTCTTCAGGCCTTGTGCCAGATCAGCACCTGGTTGTTGACCGGCATCTCCACGACCTCGGCCCGGCCGAGACTATGCTGCCCGGCCAGCGCGTCCAGATCGGCGCGGTCGCGCACGCCCATGCCCGGGTCCTGCTGACGCAGCATCGCGTCGAAACGGGCATTGGACGACGCCGTGTGCGTGCCGTCATGCGCGAACGGGCCGTACAGCGCAAAAATGCCGCCCGGCGCCAGCACCCGCCCCACGCCAGCAAAAAAGACCTCGACCGCCGGCCAGTGCATGATGTGCACGGTATTCGCGCTGTAAACGTAGTCGAAAGGCCCCTCGGGCCAGGGGTCGGCCACCACGTCCAGCGCCACGGGCGCCCGCAGATTCGGCAGCGCCGCGTCCGCGCGCCAGGCCTCCACCCCCGGGAGATTCTCCGCGACATCGCTCGGGAGCCAGTCAAGGTGTGGCAGGGCGCCGGCGAAGTACGCCGCGTGCTGCCCTGTTCCCGCCCCGACCTCCAGCACACGCCCCGGTGCGGCAAAACGCTCGCGCAACACGGACAGGATGGGGTCGCGGTTCTCCTCCGCGGCTGGGGCGTACGGCTTGTGTCGGGACATCATCTCTCCTGCATACGATTTCGGGTCATTCTGGACGCACCCGGGGCGGACTGCCATGATCGAGGGACATCCCGACCACAGGCCCGCCCCATGTCGCACCCCCGCTGGTTTGCCTGGCCCCGAGTCCTGATCGTTTCCCTGGCGCTCACCCTCGCGCTCGCCGCCAGTGACGCGCTCGCCCGCGAAGTCGATCCGGAGGCACTGGAACGCGTGCTGCCGGTGGAACTGGCGACGGTCGGCATGGACGCCCAGACCGGCGCTCCGATCGCCCTGCTGCGCGACCCCGACTCCGGCGAGGTGGTACCGATCGTGATCGGCCCCGACCAGGCGCAGGCCATCCTGCTGGCGATGCATGAGGTCCAGCTGTCGCGCCCGCAGACGCACGACCTGATGATCAATCTGCTGGAGGAACTGGATGCCACCCTGGAGCGCGTGATCGTCGACGGCCTGGTCGACGGCACCTACCTTGGCTGGCTGGAGCTGCGCGTGGAAGGCGAGGACGAACCGCGCTACATCGACACCCGCCCCAGTGACGGCCTGGCCCTGGCCGTGCGCACCGGTGCCACGATTGCGGTCTCGCCCGACGTCCTCGAGGCCGACGTGCCGTTCGAATACAGCCCGCCCGGCGACGACGAGGTGGTGACCGCGCTCGGCATCACCGTGATCGCGGTGCGCGACGACCTGCGCGAGGCACTGGAACTGCCGGATGAACCCGGCGTGCTGGTCAGCCGCGCCCAGGGCGCTGCCGCAGCCGCCGGCCTGGCGCAGGGCGCGCTGATCCTGGAGGTAAACGGGCAAACTCCCGAGACCCCGATCGAATTCCTGGATGCGGTCTCCGAGACCCCGGATGGCGAAGAGGCGGAGATCCGCTTCTGGCTGGACGGCGAGGAACAGACCATCACTCTGCCCACCGACGTCCCGCAGATCGAAGAGTCGGACGACGCGCTGGCCGTGTAGCGGAACTGGCCAGGAAAGAAGTCAGTCGGCAGTCGGCAGCCGCGGGCGCAGCCAGTCCAGCGTCGCGGCCGTGGCCGCGTCCGGCTGCCCGCCCTCGCCGCGCAGGGCCTGGAGGGCCTCACCCGCCAGCTGCTTGCCAAGCTCCACGCCCCACTGGTCGAAGGCATTGATACCCCAGAGCGTCGCGAGCACATAGATCTTGTGCTCGTACAGCGCGATCAGCGCCCCGAGCGTGGCCGGATCGAGTTGCTCGAGCAGGATCACGGTGCTGGGCCGGTTGCCCGGGAAAGTCCGGTGCGGGGCCAGGGCATCGATCTGCTTGGGGGCGGTCCCGGCCGCGGCCATCTCCGCGCGCACCGTGCCCTCGTCCTTGCCGAGCGCCAGGGCCTGCGCCTGCGCTACCAGGTTCGCCAGCAGCAGCGGGTGCTGGGCCGGCAGGTCGTGTTCCGGCCGGGCCACGCCGATAAATTCCGCCGGGATCACCCGCGTACCCTGATGGAGCAGCTGAAAGAACGCGTGCTGGCCATCGGTGCCGACCGCCCCCCAGACGATGCTGCCGGTATCCTCCTCCACCGGGCGGCCATCCAGACGCACCCGCTTGCCGAGACTCTCCATCTCTGCCTGCTGCAGATAGGCGGGCAGCAGGGCCAGGCGCTCGTCATAGGGCAGGACCGCGCGGGCGCAGGCCCCCAGCAGGTTCTGGTTCCAGTAGTCGACCAGGGCCATGCGTACGGCGGCGTTGTCGGCGAGGGGCGTGGCGCGCACGTGCTCGTCCATCATGTGCGCCCCGCCGAGGAAGGCGCGGAAGCCATCCATGCCCAGCAGCAGCGCCACCGGCAGACCGATCACCGACCACACCGAATAGCGCCCGCCCACCCAGTCCCAGAAGCCGAACATGTTGGCCGGGTCGATCCCGAACGCCACCACCCGCTCGCGCGCGGTGGACACCGCGACGAAGTGGCGCGCGACCGCCTCCTCGGGAAAGTGGCCAAGCAGCCAGTCACGCGCGGCGCGGGCGTTGGTCAGGGTCTCCTGCGTGCCGAAGGTCTTGGAGGCGACGATGAACAGAGTCGTCTCGGGGTCGGCCTCGCGCAGCTCGGCGGACAGTGCGGCGCCATCCACGTTGGAGACAAAGCGCACGGTTAGCGGATCGCCCTCGGCGGTCGGCCGCGCGTGTGCGGCCAGTGCACGACAGACCATGCGCGGGCCCAGGTCGGAGCCGCCAATACCGATATTGACCACGCGCCGGATCGGGCGCCCGGTATGGCCCATATGCTCACCCGTGTGGACCCGCCGCACGAAGGCCTCCATGCGCTCGAGTTCCGCATGCACCACACGCGCCAGGTCCTCGCCTTCGACCTCGCAGCACGCCCCGGGCGGCAGGCGCAGCGCTGAATGCAGAGCCGCCCGCCCCTCGGTGATGTTCACGCGCTCGCCCGAGAACAGGCGCTCCAGGGCCCCGGACACACCGCAGCGGTTCGCGTGCGCCGCCAGGGCCTGCCACGCCGGACCGTCCAGCCGCTGGCGCGTCCAGTCCAGGCGCAGCCCCGCGATCTCCTGCACATCCCGCTGCACCCGGCCCGAGTCCTCTTCCAGCAGGTTTCGCAGGGGGCACTCGTTCAGCCGCTCTGCATGTGCAGCCAGATCATCACTCCGTGCCCCTTCGTTCCCTGAGATCATCCGTGTGCCCCTTGCGATGGTGACTCCAGATTGCCGCGCGCCGCCCAGCCGTTCAATGCCCCGGCGCCCCATATCGCTCCGGGCGCCTGCGTTACACTCTTGGAAACGCAACCGGGGCTCCCGGTTCCACCCGTGTTTCCCCAGGAAATTGTTATGCGCATCCTTTTCGCCAGCAGCGAGGCGTACGGCCTCACCAAGACCGGGGGCCTCGCCGACGTCAGCGCCAGTCTGCCCGTTGCCCTGCGCCGGCGGCGGCAGGACGTACGGCTGGTCGTACCCGGCTATCCGGAGGCCTGCAGCCAGCTGGCCCACGCGCAACCCTTGCCCGGCCCCCCGGATGCGCCCTGGCAGCTGATTGAAGGCCATCTGCCCGGTACCAAACTGCCGGTCTACCTGGTCGACTGGCCGGAGTATTTCCAGCGGGCCGGCAACCCCTACAGCGCCAGCAATGGCACGGACTGGCCGGACAACGCCCAGCGTTTCGCCGGATTCGCCCGGGCGATCACCGCCATCGCCCGCGACGCGGCCGGGCTCGACTGGGCACCGGAACTGGTGCACCTGAACGACTGGCAGACCGGCCTGGTGCCCGTGTTCCTGGACCCCGAGCGCAGTGGCGCCCCGCGCCCGCGCACGATCTTCACGATCCACAACCTCGCCTATCAGGGCCTGTTCCCGGCGCAGGCGATGGACGATCTTGGGCTGCCGTCCGATCTGTGGACCCCGGACGCCCTGGAGTTCCACGACCAGTTGTCGTTCATGAAGGCCGGACTGGTCTTCGCCGACGCCATCACCACCGTCTCGCCCACCTACGCCCGCGAGATCCAGGAGCCGGAATCAGGCATGGGCCTGGACGGCGTGCTGCGTGCCCGCGCCGCCGACCTCTACGGCATCCTGAACGGGGTCGACTACCGCGCCTGGGATCCGTCCCGCGATCGCCACATCGCTCAGCCTTACTCGGCGGAGGACCTGGCCGGCAAGGCCCATAGCAAGGCCGCCCTGCAAAAACGCATGGGACTGGACGTGGACCCCGACGTACCGCTGCTCGGGCATGTCGGGCGCATGGTCGAGCAAAAGGGCGTGGACCTGATCCATGCGGCCTGCACCCCGTTGCTGGAGGCCGGACGTGTGCAGCTCGCCCTGGTCGGCTCCGGACAGAAGGACCTGGAACATGCGACCGGCGCCCTGGCCCGGACCTACACCGGCCGCGTCGGGGTGCATATCGGCTACGACGAGCCGCTGGCGCACCAGATCGAGGCCGGGTCCGACCTGTTCCTGATGCCCTCGCGCTTCGAGCCCTGCGGCCTGAACCAGATGTACAGCCTGCGCTACGGCACCCCGCCGGTGGTGCATGCCACGGGCGGGCTGGCGGACACCGTGGTGCACGCAAGCCCCGAAAACCTGGCCGACGGCACAGCCACTGGCTTCAGCTTCACGCCCGACACGGTCAGCGCCCTGACGCAGGCCCTGGAACGCGCCCTCGAGCTCTACCAGCAGCGCGCCGACGGGCGCTGGGAACAGCTCCTGCGCACCGGCATGACCCAGGAATTCGACTGGACCGCGAGTGCCGAGCACTACCTCTCGCTTTATCGCCAACTGGTTCCCCGCAGGCGACAGGCTACGACCGGCTGATCTGCGCTATAATCATCCTCTTTTCGCGCTAGCAACGTTCCCCACAAGGCCGGCCCATGGGCCGGCCTTGTGCGTGCAGAAGGGCTTATGACTCAAACCGACCTAGACGACCGATTCCTGCCCAAGGACAAGGAACTGCGCGCCCGCGTGCGCCTGTTCGGCGAACTGCTGGGTAACGTCATTCGCAAGCTGGAAGGCCAGACCGTATTCGACGCGGTGGAAAAGCTCCGCCGCGGTTTCGTGAGCCTGCGCAAGGACGAAGATCCCCAGCTGCGCCAGCGTCTGATGGCGGACATCACCCATTTTGACGCAGCCCTGACCGAACGCGTAATCCGCGCGTTCAGCATCTACTTCAGCCTGGTCAACATCGCCGAGGAAGACCTGTTCTACCGCTGGCGGCGCGCGCAGGTCTCCAGCGGAGAACCGCTGTGGACCGGTTCGTTCGACCAGACGCTGCGCGAATTGCACAACGAGGGCGTGACCGCCGCCGAACTGGAACGCCTGCTCGCGGAACTGCACTACCAGCCGGTGTTCACCGCGCACCCCACCGAGGCCCGTCGCCGGACCACGATGGAGAACCAGCGCCGTGTGTTCGAGACGGCCGACCGGCTCAACCAGCCCGAGCTGGGCGAGGAAGAGCGCCGCCTGATCATCGAGGAGCTGGAGACCCAGATCCAGCTACTGTGGCGCACCAACGAGGTGCGGGTGAAAAAGCCGCAGGTCCAGGACGAGATCAAGTACGGGCTGTTCTATTTCGAGGAGAGCCTGTTCGAGGCGATACCGCAGTCCTACCGCTTCCTGGAGAAGGCCATCCGGCGCATCTACGGGGTACACCCCGACGGCAGCCTGCCCGTGCGCATCCCGGCCTTTCTGCACTTCGGCTCCTGGATCGGCGGGGACCGCGACGGCAACCCGAACGTCACCCCGGAAGTCACCGAACTGGCCTGTCGCCTGGCGATGGAACAGGTCCTGCGCGAATACATCAAGCGGGTCAACCACCTGCGCAATGTCCTCACCCACTCGGCCTACATGTGCCAACCGTCGCAGGAATTCCTCGACAGCCTGGACGCCGACAGCAACATCGCCAACGCCGTGTTCCACGGCGCCTCCGACCGTTTCGAGAGCGAGCCGTACCGGCGCAAGCTGTACATCATGCGCTACCGCCTGCGCGAGACGCTGGAGACGGTCTGCCGGCGCATCCAGGGCGAAGCGGCCGTGCTGCCGACCAACAGCGCCTACGCCGACGCCGATGCCTTTCTGCAGGACCTGAACCTGATCCGCGACTCGCTGATCAGCCATGGCGACCGCAACATCGCCTCCGGCGCGCTGACCGACCTGATCCGCCTGGTCGAGACCTGCGGCTTCCACCTGCATCACCTGGATGTGCGCCAGGAGTCCACGGTCCATGGCGAGGCCGTCGCCCAGCTGCTGCAGCAACTGGCCCCGGAGGTCGACTACAACACGCTGGACGAGTCCGACCGTCAGAAGGTCCTGAGCGATCTGATCGCGGCACCGGCGCTGGCCGATCTGAATCGCGAGGCCCTCGACGAGGGCGCGCTGGAGACCCTGCGCGTATTCGAGGTCATCCAGGCGATGCGCCGCGAGATCGGTCCGGACGGCATCGGCACCTATGTGATCTCGATGACCCATGCCGCCTCGCATGTGCTGGAGGTCCTGCTGCTGGGCCGTCTGGCGGGGCTGGCCGGCGAAGACGAGAGCGGCGAGCCGTTCTGCCACCTGCGCATCTCGCCACTGTTCGAGACCATCGAGGACCTGCTGCACGTCGAGGATGTGCTGGAGGGCCTGCTGTCCAACCCGGTCTATGCCCGCCTGCTGACCGCCTCCGGCAACGTCCAGGACGTGATGCTTGGCTACTCCGACTCCTGCAAGGATGGCGGCATCCTCGCCTCCAGCTGGAACCTCTACGAGGCGCAGAAGAAGATCGTCGGGATCACCGACCGCTTTGGCGTGCGCTGCCAGCTGTTCCACGGGCGCGGCGGCACCGTGGGCCGCGGTGGCGGCCCGACCCATGAGTCCATCCTCGCCCAGCCCCCGGCCACCGTGCAGGGGCGGATCAAGTTCACCGAGCAGGGCGAGGTACTGTCGTACAAGTACTCCAATGCAGAGACCGCGGTCTACGAACTGGGCATGGGGGCGACCGGTCTGATGCTCGCCTCGCGCAGCCTGATCCGCCCGGCACGCCAGGACCGTGACGAATACCGCGCCACGATGGACGAGCTGGCCCGTGCCGGCGAGGATGCCTACCGCGACCTGATCGACCGCACACCGGGGATTCTCGACTACTTCTACGAGATCACCCCGGTGCAGGAGATCGGTTTCCTGAACATCGGCTCGCGGCCCTCGCACCGGCGCAAGACGGACCGTTCCAAGAGCTCGATACGGGCGATCCCCTGGGTGTTCGGCTGGGCGCAGTCGCGCCATACCCTGCCCGCCTGGTACGGGATCGGATCGGCGCTGGAGCAGTGGCGGGGCGAGGATCCGGCACGCCTGGAACAGCTGCAGCGGATGTACCAGGAGTGGCCGTTCTTCCGGTCCCTGCTGTCAAACTGCCAGATGGCGCTGACCAAGGCCGACATGCGCACCGCGGCCGAGTACGCGCGCCTTTGCAGCGATCCGGCACTGGCCGAGCGCCTGTACTCGCGCGTACGCGAGGAACACACGCGCACGGTCAACGAGGTCCTGCGCGTCGCCCGGCTGGACAACCTGATGGACGAGACGCCGCTGCTGGCGCGCTCGCTGCAACGGCGCAACCCGTATCTGGACCCGCTCAACAGCATCCAGATCCACCTGCTGCGCGAGTCGCGTCAGTTCGATGCCCAGGCCGACGATGACGCGGACAACCCCTGGCTGTCGCCACTGCTGCGCTCGATCAACGCGATCGCCGCCGGGATGCGCAACACGGGCTGAACACAGTCATCCGCCCCCGCGCTGGACCGGGGGGCGGTGCGCACCGCCTTGCGTTAGAATCGCGGCATGCGCCTGCTGCTGCTCATCGTTGCCATCGTCGCTGTCTTTCTGGCGGTCCGCACCCTGGTGCGCTCCACCAGCGCACGCAAGGAGTCCGTCTCGCGTGACACCCGCCCCGAACGCCTGAAGGAAGGCGGCGCGGTGATTCGTTGCGCCTACTGTGGCGTACACGTCCCGGAGGCCGAGGCCCACCGCGATGGCGATCGCCTCTACTGCTCCCCGCAACACGCCGAGATCGACCGCAACCGGCAGAACGCCGGGCCCGGTTCCGACTCGGGCGCCGACTGATCCAGCGGGAGGTCGGCATCCATGGGGGGCCCCATCGCGCTTGATGCCGACACGCGCCGCTCGGCCTGGCTGTTCGCGCTCTACCGGGTCTTTGTCGCCAGCGTCCTGCTGATCCTGGGGCTGGTGCCCGAGGGCCCCGTGGGGCTGCAAGCCGTGGCACCGGAGATGTATCCCGCGCTCGCCGGTGGCTATCTGGTCTTTGCGCTGTTCGTCGCGGCGATGACCTGGCGCCCGGCCCGCGACCCCAACACGACCAGTCTGGCGGCTCTCGCGCTACTGGGCGGGATTGGCGACACCATCAGCCTGGTCGCGCTGGTCCTGGTCGCAGGCGGCGTGGGCACCGGCATCGGCCTGTTGCTGATCCCCGCGGTGGTGGCCGCCACCCTGCTCTCCGGAGGACGGCTGAGCCTGTCGCTGGCAGCCGTGGCCACCCTGGGCCTGCTAACGGCCGAGGCAGCCGCGATTGTTCTGCTGGACCAGGACGGCTCGGGCCTGACCCAGGCCGGGCTGCTCGGCGCCACGCTATTCGCCGCCGGGCTTCTCGCCCGGCATGTCGCACGCCGGGCCGGGGCGACCCGCGCCCAGGTCGAGCGACAGGAAGAGGACCTGGCCAACCTCGCCGAACTCAACGCCCAGATCATCGCGCGGATGAGCGCCGGCGTCATCGCGGTCGACCCGGATGGCGAGATCCGTTCGATCAACGAGGCCGCGCGCCGCCTGCTCCCGCCTCGCCCCGGCCGCCAACTGGCCGCGATCTCGCCCGCGCTGGCCCAGCGGGTCGAGCAATGGCAAAGCACGGGGATGCGCACGGACACGCAACAGCTGCCGGGGGATCGTGACCAGCCCGCCCTGCAGGTCCGCCTGACCCCCCTGGGCGACCGCGGGACACTCCTGATCCTTGAGGATCTCGCGGAGATCCAGCGCCAGGCACAGGCCAGCAAGCTGCAGGCGCTCGGCCGCCTGACCGCGAGTATCGCCCACGAGATCCGCAATCCGCTGGGCGCGATCAGCCACAGTGCCCAGTTGCTCGCCGAGTCACCCCAGCTGACCCGGCCCGACCAACGCCTGCTGACCATCATCAACAAGCAGAGCAAGCGCGTGAACGAGCTGATCTCCAACGTGCTGAGCCTGTCGCGACGCGATACCGGGCAACGCGAGCGGCTGAACCTGCAGGAGTTTCTCGACCGCTTCGTCGACGAGTTCTGCGGCGCCCTGCAGATCCCGCGCGTCGCACTGCACGCCAGGGTCGAGCCGTATGATTCCGAAGTGCTGTTCGACCCGTCGCAGCTGAATCAGGTCCTGTGGAACCTGTGCACCAATGCCCGCATACACGGGGGCCACGACCAGCCGGGCGCACCGCCGATCGTGCTGCGTGGCGGCGCCGGCCAGGTCGCCCGGGTAGTCAGTCTCGATATCCTCGACGCAGGACCCGGCATTGCGCCGGATCAGCGCTCCGACCTGTTCGAACCGTTTGTCTCGAGCAGCGGCGGGGGTTCCGGGCTGGGCCTGTACATCTCGCGCATGTTGTGCGAGAACAACGGGGCAACCCTGGAGTACGTCAGCACACCCACCGGCGGGTGCTTCCGCATCCTGTTCGCCCCGACCGAAACAGTCGCGGGCAATAGCAGCACGGAAGCATCGTCGACGGACCCCGCGAGGGAACGCGCATGAGCATTCGCCACGTCCTGGTCGTGGACGACGAACCGGACATCTGCGAACTCCTCGAGATCACCCTCTCCCGCATGGGGATCGAGGCCACCACGACGGAACACCTGAACGGGGCGCGCGAACTGCTCGCCGCGCGGGACTTTGACCTCTGTCTGACCGACATGCGCCTGCCCGATGGCGACGGGCTGGACCTCGTGCGCCACATCCAGGGTCAGCGCCCGGACCTTCCGGTGGCCGTGATCACGGCCCACGGGAGTGTGGACACCGCTGTCCAGGCCCTCAAGCTGGGCGCATTCGACTTTGTCAGCAAGCCGGTGGACCTGCAGCAGCTGCGCGAGCTGATTGACACCGCACTGCGAATGGAACCCGCCCCCGACCTGCCCGGCGCGCTGAATACCGACACGGTCCCGGACGCCGAAACCACCCGCATCGACAGCCCCCTGCTCGGTCAGGCCCCGCCGATGCAGACCCTGCGAGCGACGATCCAGAAGCTGGCGCGCAGCCAGGCACCGGTGTTCATCCGTGGCGAATCCGGCTCCGGCAAGGAGCTGGTGGCACGCGAGATCCATCGCCTGGGGCCGCGCAGTGATCGCCCATTTGTGCCGGTCAATTGCGCGGCAATCCCCGGCGAGTTGATGGAGAGCGAGTTCTTCGGCCACCGCAAGGGGGCCTTCACCGGGGCCACGCAGGATCACACCGGGCTGTTCCAGGCCGCCAGCGGCGGCACGCTGTTTCTCGACGAGGTCGCCGACCTGCCGCTGCCCATGCAGGTCAAGCTGCTGCGCGCGATCCAGGAACGCGCGATCAAGCCGGTCGGGGGCACGCGCGAGATCCCGGTGGACGTGCGCCTTTTGTCGGCCACCCACCACGACCTGGAGCGCGCGGTGGCCGAGGGGCGCTTCCGCCAGGACCTCTACTACCGCCTGAACGTGATCGAACTGAAGGTCCCTGCGCTACGTGAACGACGCGAGGACATCCCGGTGCTGGCCCAGTGCGTGCTGGCACGGATCAGCGAGCAGTGGGGTACCGAACCGCTGGAACTGGCGCCGGACGCACTCGAGGTTCTCGCCCGGCATCCCTTCCCGGGGAACGTGCGCGAACTGGAGAACATCCTCGAACGCGCGGCCACCCTCAGCGAGGGCCCCACGATACACGCCGACAGCATTGACCTGCCCCGTTCCGCACATGGCGAACCCTTGCCATCGGCCGAGGCCCCGGGCTTTGTACCACCCCCGCCCCGGCGCGAGATACCGACGGCCACGGCGGACGACGTCGCCCTGGACCAGCGCCTGGCCGAGCAGGAACGCCAGGCCATCGCCACGGCGCTGCAGCAGACCGGCGGCAACCGCACGGCGGCGGCGCGCCTGCTTGGGCTCAGCTTTCGCCAGCTGCGCTATCGGCTCAAGAAGCTCGGGATCGAGTAAAAGGGACAGATCAGGCGCGGCGCGGCGGCGGGTCGGGGATTCTCGCCAGCCACTGTTCGAGCTCGAACAGCGGGAGGCCGACCACGTTGGTATAGGAACCCGCGATCCACTCGACAAAGGCGGCACCGCGCCCCTGGATCGCATAGGCCCCGGCCTTGCCGCGGGGCTCGCCCGTCGCCCAGTAGTGCTCGATGTCGGATGGCGTCAGCGGCCGCATGCGCACACGGGTCGTCACAGTGCGCGCCCGCATGGATTCACCGGGGCGGCCCAGCGCCATGCCGGACACCACCCGGTGCTCCCCGCCGGAAAGGCGCTGCAGCATGGCCGCGGCGTCGGCAAAAGCCGCGGGCTTTCCCAGGGCCTCGCCGCCCACCGCGACTACGGTATCCGCGGCCAGCACCCACTGCCCCGGGGCGCTGCGTTCGAGGGCCGCCTCGGCCTTGGCGATGGCGAGGCGCTCGACCAGCACCTCTGGTGACTCGCCCGGCCGCGGGGTCTCGTCCACATCCATCGGGGCTACTTCGAAGACGAGCTGGATCTGCTCCAGCAGCTCGCGGCGGCGCGGGGAGGCGGAGGCCAGTAACAGCGGATGAGCCACGGGCGTCACGCGCGATGGTAGGGGTGGTTGTTCAGCAGCGACCAGGCACGGTAGATCTGCTCGGCGACCAGTACCCGCACCAGCATGTGCGGGAAGGTCAGCGGCGACAGCGACCAGGCCCATTCCGCGCGGGCGCGCACGGCCTCATCCAGCCCCGCGGCCCCGCCGATCACCAGTGCGACATCGCGCCCGTCCTGCTGCCAGTCCGCCAGGCGCCGCGCGACGCCCTTCGTGTCCACACCCTTGCCGCGCTCGTCCAGCAGGATCACGCGGGCGCCCTCGGGGATGGCCTTCAGCAGGATCTCGCCCTCACGCCGCAGCAGCGTGGCCGTATCCATGGACTTGGCCCCGGAGGGGCCGGCCAGGCCCTGCAGGTTCAGGTTCAGCTCGCGCGGCAGGCGACCGGCGTATTCGTCGAAACCGGCCGCCACCCAGTCGGGCATGCGCTTGCCGATCGCGATCAGGTCCAGGCGCATGGCGGCGCGCCCCGGTCAGCCGCGCAGGCGGCGGACGCGCTCCAGGCTGGGGTCTTCCGGGGCGGCCTTTTCGGTATCCGCGGCCTCCTCGGCCAGCCAGAGCTTTTCCAGGTTGTAGAAGTCGCGGGTTTCCGGGAGCATCACGTGGACGATCACGTCGTTCAGGTCCACCAGCACCCACTCCTGGCTCTCCTGGCCCTCGACCCCCAACGGCTGGATGCCGGCCTTCTTCGCCTCGAGTGCGACCGATTCGGCCGCCGACTGCACATGCCGCCCGGAGGTCCCGGAGGCGATCACCATGTAGTCGGCCAGTGTGGTCTTGCCGCGCACATCGATGGTGCGAATGTTCTGCGCCTTGATGTCTTCCAGCGCGGTGGTCACGAGTTCAAGCAGTTGTTCGCTGTTCATGTATCGATCAGGTTCCGTGATGTCGTTGGACCCCGGCCCGGTACAGGCCGTGGTCCTGAATGTAGCGGTTGACGGCGCCGGGGAGCAGAAAGCGCGGGCTGCGCCCGGCAAGCAGTTCTTCGCGGATGGCCGTGGCAGCGATATCGAGCTGGGTCACCGCCTGGAAGTACACCCGGCCGGCGGGAGAGGAGCGCAGCGCGGCCGGGTCATGGGTAGCCGCTTTGCCCCGCCAGCCACCCAGTTCCTGCGAGGCGGGGCTGCCCGGGCGGTGCGAGACCACGATATGCGCCAGCTCGAGGAGCTGCTCCCAGCGATTCCAGGACGGCAGACCGGCGAAGGCATCCATGCCCATGATCAGCACCAGCGGGGTCTCCGGCCCCAGCTCCTCGCGAAAGCTCAGCAGGGTATCGACCGTATAGGAGGGCCCTTCGCGATCCAGCTCCCGGCGGTCGGCCACGAAGCCCGGCACATCGCGGACCGCCTGTTCCACCATCGCCAGGCGGTCAGCGCTGCCGGTGCCCGGGCTCGTGCGATGCGGCGGGACATGACAGGGGACGAAACGCACCTGATCGAGCCCCAGATGCTGCTGGATCTCCAGAGCCGGGCGCAGGTGGCCGAAGTGGATCGGGTCGAAGGTGCCGCCGAGAATCCCGATCACGCGGGAATCGCCCCAGGGAGACGCTGATTCAATCGCGCGTCCGCGCTCGAATCAGCGTCTCCCTTAGCTACGTACATGACCGTCGCCGAACACCACATACTTGAGGGTGGTCAGGCCGTGCAGGCCCACCGGACCGCGCGCGTGCAGCTTGTCGGTGGAGATACCGATCTCCGCGCCCAGACCGTACTCGAAACCATCGGCGAAGCGGGTGGAGGCGTTCACCATCACCGAGCTGGAATCCACCGCGCGCAGGAAGCGCCGGGCCCGGGTGTAGTCCTCGGTCACAATGCTGTCGGTGTGGTGCGAGCCATAGGTGTTGATATGGTCGATCGCCGCATCCAGGTCGTCGACCACGCGGATCGCGAGGATCGGTCCCAGGTACTCGGCTACCCAGTCGTCCTCGGTGGCCTCGGCGATATCCGTCCCGGTGTTCGCGAGGATGGCGCGGGTGCGCGCGCAGCCCCGCAGACTCACCTGGTGCTCCGCCAACGCCGCCGCCAGACGCGGCAGGAAGGCCTCGGCCTGATCCGCGTGCACCAGCAGCGTCTCCATGGTATTGCAGGTGCCATAGCGCTGGGTCTTGGCGTTCACCGCCACGGCCAGCGCCTTGTCGAGAGCGGCCCCGCCATCCACGTAGACATGGCAGACACCGTCCAGGTGCTTGATCACCGGGATCCGCGACTCGTTGCTGACACGCTCGATCAGGCCCTTGCCGCCGCGCGGGACGATCACGTCCACGTACTGCGGCATGCGCAGCAGCGCGCCCACCGCCGCGCGGTCGGTGGTCGGCACCACCTGCACCGCCTCGCGCGGCAGGCCCGCCTGCTCCAGCCCGGCCTGGATGATCGCGGCCAGGGCCTGATTCGAGTGCAGGGCCTCGGAACCGCCGCGCAGGATCGCGGCGTTGCCGGACTTCAGGCACAGGGCCGCGGCGTCGATGGTCACGTTCGGACGCGACTCGTAGATGATGCCGATCACGCCCAGGGGCACGCGCATCTGACCCACCTGGATGCCACTCGGCTGATACGCCATATCGGTGATGGTGCCCACCGGATCGGGCAGCCCGGCCACCTGGCGACAACCCTCGATCATGGTGTCGATGCGTGCGTCGGTCAGCGCCAGGCGGTCCAGCATCGCGGCGTCCAGGCCGCGCTCTCGCCCCGCCTCCAGGTCGCGGCTGTTGGCCTCCACCAGCTCCGCACGCCGCGCGGCGATACCCTCGGCGATCGCGTGCAGTGCCGCGTTCTTCGCGCCCGGCTCGGCCTCGGCCATGCGCCGCGAGGCCACGCGAGCGGCACGTCCCAGGGCTTCGACCTGGGCGATCACGTCGGCGGCAGCGGATTCGGTCGGGTGTACGGCAGCGTTCATGCAATCAGACTCGTTCGGTGTGCAGTGCGGGCAATGGCCGGGACAACCGGCGTCCCGCCATACGGGCCACCAAGTCTAGCAACCCCTGCCGCGCGTTGCCGTTTTCCTGACCCTTGATGACCCGATCCACACGCGCGGCCTCGCCCAGCAGCCCGCGCGCCGCCGGCAGGCTCAACCGCGACATCGCCTGGCGCAGGGCCTTCTGGCCGTCCCCGAAGCTGCCCTGAAAGGCCTCGCGATCCGGCGCCCCGGCCGCCTTGCGTTCCATCGCCTGCACCAGCAGGCGGCATTCGCGCGCCAGCGCCCAGAGAATCAGGGGCTCCGGCTGCCCCTCGTCGAGCAGCCCCTCCAGCATGCGCAGGGCATGGCGGGCATCGCCGCGCAGTGCGGTCGGGGCCAGTGCAAACAGCTCGAAGCGCGCGGCGTCGGTGGTGGCCTCTGCCAGCACGGCCTCGTCGATCTCGGTCACGCCCGCCAGCGCCAGCTTCTCGATCTCCTGGCGCGCGGCCAGCAGATTGCCCTCGATGCGCGAGACCAGCAGCGCCAGCGCCGGCTCCGTGATCGTCAGGCCGTGGCGCTGCAGGCGGGCGCGGACCCACGGACCCAGCTGGGATGGAGGGATCGGGCGCGCGTGGAGCACCACCGCGCGGTTCTCCAGCGCCTTGAACCAGGCCGCCCGACGCATGTCCCGATCCGGCCGCGGGAGCTGCACCAGCAGCACGAGGTCATCCTGGGGCTCGGCCGCATAGGTCTTAAGATGATCACCGCCCACCTTGCCTGGCTTGCCGGTGGCCAGGCGCAGGTCCAGCACGCTGCGCTCGGCGAACAGGGATCGATCGCGGATCGCGGACTCGAACGGCGCCCAGTCGGACTGCGCGGTCATGTCCAGCACGGTCCGTTCCAGATAGCCCTGGTCACGGGCCGCCGCGCGGATCGCATCGGCTGCCTCGATCGCCTGCAGCGGCTCCTCGGCCAGTAGCAGGTAGATCGGCGCCACGCCGCGCGCCAGATCCTGTTCCAGGCGGGCGAGATCCTGGGCCATCAGTCGGTAGGTTCTCCAGTTAAGGGAACACTGATCCATGTACACGCTCGCGCTCGAGTCGCTTTTGCGTGCGAACAAGGCGCGGTGACTGCCGTGCAGTCATTCTGCACAAGGGAGCCGCAACGCGGTTCCCACGCCCGTTTTTGATCACAACGGGCGGCCGAGCCCCTTCGGGGTTGGCACCCCAGGTTCCCCGATCCTGCGTTGCGCCGCTTGCGGGTAGAACCACTACCCGCTGCCCGACGCGCCTTGTCTCGGAAAACCTGGGGTACCAACGCGAGTGTGTACATGGATCAGTGTTCCCTTGACGGCTGGTCATCCTCGAACTCGACATCCGTGCGCAACTGCCCGTCGGCTCCGATCACCGCCTGAATACGACGCTGCAGCTGGCTGACGATATCCCGGTTCATCGCCTCGCGCAGGGTCTCCTCGCGCTCGGAACGGCTGAGCACCGCCGAGCCGTCGAACAGGTAGATCCGACTCGCGTGCAACGTGCCCAGATCCACGGCCTCTCCGTCCACCGGGCGCAGGCGCACGTCCACCGACCGGATCAGTTCGTACTCCGCGACCCGTGCGGCGTCGGTCACCGACAGCGTGCGCCGCCGGTCGCGCACGGAACGCACGTCCAGGGTGGCCCCCTGCCCCTCGGGACGCTGATCGACCACCTCGACCCCGGCCGAGCCGAAGGCCACCGCCAGCTCGCGGTACAGGGAATCACGCGGATTCACGCCAGTGATCTGCACCGGGGCCAGGGCCTCCGGCCAGTCCATGCTGCCGCGCAGCTGGAAGCCGCAGGCGGCCACGGCAACCGCCAGCCATACGACCAGCACTGCGCGTAGCACCGCGCTCATTGCGGCTTCACCACGAAGTTCACCAGGCGACCGGGCACCACGATGACCTTCACCACGTTGTGTCCCTCGATGTGCCGCTGCACGTTCTCGTCACCGCGCGCGGTGGCCTCGATCGCGTCGCGATCGGCACCGGCGGGGACCGCAATCTCGGCGCGTCGCTTGCCGTTCACCTGCACCGCCAGGGTCTCCTGCGCGGCCTGACGCGCGGCCTCGTCGACCGTTGGCCATGCGGTGGTCGCGACCAGCTCGTCATGGCCCAGCGCGCGCCACAGGGTCTCGGTCACATGCGGGATGATCGGCGCCAGCATGCGCACGATGCCCTCCAGCGCCTCCTGGCGCACGACTGCAACCAGCGGCGCATCCTTCGGGAACTTGCCGAGGTCGTTCAGCAGCTCCATGTTCGCGGCCACCGCGGTGTTGAAGGTCTGGCGCCGGCCGATGTCGTCAGTGACCTTGGCGATGGTGTCGTGCAGCTTGCGTCGCAGTTCGCGCCCGGCATCGTCCAGCGCGTCCACCTCCAGCGCGCCCGGCGCATCGCCGTTCACGTGCTCGTGCACCGCCCGCCACAGGCGCTTGATGAAGCGATGCGCGCCCTCGACGCCGGAGTCGGACCACTCCAGCGACAGGTCCGGGGGAGCCGCGAACATGGTGAACAGCCGCGCAGTATCCGCGCCGAAGCGTTCGATCAGGGCCTGCGGGTCCACGCCGTTGTTCTTCGACTTGGACATCTTTTCCATGCCACCGACCATCACCGGCAGACCGTCCTCGCGGTGGCGCGCGGCCTTGACCGAGCCATCCTCTGCGCGCTCCAGCTCGACGTCCGCCGGGTTGATCCAGTCCTTCCCGCCGTCATCGCGCTCGCGGTAGAAGGTCGGCGCGATCACCATGCCCTGGGTCAGCAGCCGGGTGAAGGGCTCGTCCGAGGCCAGCAGGCCCTCGTCGCGCAGCAGCTTGTGGAAGAAGCGCGCATACAGCAGATGCAGCACCGCGTGCTCGATGCCGCCGACGTACTGGTCCACCGGCAGCCAGTGGTCGGCGCGTGCATCCAGCATCGCCGTGTCGTTGTCGGCACAGGCGTAACGGGCGAAGTACCAGCTGGATTCGAAGAAGGTGTCGAAGGTGTCGGTCTCGCGCCGCGCCGGCTTGCCGCACTCCGGGCAACTCGCCTCGAAGAACTCGGGCATGCGCGCCAGCGGCGAGCCGGCGCCGTCCGGGATCACGTCCTCCGGCAGGCGCACCGGCAGGTCTTCTTCCGGTACCGGCACCGCCCCACAGGCGTCACAGTGGATTACCGGAATCGGGCAGCCCCAGTAGCGCTGGCGCGAGATGCCCCAGTCGCGCAGACGGTAGTTGCGCCGACGCCGGCCAAGCCCGGCCTGTTCCAGGTGTTCGGCGATCGCAGCCTTGGCCGCCTCGGAGGCCTGCCCGTCGAAGTCGCCGGAGTTCACCAGCACGCCGGCCTCGGTGAAGGCCGCAGCCTGTACATCGCACTCGGCACCGTCGGCCGGGGCGATCACCTGGCGAATCGGCAGGTCGTATTTCGTTGCGAACTCGTGGTCGCGTTCGTCGTGTGCCGGCACGGCCATCACCGCGCCGGTGCCGTATTCCATTAGCACGAAGTTGGCGACCCAGACCGGGACCTCCGCCCCGGTCAGCGGATGGCGGGCGGTAAAGCCCAGCGGCCGGCCCTTCTTCTCCATGGTCGCCAGATCGGCCTCGGCCACCCCGCCCTGCGCACAGTCGGCGACGAACGCGGCCAGTTCGGCGTCGTTCTCCGCCAGCGCCTGCACCCGCGGGTGTTCCGGGGCCAGCGCCATGTAGGAGACGCCGAACAGGGTGTCCGGGCGCGTGGTGTAGACAGTCAGCGGCTCGCCACCATCCACCGCGAACTCCAGCTCCACGCCCTCGGAACGGCCGATCCAGTTGCGCTGCATGGTACGCACCTGGTCCGGCCAGCCGTTCAGCCCGTCCAGGGCCTCCAGCAACTCGTCGGCGTAGTCGGTGATACGCAGGAACCACTGCGGCATCTCGCGGCGCTCGACCAGCGCACCGGAGCGCCAGCCGCGGCCCTCGATCACCTGCTCGTTGGCGAGCACGGTCTGGTCCACCGGGTCCCAGTTCACCGTGGCCTTCTTGCGATAGACCAGGCCCTTCTTCAGCAGGCGCACGAACAGCCACTGTTCCCAGCGGTAGTAGTCGGCATCGCAGGTGGCGAACTCGCGCGACCAGTCGTAGGCGAAGCCCAGGCGCTTGAGCTGGGTGCGCATCTGCTCGATGTTCTGGCGCGTCCAGGCGGCGGGAGGTACGTGATTCTGCATTGCCGCGTTTTCCGCCGGCAGGCCGAAGGCGTCCCAGCCCATCGGCTGCAGCACGCTCCGGCCCTGCATGCGCTGAAAGCGCGCGATCACGTCGCCGATGGTGTAGTTGCGCACATGGCCCATGTGCAGCTTGCCCGAGGGGTAGGGGAACATGGACAGGCAGTAGAACGGCTCGCCAGGGGCGTCCTCGCGCGCACGGAAGCAGTCGGACTCCTCCCACTGGCGCTGTACCTGCGCCTCGATCTCCTTCGGGGAATACTGCTCCTGCATGCGCCT
Organism: Thioalkalivibrio sp. K90mix; assembly: GCF_000025545.1. NCBI lineage: Bacteria > Pseudomonadati > Pseudomonadota > Gammaproteobacteria > Chromatiales > Ectothiorhodospiraceae > Thioalkalivibrio > Thioalkalivibrio sp. K90mix. The sequence goes on from NC_013889.1 coordinate 2,253,555, forward strand.
CACCTGTGCCTTTATCGCGGGAAACAAAGAACTGCGCAGAATACCAGCCGCCCGTACCCCCTCCAAGCAAACCACGCTGACCGGGGCACCCGGGTAACCCGCCGGTTTTCGAGACTGACTTCAAAAAATGACCGGAACCACTGCGCATCGCGACGGACGGAATCAGTGAGCCCACGAAAAAAGTCCCAAGGAGTTGAGGACATGAGTGAGGAAAAGGACGAAATCCCCGTTGTAAAACGCGCCTACCCCGAAGATCTGGGCGAAGTCGAAAGGGAACACACACCCGAGACCGAGAGTCCCGCGATACGCACGGTGGAACCCGACCATCTCGGGACCTGGCTGGGCAAGGGCTGGCGAGACCTCTGGAAAACCCCCGTGGCCCTGATACACGGTCTGGTGATCGCGATCGTCGGCCTGGTGCTGCTGGGAATGTCATGGAACCAGCCCTGGATGGCCTTTTCCTTCCTGGCCGGTTTCCTGTTTCTGGGGCCGGTGCTCGCCGTCGGCGTGAACTACCTGGCGATGGAACGCGAACAGGGGCATTCCACGGGTGCTGGGCTGGGCTGGCTTACCCATCTGGGAGGCTCGGTCTGGGTGTTCGCCCTGCTCCTGGCCCTGATCTTCGTCATCTGGGCAAGCTTTGTCTGGATGTGGATCGCCGTGCTGAATATCGGCGAACTGGGCGTGACCGGGCAGCTGCATCACCTGGTGGGCACCATGCTGACCACGGGCTCCGGGATTATCTCCCTGATCGGCGTGATTGTAGCCGCCGTGGTGTTCGGGCTCATTGTCTTCGTGCTGAGCCTCGTCACCTTGCCCGCCATGATCGATCATCGTGCCCGCGAGGAGGCCCCGCAGACCACGCTGATTGACGCGATCGGGATGAGCCTGAAGGCCTTCAGCCACAACCGGGGCACGCTGATCCTCTGGGGGCTGATCATTACCGCCCTGTTCGCAATCTCGGTGGCCACCGCCCTGCTGGCACTGATCGTGATCTTCCCGTGGCTCGGCTTTGCGATGTGGCACGGCTACCGGGATCTGGTCGAAACTGCGTAAAAAGGCTCTAATCCTGGGGAGGGGCATCCGCCCCTTCCCAGCAATCGACGGAGGAATCGATGAGCGAAGAACGCAGGGACGAGGAACGCGAGAACCGGTTGAGCAGCGCCTACCACCGGATGCTGCACGAGGTCACCGAGGACCTCGAGAAGCTGGAAGACAAGACCAGCAAGGCGATCACCGAGACACTGGAAAACGCCCGCGACCGCGTACAGAAGGCCAGCGACCTCACGCGCGAAGAGGCGCACGAGGTCATGGACTATCTGCGCCGCGACCTGCAGGACTTGGGGGCCTATCTGGACAGCCGCAGCGAGGACTGGCGCGGCTGGCTGCGGATCGATCTCGGGCTGATCGAGGCCAGCGTTCTCAATGCGCTGGAGCGCATCGCCGACAGGACCCGCATCGAGATCACCGAGCTGACCGCCCGCGCCCAGGTGATGGGCGAATGGCACACCGGCGAGATCACCGGCCCCGGCGAGCTGTTGTGCAAGAAGTGCGGCCACGCGCTGCACATGACCAAGGTCGCGCGCATCCCGCCCTGCTCCAACTGCCACAATACGACCTTCCGCCGCGGCCCGGGCGGCCCCGAGGCCGCAGAGGCCTAAGGGCCGTCAGACCGACGGTGGCGGAGTGCGGCGGCGACCCACCGCCGCACCCAGCACCACCAGGACCAGCGCGGCCAGCACCGCCGGGCCCTCACCCAGCGCGGCGGCGGGGGTCAGCCCGGTGCGCGGTTCCAACGTCCCGCGGACCACCTCGCGGGTGAAAAGCCCCGAACGCTCCAGGATACCGCCGTCGGCATCGATCAGCGCCGAGATGCCCGTATTGGTTGAGCGCACCATCGGGCGCCCAGTCTCCACCGCCCGCACCCGGGCGATCTGCAGGTGCTGGGCCGGGGCCAGGCTGTCGCCGAACCAGGCGTCGTTGGAGACATTGACCAGAAATCCGGCCTCCGGCAGGGCCGCGCGGATGTGACGGGCATAGGCGGACTCGTAGCAGATACTGACTCCGGCGGTCGTCCCGGCCATCTCCATGCGGCCATCGCCCCTGCCCGGGGAGAGATCCGACATCGGAATCTGCAGCAACCGGTCCAGCCAGGCCAGGCGGTCGCGCAGCGGGATGTACTCGCCAAAGGGCACCAGCTGACGCTTGTTGTAACCCGCGCCACTGCCGACGTGCACCACCGAGTTGAAGACATCCCGCCCCTCGGCCTCGTAGTCGAAGATCCCCACCACCAGCTCGCCACCGGCCTCGGCCAGCTCGCTTGCGATGCCTTCCAGGGGCCGGTGCACCTCGGTGTAGAAAGCGGGAATCGCGGTCTCCGGCCAGACGACCAAGGCATCCCCGGCGGCCTCGCGGGTCAGCTCCTGATAGATGTCCAGCGAATACTCGATGCCGTCCGGGGCCCACTTGCGCGCCTGGTCGATGTTGCCCTGCACCATCGCCACCGGGATCTCCTCTCCGGTGGGCTCCACCCAGCGCACGAGCCCCAGCACCACGGACGCGATGACCACCGCCACCGCCAGCCCCGCGCCCAGCCAGCGCTGCCCGGACAGGAACACGCTGACCACCGCCACGGCCAGCAACGCGACCATCAGGCCGGCACCCAGCTCCCCGGCCAGAGGCAGCCAGCCCTGCAGCGGGGTATCCAGCACCGTGTGCCCGAACAGCAGCCACGGGAAGCCCGAAAACAGCCAGGACCGGGCCAGCTCCATCAGCACCACGCCGCCGGCCAGGGCCAGCAGACCGGCAGGTCGCGTCAGCGGCAGAAAGCGCGCGGCAACCCCTGCGAGCAGGGCCGGATAAAGGGCCATCACCAGCACGAAGAGCACCGTGATGAACGAGGCCACGACCAGGGGGGCCTGCCCGAACACCAGCAGGCTGTTGAAAATCCAGGTCACGCCGGTCCCGAAGAACCCGAGCCCGAAGGCATAGCCAGTCCAGGCGGCCTGCCGCGTCGGTGCGCCGATCAGCAGGCCAAACCAGACGGCCAGGCCCAGGGGCGCGGCCAGAAACCAGCCGACCGGGGCAAAGGCGAGGGTCGCCCCCGCCCCGGCGACCAGGGCCAGCACTGCAATGGCCCAGGCGGGCAGACGCTCGGCCAGTGGCTGCATCAGGCCCCCTTGTGCTCGCCGCCGCCGTCGGCCGGCTGGCCCTCGAAGGTCTGGCCCGGGTCATCCGAGGCCGGGGCCACGTCGGGCTCCGGCAGGCGCATCTCCAGCAGATGCAGGCGGCGGTTGTCCGCGCGCAGCACGCGAAAGCGCATCCCGTCGATCACGATCTGCTCGCCGCGGCGCGGCACATGGCCAAAGTGCGACAGCACCAGCCCGCCAATGGTGTCGAAGTCATCCTCGCTGTAGGCAGTCTGGAAGTAAGCGTTGAACTCTTCCATCGGCGTCAGCGCCTTGATGGTGTAGCGCCCGCCGGGGTGCTGCATGATCTGGGTGAGGTAGTCCTCGACGTCGTGTTCGTCCTCGATCTCGCCGACGATCTGTTCCAGCACATCCTCGATGGTCACCAGCCCGGCCACGCCACCGTACTCGTCCACCACGATCGCCATATGATTGCGGCTCAGGCGGAACTCCTTCAGCAAAACGTTCAAGCGCTTGCTCTCGGGCACGAACACCGCCGGGCGCAGGATCTCCTGCATGTCGAAGGCGGCATCGTCGGGCTCGCCGAAGAAACGCAGCAGGTCCTTGGCCAGCAGGACGCCGACGACCTCGTCGCGGTGGTCCCCGACCACCGGCAGACGCGAGTGGGCGGAGGCGACCACGTCGGGCAGGAACTCGGACAGCCTGGCGTCACGACGCACCACCTCCATCTGCGCACGCGGGATCATGATGTCTCGCACCTGCATGTCGGCCACGTTGAGCACGCCCTCGAGCATGGTCAGGGCCTCGGGATCGACCAGCTCGCGACCGTGCGCGTCGCGCAGCGTCTCGATCAGTTCGCGCCGGGTGGCAGGATCGCGGCGCGGCCACAGGCGCGTCTTCGCGCGCTCCAGCCAACGCCGCCAGGTAGGTTGCTCGTCGGGTACGGGTTCAGGCATTGGGGACAGTTCCGGTGGCGGGCGCGCTTGGGTCACGGGCCGGAGAGCCGGTCTGATAGGGGTCGGGATAGCCTAACCCGGCCAGGATCGAGCGCTCAACGGCCTCCATCGCCTCGGCCTCGCCGGATTCCTGGTGATCCATGCCCTGCAGATGCAGCAGGCCATGCACCACCATGTGACTGTAATGGGCCCGCAGGGACTTGCCCTGTTCGGCCGCCTCACGCGCCAGTACCGGTGCGCAGAGCACGATATCACCGAGATAGCGCGGCTCGCCCGCCGCCATCGGAGGCAGATCGGGGGCGGGGAAGGACAGTACGTTGGTGGCGTAGTCGCGCCCGCGAAAGCCCCGGTTCAGTTCCAGGCCCTCGTCGGCATCCACCACGCGCAGGGCTACGTCGGCCCGGCCGGTCCCACGCCATGCGGCGCGCGCGGCCCGGTGCAGGGTAGCAGCGGACGGGAGCCCCCGGCGCGGCAGGGCATACTGAACCACGACCTCAAGCGTCGCCATCGCCTCGGGGTCCGCCCTCCTGCGCCGCGTCATCCTCGTGTGCGTCGTAGGCCTCGACGATGCGCTGCACCAGCGGGTGGCGCACCACGTCGCCAGCCTGGAACTGCGTAATGCTCACACCCTCCACACCCTGCAGGATCTGCATCGCGTGTTTCAGACCCGAGCGCTGGCCGCGCGGCAGATCCACCTGGGTGATATCGCCGTTGACGACCGCCGTGGAACCAAAGCCGATGCGGGTGAGGAACATCTTCATCTGCTCGACGGTGGTGTTCTGTGCCTCGTCGAGGATGATGAAGGCCTCGTTCAGCGTGCGCCCGCGCATGTAGGCCAGCGGGGCCACCTCGATCACCTGACGCTCCATCAGGCGTGCGGTCTGGTCGAAGCCCATCAGTTCGTACAGGGCGTCGTACATCGGCCGCAGGTAGGGATCGATCTTCTGCGCGAGATCGCCGGGCAGGAAGCCCAGGCGCTCGCCCGCCTCCACCGCCGGACGCACCAGCACCAGGCGCTGCACGCGGTCCTGCTCCAGCGCCGCGACAGCGGCGGCGACCGCGAGAAAGGTCTTGCCGGTCCCGGCGGGTCCGATCCCGAAGCTCAGGTCATGCTGCTGGATCGAGGCCAGGTAGCCGCTCTGGCGCGGACCACGGCCCCGGATCACCGCGCGCTTCAGGCGCAGGGCGGGATCGGCTGCGGCCGGCTCGGCCTCCGCCAGCCCTTCCATATGCGCGGTCTGCAACGCGGCGTGCACCTGTTCCAGGCTGACCGGTTCCTCCTGCGCCATGCGGTGGAGGTCGTGAATCAGCGCGCCGGCAGCCTGCACCGCGGCCTTTGGCCCGGTCAGGTTGAAGCGCGGTCCACGGTTGTGCACCGCCACACCCAGGCGCGACTCGATCAGGCGCAGATGGGCATCCAGCGGACCGGACAGACGCGCCAGCGTCTCCTGGTCACCCGGCTCCAGGGTGAAATCCAGACGGTTGCTCATCAATCAGGCGCCGACGGCGGCGGGCATCGCCCGCTCGACCGCACGGCCGCGCAGGGAATGCGCCAGGGCCTCGGTGATCTCGACCGGGATCATCTGTCCGATCAGGCTGGGGTCGCCCGCAAAGTTCACGATGCGGTTGTTCGCCGTACGTGCGGCCAGTTCGCCGGGATTGCGTTTGGCCGGGCCCTCGACCAGCACGGGCTCGATGTTGCCGACCATGGCCTGGTTGCGCTCGCGCCCGTGCTGCTCGATCAGGGCCTGCAGCTCGGCCAGGCGGGCCTTCTTGGTGGCCAGCGGCACGTCGTCCGGCAGCGAGGCCGCCGGCGTGCCCGGGCGGGCGCTGTAGATGAAGCTGAAGGAGAAGTCGAAATGCAGCTCCTCGATCAGCTTCATGGTCGCCGCGTGGTCGGCATCCGTCTCGCCGGGGAAGCCGACGATGAAGTCGGAGGACAGGTCCAGATCCGGGCGCGCCTCGCGCAGGCGGCGGATCTTGGACTTGTATTCCAGGATCGTGTGGCCGCGCTTCATCTGCGCCAGGATGCGGTCGGAACCGCTCTGTACCGGCAGGTGCAGGTGGCCGACCAGCTTGGGCTCGTCGGCATAGGCCTGGATCAGCGAATCGGAGAACTCCACCGGGTGCGAGGTGGTGAAGCGGATGCGCTCGATCCCGTCCACCGCGGCGACATAGTGGATCAGCAGGGCGAGGTCGGCGGTATCACCGTCCTCCATCGGCCCGCGGTAGGCATTCACATTCTGCCCCAGCAGGTTGATCTCCTTGACCCCCTGCCCGGCCAGCGCCACGACCTCGGCGATCACGTCGTCGAACGGCCGGCTGATCTCGTCGCCGCGGGTATAGGGCACCACGCAGAAGCTGCAGTACTTGGAACAGCCCTCCATCACCGAGACGAACGCGGTCGGGCCATCGGCCTTCGGCTCGGGCAGACGGTCGAACTTCTCGATCTCGGGGAAGGAGATATCCACCACCGGCGCCCGCTCGCGGCGCACCGACTGGATCATCGCCGGCAGGCGGTGCAGCGTCTGCGGGCCGAACACCAGATCCACGTACGGGGCCCGTTCGCGCAGGGCATCGCCCTCCTGGCTGGCCACACAGCCGCCAACCCCGATGATCACCTCGGGTCGGCGCTCCTTGATCTGCCGCCAGCGCCCCAGCAGCGAGAACACCTTCTCCTGTGCCTTCTCGCGGATGGAGCAGGTATTCATCAGCAAGACATCGGCCTGCTCGGGGTCATCGGTACGCTCCGCCCCGTGCAGCTCGCGCAGGGCGTCGAGCATGCGGTCGGAGTCGTACTCGTTCATCTGACACCCGTGTGTCTGGATGTATACCTTGCGAATCATGCGTGCGTACTTGTGTTGGTGGACGTCAGGTACTTCTCAGAACGGGACGTCGTCGTCATCGAAGGCGCCGCCGGAGACCGGGGCGCTGCTGCGGTTGCCGCCCTGTTGGCCACCGCCGCCGTAGGAACTGCCGCCGCCATAGCCCGGATCCTGGTCGAACCCGCCGCCACCGCCGCTGCCCCCGCGGCCGCCGATCAGCTGCATGTCGTTGGCCACGATCTCGGTGCTGTAGCGGTCATTGCCGGACTGGTCCTGCCACTTGCGCGTCTGGATCTTGCCTTCGATGTAGACCTGCGAGCCCTTGGACAGGTACTGCGCGGCGATATCGGCCAGACGCCCGAACATCACCACGCGGTGCCATTCGGTGTTCTCGCGCTTCTCGCCGGAGTTCTTGTCGGTCCACTGCTCCGAGGTGGCCAGACGCAGATTGGTCACGGTAACCCCGTTGGGGGTCTCGCGCTTTTCCGGGTCGGCCCCGAGGTTGCCGAGCAGGATGACTTTGTTGACGCCGCGGGCCATGGGAACTCCTTGTGTCTGACGCCTTTGCAGGGCGCGGGAAACGAACCGTTAAGGAAACACTGATCAATGTACACGCTCGCGCTGGTACCCCAGGTTGTCCGAGACAAGGCGCGTCGTGCAGCGGGTAGTGGTTCTACCCGCAAGCGGCGCAATGCAGGATCGGGGAACCTAGGGTGCCAACCCCGAAGGGGCTCGGCCGCTTTTGCGTGGGAACGGCGTTGCGGCTCCCTTGTGCAGAATGACTGCACGGCAGTCACCGCGCATTAAACGCACGCAAAAGCGACGAAGCAGCGAGCGCGTACATTGGTCAGTGTTTCTTTAATTGTAGCAGGGCGTCCGCCGGCCGGCAGCGCCCGTTTGCGGTATTGCCTCAAACACCGGTGACACCGCTCACCCCCCGCGTGCGGCGACCACATCGGGGGGCTGCGCCAGCCAGGCCACCAGGGCCTCCGTATCCGGCCCGCCAGGGTCGACCTTGAGGTACAGCGAGCGTGCATCGGGTGACAGCGCCACCTCCACGATGCCGGGCCAACCCACCAGCGCATAGCGCAGTTCGGCCTCGCGACCCGCCCAGTGGGCAGGAACCCCCAGTACACGGTTGGATCGGTAGCGCGGCTGCATGCGCCAGGCGACCACAAACCAGATCAACAACAACGGTACGGCGGCAAGAAACACACTGGCGGGCCCCGCCAGTGTCAGGACGCCGCCCCCCAGCAACCCTCCGGCGAAAATACCCAGAAACTGCGCAGTGGCGAAGCCACCCATCGCCGTCCCCTTGTGCGCGACCGGCGCCTCGCGGGCCACCAGCGACGGCAGCCCTGCCTCCAGCAGGTTGAACGCGGCGAAAAACACCACCATCAGGGCCACAAAGAACCACATGCCCATGCCATTGAGAAGCACCAGCGCCAGCAGGAGCTGGACCAGCGCGAGCGAGGCGATCGCTCCCCGCATCACCGTATGCACGCGCCGGCGGCGCTCGCCCAGGATGATCCCCGGGAGCATCAGGGCAAACCCCGCCAGCAGCACCGGGACATAAAAGCGCCAGTGCTCGGCTCCGGCCAGTCCCAGATACTCGACCAGCAACAGCGGGATCACGAGAAAATTGGCCGCCAGCACCAGATGCAGCACGAAGATGCCGACGTTCAGGCGCAGCAGCTCCGGTTCGCGCAGCACCTGCGGCAGCGCGGACCAGATGGGGACCATGTCCGGGTGCTGCCGCGCGCGCTCCGGGTTGGGCACCCAGAACAGCAGGATCACGATCGCCAGCACCCCGAGCAATGCGGACAGGCCGAAGACGCCGCTCAACCCGGCCGCGCGATCCACCACCGGCCCCAGCGCCATCGAGGCGGTAAAGGTCAGCCCGATGGTCAGTCCGATCACCGCGAGCGCGCGCATGCGCCGCTCCTCGCCCACCAGATCGGCGGTCAGCGCCAGGATCACCGCGGCCACCGCCCCGGCGCCCTGCAGCGCCCGCCCCAGGATTACCCCGTGCACGGTCTCCGCCAGGGCCGCGACCAGACTCCCGAGCACGAAGAGCACGAGCCCGCCGAGGATCAACGGCTTGCGCCCCAGCCGATCGGACAACAGCCCGAACGGGATCTGCAGCAGGGCCTGGGTCAGCCCGTAGATCCCCAGCGCCAGCCCCATCAGGAACGGCGTGGCACCCGCGAGCGTGTCCAGGTGCAGCATGAACACCGGCAGCACCATGAAGAGACCGGCCATGCGCACGCCATAGATGGCCGCGAGCCCGGAGGTCGCGCGCAGCTCGCGGGGCGTCATGCCGGTGGAATCCGCAGGTAAGGACAGGCTGTCATGCGTGCCGAGTTTACCGGCAACAACGCCACGGAAACCATGGCGGCGATCGCCGCAGTGTTACTATGAGCGGTTTGCGCCCTGACGCAGTCTGTCGGGCGCCCCTCGCACAACCAGGTGGAGTCGATACCGATCCATGGACAGCATCAGCATCCGCGGGGCCCGCACCCACAACCTGAAGAACATTGATCTCGACCTGCCGCGCGACCGGCTGATCGTGATCACGGGCGTGTCCGGCTCCGGCAAGTCGTCGCTGGCCTTCGACACCCTGTTTGCCGAGGGACAACGCCGCTACGTGGAGAGCCTGTCCACCTACGCCCGCCAGTTCCTGTCGATGATGGAAAAGCCGGACGTGGATCAGATCGAGGGGCTCTCCCCGGCGATCTCCATCGAGCAGAAGAGCACCTCGCACAACCCGCGTTCCACCGTCGGCACCATCACCGAGATCTACGACTACCTGCGCCTGCTGTTCGCGCGTGCGGGCGAGCCGCGTTGCCCCGAACACGGTGAGACCCTGGCGGCCCAGACCATCTCGCAGATGGTGGATCAGGTGCTGGATCTTCCCGAGGGCGAGAAGGTGATGCTGCTGGCCCCGATCGTGCGCGGACGCAAGGGCGAGCACCACAAGCTGCTGGAGTCCATGCGCGCCCAGGGGTACCTGCGCGCCCGCATCAACGGCGAGATCCACGACCTCGACGCCTTGCCCGCGCTGGACCCGAAGCGCAAGCACAACATCGAGATCGTGATCGACCGCTTCAAGGTCCGCGAGGACCTGCGGAGCCGCCTGGCCGAGTCCTTCGAGACGGCGACCGAACTGGCCGACGGGCTGGCGCTGATCGCCTGGATGGACGAGCCCGAACGCGAGCCAATGATCTTTTCCGCGCGCTATGCCTGCCCCGTCTGCGGCTATGCGCTGCGCGAGCTGGAGCCCCGGCTGTTCTCGTTCAACAATCCGGCCGGCGCCTGCCCCACCTGTGATGGCCTCGGCGTGCGCCAGTACTTCGACCCGGAGCGGGTCGTCTCGCAACCCGAACTGAGCCTGGCCGGCGGCGCAGTGCGTGGATGGGACCGGCGCAATGCCTGGTACTTCAGCCTCCTGAACAGCCTCGCCCGCCATTACGGCTTTGACGTCGAGACGCCGTGGCAGGAGCTGCCGGCCGAGGTCCGCGCCGTGGTGCTGCACGGCTCCGGCAAGGAGAAGGTCAAGCTGTCGACGCCGGCCGCGAATGGCCGCCTGCGTACCGACGAGCGCGTGTTTGAAGGAGTGATCCCGAATCTGGAGCGGCGCTACCGCGAGACCGACTCCGCCGCCGTACGCGAGGAGCTAGGGCGCTATCTGGCCGAACAGGCCTGCCCCGAGTGCCACGGCACGCGGCTGAACTCCGCGGCGCGTCATGTGTTCGTCAATGACCTGACACTGCCCGAGGTCACGCACATGAGCGTGGCCGACGCACGGGCCTTCTTCGCTGAGCTGCGCCTGCCGGGCCGCTTCGCCCAGATCGCGGAGAAGATCGTGCGCGAGATCGGCGCACGCCTGGGCTTCCTGAACGATGTCGGGCTCGACTACCTGACCCTGGACCGCTCGGCCGACACCCTGTCCGGCGGCGAGGCCCAGCGCATCCGGCTGGCCTCCCAGATCGGGTCGGCCCTGGTAGGGGTGATGTACATCCTCGACGAACCCTCGATCGGCCTGCACCAGCGCGACAACGAACGCCTGTTGAAGACTTTGTGTCACCTGCGGGACCTCGGCAACACCGTGGTGGTCGTGGAGCACGACGAGGATGCGATTCGCGCGGCGGATCATGTCGTCGACATCGGCCCCGGTGCGGGCCGCCATGGCGGCCAGGTCGTGGCCGCCGGCACCCCGGACGAGGTGGCCCGCACACCGGACTCCCTGACTGGGGCCTATCTCACCGGTACGCGCGCGATCGCCGTCCCGGAGAAGCGCACCGAACCGGACCCCGAACGCGAGATCCGCGTGATCGGCGCGCGCGGCAACAACCTGAAGGGCGGAGACTTCGCGTTTCCCACGGGCCTGCTGACCTGCGTCACCGGGGTCTCGGGCTCCGGCAAGTCGACCCTGGTCAACAACACGCTCTACCCGGCCGTCGCCGTGGCCCTGCATGGCGGGCGCCACACGATCGCGCCGCACGAGCGCATCGACGGCCTCGAACTGATCGACAAGGTCGTCGACATCGACCAGAGTCCGATCGGCCGCACGCCGCGCTCGAACCCGGCGACCTACACCGGCCTGTTCACCCCGATCCGCGAGCTGTTTGCCGCCACCGCCGAGGCCCGCTCGCGCGGCTACAAGCCAGGGCGCTTCTCGTTCAACGTGCGCGGCGGCCGCTGCGAGGCCTGCCAGGGAGATGGCGTGATCAAGGTGGAGATGCACTTTCTTCCGGATGTCTTCGTCCCCTGCGACGTCTGCAAGGGCAAGCGCTACAACCGCGAGACCCTGGAGGTCCGGTACAAGGGCAAGAGCATCCACGAAGTGCTGGAGATGACCGTCGAGGAGGCCCTGGAGTTCTTCCAGCCGGTCCCCGTGATCCATCGCAAGCTCGAGATGCTGATGGAGGTCGGGCTGTCCTACATCCAGCTCGGTCAGAACGCCACCACGTTGTCCGGTGGCGAGGCCCAGCGCATCAAGCTCGCACGCGAGCTGTCCAAACGCGATACCGGCCGCACCCTGTACATCCTCGACGAGCCCACGACCGGCCTGCACTTCGAGGACATCGCCCAGCTCTTGCGGGTGCTCCACCGCCTGCGCGACCACGGCAACACGATCGTCGTGATCGAGCACAACCTCGACGTGATCAAGACCGCCGATTGGCTGATCGACATTGGACCGGAGGGCGGTAGCGGTGGTGGCGAGCTGCTCGTCGCGGGCACGCCCGAGGCGGTGGCTGGCACTCCAAGCAGCCACACGGGGCGCTTCCTCGCTCCTTTGCTGGGGACGCAGCAAAGGAGCGCCGCTTCCGCCTGATCGTTCGGTTCAGGCCGGGGCCTGCCCCCAGACGCAAAAAAGCCGGCCCAGAAGGCCGGCTTTTTAACGGGCGTGCCGTACTCGATCAGGCCGCTTCGCCATTCTCCTGATCCGCGCTCGGCTCCGGCCGGTCGACCAGCTCGACATACGCCATCGGCGCGTTGTCGCCTGCGCGATTGCCGCACTTCAGGATGCGCAGATAGCCGCCCGGACGACCGTCGTAGCGCGGACCCAGTTCGTTGAACAGCTTGCCCACGATCTCCTTGTCACGCAGGCGGGCGAACGCGGTGCGGCGACCGTGCACGCTGTCTTCCTTCGCGAGGGTGATCAGCGGCTCGGCCACACGCCGCAGCTCCTTGGCCTTCGGCAGCGTGGTCTTGATCAGTTCATGCCGGAACAGGGCCACGGACAGGGCCTGAAAGGTGGCCTTGCGGTGCGAGCTGTTACGGCCCAGCTGACGGCCGGAATGACGATGACGCATGAGAGATTTCCTCTGAAATACGGTTGGCGCGAAGCGCCGTGATTACTCGTTGTCGTCGCGCAGACCCGGCGGCGGCCAGTTCTCGAGACGCATCCCGAGCGACAGACCGTGAGTGGCCAGCGTGTCCTTGATCTCGGTCAGCGACTTCTTCCCCAGGTTGGGCGCACGCAGCAGCTCAACCTCGGTGCGCTGCACCAGATCCCCGATGTAGTACAGGTTCTCGGCCTTCAGGCAGTTCGCGGACCGCACGGTCAGCTCCAGCTCGTCCACCGGACGCAGCAGGATCGGATCGATCGCGCCCGCGGTCGTACCCGGCACTTCGCCCGTCTCTTCCTGGAGATCCACGAACGGGGCCAGCTGGCCCTGGAGGATCGTCGCGGCCTGACGGACCGCGTCATCCGGCGCGATCGCACCGTTGGTCTCGAGCTCGAGCACCAGACGATCCATATCGGTACGCTGCGCCAGACGGGCGCTCTCGACACGGTAGGCCACGCGGCGGATCGGGCTGAAGCTGGCATCCAGCAGCAGACGACCAATACCGGTCTCGTCGCCTTCGGCCTGGCGGCGAGTGCTCACCGGCTCGTACCCGCGGCCGGCACGGGCGGTCAGGGTCATGTCGATTTCGACGTTCTTGGTGATCGTCGCGATCACATGCTCGGGGTTCACCACTTCGACATCGTGGTCCACGGTGATGTCACCGGCGGTCACCACGCACGGGCCCTTCTTCTTCAGGCTCAGCGTCGATTCTTCGCGGCTGTGCATGCGCAGCGCCACACCCTTCAGATTCAGCAGGATGTCGACCACGTCTTCCTGCACGCCCTCGATCGCGGTGTACTCGTGCAGCACGCCCTCGATACGGGCCTCGACGATCGCGGCACCCGGGATCGACGACAGCAGCACGCGGCGCAGGGCGTTGCCCAGCGTGTGACCGAAGCCCCGCTCGAGCGGCTCCAGCGCGACCTTGGCCTGGTTCCGGTTCTCGGCCTCGACCTCGATCTGTTGTTTCTTGACCAGTTCGTTCGACTGCATGGTGTCTCCTGGCGGAAGGCCGCTATACGGTTACTTCGAGTACAGCTCGACGACGAGCGACTCGTTGATGTCGGCGGGCAGGTCGGAGCGGTCCGGGATCGCCTTGAAGGTGCCCTCGAACTTGCTCGTGTCCACTTCCACCCAGGACGGAAAACCGCTCTGCTCGGCCAGCGTCATGGAGTCCTGGATACGCACCTGCTTGCGTGCCTTCTCGCGAATACTGACCACGTCGGACGGCTGCACCTGGTAGGCGGCGATGTTCACCACCTGGCCATTGACCAGCACCGCGCGGTGCGAGACCAGCTGACGCGCCTCGGAGCGAGTGCTGCCGAAGCCCATGCGATACACGACGTTGTCCAGACGCCCTTCCAGCAGCTTCAGCAGGTTCTCACCCGTGGAGCCCTTGCGCTGGGCGGCCTTCTTGTAATAGTTGCGGAACTGCTTTTCCAGCACCCCGTAGATGCGGCGCAGCTTCTGCTTTTCGCGCAGCTGCACGGCGTAGTCGGACAGGCGGGTGCGGCGTTCGCCGTGCTGCCCCGGGGCCTTGTCCAGCTTGCACTTGGTCTCCAGCGCGCGCGCCCGGCTCTTCAGCCCCAGGTCCACGCCTTCGCGGCGACTCAGCTTGCATTTCGGTCCAATGTAACGAGCCATTCTTGAACTCCAGCCTTAAACGCGGCGTTTCTTGGGCGGCCGGCAGCCGTTGTGGGGGATCGGGGTCACATCACTGATGTTGGTGATCTTGAACCCCGCGTTGTTCAGCGCACGTACCGCCGACTCGCGACCCGGGCCCGGACCGCGCACCATCACATCGAGGTTCTTCACCCCATGCTCGGCCGCAGCCGAACCGGCGCGTTCCGCGGCCACCTGGGCTGCGAACGGGGTCGACTTGCGCGAGCCACGGAAGCCGGAGCCACCGGAGGTCGCCCAGCTGATCGTGTTGCCCTGACGATCGGTGATGGTGATGATCGTATTGTTGAACGTGGCGTACACGTGTGCCACGCCCTCGGCGATATTTTTGCGGACCTTTTTCTTGGTCCGGGTCTGCGCTTGTGCCATGTACCTGTGATCCCAGTCTGATTACTTACGAATCGGGCGACGCGGGCCCTTGCGGGTCCGGGCGTTCGTCTGCGTCTGCTGGCCGCGCAGCGGCAGGCCGCGACGATGACGCACCCCGCGATAGCAGCCCAGATCCATCAACCGCTTGATGTTCATGCTGATCTCGCGACGCAGATCCCCTTCCACCGGAATGCGATCGATCTGCGCACGCAGAGCGTCGACTTCGGCATCGGTCAGATCCCGCACCTTGATTTCCGGACGCACACCGGCGGCCTCGCAGATCTGGCGGGCCCGAGTCGGGCCAATGCCATAGATCGCGGTCAGCGCAACCACGGTGTGCTTCTGGTCAGGAATATTGATTCCAGCGACGCGAGCCATCCAACATCTCCATCAGAAACCGGCAAAGCCGGCTATAGTAGCAATGAATACCAGTGACGCCAAGCCTTAGCCCTGGCGTTGCTTGTGGCGCTTGTCCGAGCAAATCACGCGGACCACGCCATTACGCCGGATCACCTTGCAGTTGCGGCAGATCGGCTTTACGGATGCCCGTACCTTCATGGTCTTTCTCCTTCAACGGATTCCCAACGGGATGGTCTAGCGGATCCCGGTCCCGCCGAACCCCTTCAGATTCGCCTTTTTCATCAATCCTTCGTATTGGTGCGACACCAGGTGCGATTGCAACTGGGCCATGAAGTCCATCACCACGATCACGATGATCAGCAGCGACGTCCCACCAAAGTAGAAGGGCACGTTCCAGTACAGGATCAGGAACTCCGGAAGCAGACACACGGCGGTAATGTACACCGCACCCACCGCGGTCAACCGGGTCATGACCCCGTCGATAAACCGTTCCGTCTGGACGCCCGGCCGGATCCCCGGGATAAAGGCGCCCTGCTTCTTCAGGTTTTCCGCCGTATCGCGCGAATTGAACACCAGCGCGGTATAGAAGAAACAGAAGAAAATGATGGCCGCCGCGTAGAAGCCCACGTACAGCGGCTGACCAGGCGCGAGCGTCGTCGACAGCTCGCGCAGCCAGTCCATGCCTTCCGCCTGCCCAAACCATTGCCCCAGGGTCGAGGGGAACAGAATGATACTCGACGCGAAGATCGGCGGGATCACGCCCGCCATGTTCAGCTTCAGCGGCAGGTGCGAGGACTGGCCACCGACGACCTTTCTTCCGACCTGACGCTTGGCGTAGTTGATCGTGACCCGCCGCTGCCCGCGTTCGACAAACACCACGAAGGCGGTCACCGCCAGCGCCAGCACGATCAGGATCACCACAAATGCCGCCGCCAGCTCACCGGTACGCGCCAGTTCCAGGGTCCCGCCAATGGCACCCGGCAGACCCGCCACGATCCCGGCGAAGATAATAATCGAGATCCCGTTGCCAATGCCGCGTTCGGTGATCTGTTCGCCCAGCCACATCAGGAACAACGTCCCGGTCACCAGCGATACGACCACCGTGAAGATAAAGATCGGGCCCGGGTTCAGCGCCATCGGCATCCCCTGAATGGTCTGGCCGTTCAGCGCGATCCCGATCCCAATACTCTGAAACAGCGCCAGCGCCACGGTCCCGTAGCGCGTGTACTGCGTAATCTTGCGGCGGCCTTGCTCGCCTTCCTTCTTCAGCTGTTGCAGCGCGGGCACGGTCGCGGCCAGCAACTGCATAATGATCGCGGCCGAGATATACGGCATCACCCCGAGGGCGAAGATCGACAGCCGCTCCAGCGCACCTCCGGAAAACATGTTGAACATGTCCAGGATCGTGCCGCTTTGCTGTTCGAAGAACTGCGATACGGCGACCGGGTTGATCCCCGGCACCGGGATGAACGTCCCGATGCGGTAGACGACCAGAGCGCCCAGCACGAACAGCAGGCGTTGACGCAACTCGGTAAAGCCGGTGAGCCCGCCACCGGATCGTGCTGTCGCTCCACGCGCCATTATTCGGCCTCGACGCTCCCGCCGGCCGCCTCAATGGCTGCCTTGGCCCCCTTGGTCACGCCCACGCCCTTGACGACGCAGGCCTGGGTGACTTCACCGGACGCAAAGATCTTCGCGGTCTGGGTAATCTCGGGGATCACGCCGGCCTTCTTCAGGCTCTCCAGCGTAATCTCGCCGTCGACCTTGGCCAGTTCACTCAGGCGCACCTCGGCCGAATAGCGCTGCTTGCGCGAACGAAAGCCCACCTTGGGCAGACGGCGCTGCAACGGCATCTGGCCGCCCTCGAATCCGGTCTTGGTGAAACCGCCCGAGCGGGACTTCTGGCCCTTGTGGCCACGACCGCCGGTCTTGCCCAGACCGGAGCCGATACCACGACCCACACGCTTGCCCGGCTTGCGGGCGCCGGCGGGACTGGAAATATCGTTGAGTCGCATAGGTCAGACTTCCTCTACCTTCAGCAGGTACGACACCTTGCGGACCATGCCGAGATTCTCGGGGGTGGCCTCGATCACAGAGGTGCTGTGGGTCTTGCGCAGGCCGAGGCCGCGGACACAGGCCTTGTGGTTCTTCAGCCGTCCGGCGGTGCTGCGCACCAGGGTCAGTTTCAGCTTGCTCATGACTAGCTCGTCACTTCGTCGACAGACTTGCCGCGCTTGGCAGCGACACGTTCCGGCGAGTTCACCTTCGTGAGCCCGTCGATGGTCGCCTGCACGACGTTGATCGGATTGCGCGAGCCAACACACTTGGCCAGCACGTTGTGCACACCCGCCACTTCGAGCACCGCGCGCATCGCACCACCGGCGATGACACCCGTACCCTCGGAGGCCGGCTGCATGTAGACCTTGGCGGCGCCATGACGGCCGTTGACCGCATAGTGCAGCGTGCCGTCCTTCAGTGACACATCGCGCATCTCCTGACGCGCCTGCTGCATCGCCTTCTGGATCGCCTGCGGGACCTCGCGGGCCTTGCCATAGCCGAAGCCAACACGGCCTTCACCATCGCCCACCACGGTCAACGCGGCAAAGCGGAACTGGCGCCCGCCCTTGACCACCTTGGCCACGCGGTTCACGCCGATCAGCTTTTCCTGCAGGCCGTCGGTGGCTTCGCTTACATCATTACGTGCCATTTATCTTCTCCGGTGGGTCGCGTTGGACTAGAACTGCAGGCCGTTTTCACGGGCGGCATCGGCCAGGGCCTTGACCCGTCCGTGATAACGAAAGCCCGCACGGTCGAACGCGACCTGTTCGATTCCGGCTTTCTTTGCGCGCTCGGCGATCGCCTGCCCGACGCGGGCCGCCGCTTCGGCGTTCCCGGTGTTGCCGGCGCTCTTCAGCTCCTTCTCGACGGTGGAGGCCGCAGCCACGACCGCGTCGCCCGAAGGGGCAATGATCTGCGCATACATGTGGCGGGGCGTCCGGTGAATACAGAGACGATGCACCCCCAGCTCGCGGATCTTGAACCGCGCGCGACGCGCCCTCTTAAGTCTGGCCTCTTTCTTGTCCACTGGTGCCTACCTACTTCTTCTTGGCTTCTTTACGCACAATGCGCTCGTCTTTGTACTTCACGCCCTTGCCCTTGTAGGGCTCCGGCGGGCGGAAGGCGCGAATGTTCGCAGCCACCTGGCCCACCTTCTGGCGATCCGTCCCCTTCACTACGACCTCGGTCGCGCTGGGCGTCTCGATCGTGACCCCTTCGGGCACTTCAAACTCGATCGGATGCGAGTAGCCCAGCGTCAGGTTCAGCTTCGCGCCCTGCATCTGCGCGCGGTAGCCGACGCCCACCAGCTCGAGCTTGCGCTCGAAGCCTTCACTCACGCCATGCACATGGTTGCCCAGGATGGCGCGGATCGTGCCCGCCAGGGCCGTGTTCTTGGCGTGCTCGTTGGGCTTGACCTGAACGACACCGTCTTCAACGGCGACCGTGACGGCCTCGGGGCAGCTCAGCTGCAACTCGCCCTTCGGGCCCTTGACCTTGATCTCGCCGTCCGCCTGCTCCACGGCCACGCCGTTGGGCAGCTTGATCGGCAGGTTTGCAATGCGCGACATGGCTGATTCCTCAGTAAATCTTGCAGAGGACCTCGCCGCCCTGGCCGGCGGCCCGGGCTGCGCGATCACTCATGACACCCTGCGGCGTGGAAATCACCGCGACACCGAGCCCCTGGTTAATGCGCGGGAGCTCATCCTTGCCGCGGTAGATCCGCAAGCCCGGGCGGGAGATCCGTTCAACGCTCTCGATGACCGGACGCCCCTCGAAATATTTCAGCTTCACCACCAGCTTCTTCTGCGCGGCCTCGCCGTCCACCTGGACGTCGCCCACATAGCCCTCGTCGGCAAACACCTTGAGGATTCGCTCCTTGGCCTTGCTGAACGGGATCGCGACCTGCTCCTTGTTCGCGCGCTGCGCATTGCGCACGCGGGTCAGCATGTCGGAAATCGGATCGGTCATCATTGCTTCTGTCTCCTTACCAGCTCGACTTGCGCAGGCCCGGGATTTCGCCCTTCATGGCGTGCTCCCGCAGCTTGTTCCGCCCAAGACCGAACCGACGGTAATAACCTTTCGGGCGACCGGTGACGCCACAGCGGTTGGTCTGTCGCACCGCCGCGGAGTCGCGCGGCAGTTTCTGCAATGCATGCATCGCGGCCAGGCGTTCCTCGGAGGACTTGGTTTCGTCCACCAGGATGGCCTTCAGTTCCGCACGCTTTGCGGCATATTTCTGGACCAGACGGGCGCGCTTTTTCTCGCGCTCGATCATCGATGTCTTCGCCATGTGCGCCTACCTCTTAGTTCCGGAACGGGAAACGGAAGGCTTCTAGCAGGGCCTTGGCTTCCTCGTCCGTCTTCGCGCTGGTTGTGATCGTGATGTCCATGCCGCGAATCTTGTCGACACGGTCATAATCAATCTCGGGAAAGATGATCTGTTCCTTGATACCCATGGAGTAGTTCCCACGGCCATCGAACGCCTTGGCACTGAAACCACGGAAGTCTCGCACGCGCGGCAACGCCACGTTGATCAGGCGATCGAGGAACTCGTACATCTGCCGGCTACGAAGGGTCACCTTGCAACCGATCGGATAGCCGTCACGGATCTTGAACCCGGCGATCGACTTGCGGGCCTTCGTCACCACGGGCTTCTGCCCGGCGATGGCCGTCATGTCACTGACCGCGTGCTCAATGATCTTCTTGTCCGCAACTGCATCACCCAGACCCATATTCAGGGTCACCTTGGTGACACGCGGGATCTCCATCACGTTGGCATAGCTGAACTGCTTCTGCAGCGCCTGCTTCACGTTGGATTCGTATTCTTCTCTCAAGCGTTCCATAAACCGTCCGTCCGCGTTATGCGTCCACGACCTCGCCGTTCGATCGGAAGACACGCACCTTGCGGCCGTCTTCCAGGGTCTTGAACGACACGCGATCACCCTTGTCGGTTGCCGGGTTGAAGAGCATCACATTGGAGACATCGATCGGCATTTCCTTCTCGATGATCCCGCCACCGATCCCGCGCTGCGGATTCGGCTTCTGATGCTTCTTCACCATGTTGATGTTCTGGACCAGGACCTTGCCTTCCAGCACCTTGATGATGGTGCCGCGACGGCCCTTGTCCTTTCCTGCGATCACGACGACGTCGTCGCCTTTGCGAATCTTATTCATGACGACCTCACAGCACTTCCGGGGCGAGGGAGATGATCTTCATGTACTTCTCCCCTCGCAGTTCACGCGTCACCGGCCCGAAGATACGAGTGCCGATCGGCTGATGCTGATTGTTCAGCAGCACCGCCGCATTGCGGTCGAAACGAATGATCGAACCATCGGGGCGCCGAACACCCGCGGCGGTGCGCACGACGACCGCATTGTAGACGTCGCCTTTCTTGACTTTGCCTCGCGGGATGGCGTCCTTGACGCTCACCTTGATCACATCGCCCACGCGTGCATAGCGACGGTGCGAGCCACCCAGCACCTTAATGCACTGGATGCGACGGGCGCCGCTGTTGTCGGCGGCCTCGAGAACGGTCTGCATTTGAATCATGACTTCTCTCCCAGCGGCCGATTAGAGCGCGTCGTGCCCGACCACTTCGATCAGGGCAAAGCGCTTCTGCTTGGACATCGGCCGGCACTCACGGATACGCACCCGGTCCCCCATGCGCGAGACATTTTCCTCGTCATGGACGTGCAGCTTGGTGCTGCGCCGAATGAACTTGCCATACAGCGGATGACGCACGCGGCGTTCGACCAGGACCGTGCGGGTCTTGTCCATCTTGTCGCTGATCACGCGCCCAACGACGGATCGCTGGGTTTTGGAGACTTGCTCGGTCATCTTCTTAGCCTGCCTTTCGTTCGTTCATCAGCGTCTTGATCTGCGCGATCTCGCGCCGGACCTTGCCCACCCGATCGGGGCGCGCCAGCTGGCCGACGGCCTTCTGCATGCGCAGCCCGAACTGCTCCCTGTAGAGCGCCTCGAGCTCGGTGTTGAGCTCGTCGTCGGATTTCTTTCTCAGTTCGCTCGCTTTCATCACATCACCTGCCGACGGGTAAACACCGTCTTCACCGGCAACTTGGCGGCCGCCAGACGCATCGCCTCACGCGCCACGTCCTCGTGCACACCTTCCATTTCGTAGAGCATGCGACCAGGCTGCACCTTGCAGACCCAGTACTCGACGCCGCCCTTACCCTTACCCATACGGACTTCAAGCGGCTTCTTGGTCACCGGCACATCCGGGAACACCCGGATCCAGATCTTCCCGCCACGCTTGATGTGGCGGACCATCGCGCGACGCGCGGCCTCGATCTGGCGGGCCGTAATGCGGCCCCGCTCGACGGCCTGCAGGCCGTATTCGCCGAAGCTGACCTTGGCGCCGGTCGAGGCCATGCCTCGGTTACGGCCCTTGAACTGCTTGCGGAACTTGGTTCTTTTTGGCTGCAGCATGATCTTTCAGTCCTAGCTCGCGTTGGCGGCGGCACGGGTCCCTTCGGTCGGCTCCAGGCCAAAGACCTCGCCCTTGAAGATCCACACCTTCACGCCAATGATCCCGTAGGTGGTCCGCGCTTCCGCAAACCCGTAGTCGATATCGGCACGCAGGGTATGCAGCGGCACGCGGCCTTCGCGGTACCATTCGGAGCGCGCAATCTCGGCGCCGTTCAGGCGGCCAGACACGTGCACCTTGATGCCCTGGGCCCCAAGGCGCATCGCGTTCCCGACGGCGCGCTTCATCGCACGCCGGAACATGATGCGGCGTTCCAGCTGCTGGGCGATCCCTTCGGCGACCAACTGGGCCTCGATCTCGGGCTTGCGCACTTCTTCGATGTTGATCTTGACCGTTCCTTTCTCCAGCCCGGTCTCGCGTGCCACGTCCTGGCGGAGCTTCTCGATGTCCTCGCCCTTCTTGCCAATCACGATCCCGGGACGCGCGGTCTGGATCGTAATGTGCGCGGCCTTGGCCGGGCGCGAGATACTGATGCGGCTTACCGACGCGTGGGCCAGTTTCTTCTGCAGAAACTCGCGCAGCTTGATGTCGTTGTTCAACGTTTCGCCAAATTCGCGACCGTCGGCGTACCAGGTGGCCGACCACGGGCGAGAGATGCCCAGGCGGATGCCGGTCGGATGTACTTTCTGACCCATGCTTAGGCTCCCTTCTCGCTGACGCCGATGACGATATGGCTGGTACGCTTGAGGATGCGGTTACCGCGGCCCTTGGCACGCGCATGCATCCGCTTGAGCACCGGCCCTTCATCGACCTGGATGCGCGAGATGCGCAGCTCGTCGATATCAGCGCCGTCGTTGTTCTCCGCGTTCGCGATCGCCGACTCCAGCACCTTCTTCACAATGGCAGCCGGCTTTTTCGCGCTGAACGTGAGCTCGTTGAGCGCTTCCTCGACCCGCAGGCCCCGCACCTGGTCAGCGACCAGGCGGGCCTTTTGCGGGGAGATCCGCGCGAAACGCAGTTTTGCAATCGTTTCCATCGTTCGTCCTCAGCGCGACTTCTTGTTCGCGATATGACCCTTGAAGGTCCGCGTCAAGGCAAATTCGCCCAGCTTGTGGCCCACCATGTTCTCGTTGACGAGGACAGGCACGTGCTGCCGGCCGTTGTGGACGGCGATGGTCAGCCCGACCATTTGCGGGATGATCATCGAACGCCGAGACCAGGTCTTGATCGGTCGACGATCGTTCTTCTCGACCGCGTCTTCCACCTTCTTGCGCAGGTGATGGTCGACGAACGGGCCTTTCTTCAGTGAACGCGGCATGCTGGGACTCCGTTACTTCTTACGCCGACGCACGATCATGCCGTCGGTACGCTTGTTATTGCGGGTCTTGTAACCCTTGGTCGGACGACCCCACGGGGTCACCGGATGACGGCCGAAGTTGCGGCCTTCGCCACCACCATGCGGGTGGTCGACCGGGTTCATGGCGGTACCACGCACAGTCGGACGAACACCCTTCCAGCGCTTCGCGCCGGCCTTGCCGTACTTCTTCAGGCTGTGCTCGGAATGACCGACTTCGCCCACCACGGCGCGGCACTCGGACAGGACGCGGCGCATCTCGCCCGAACCCAGGCGCAGGGTCGCGTGCTGCCCTTCACGGGCCACGACCTGTGCGGACGTCCCGGCGGACCGGACCATCTGGGCGCCCTTGCCGGGCTTGAGCTCGACACAATGGACCGTGGTACCGACCGGAATCGAGCGCAGCGGCATCGCGTTGCCCGGGCGAATCGGGGCCTGGTTTCCACTCGCGACCTGGTCGCCCTGGTTCAGACCCTTCGGCGCGATGATGTAGCGACGCTCGCCGTCGGCGTACAGCAACAGGGCCAGGTGGGCGCTGCGGTTCGGATCATACTCCAGACGCTCGACCCGCGCCGGCACGTTGTCCTTGTTGCGCTTGAAGTCGACCACGCGGTAACGCTGCTTGTGCCCGCCCCCCACGTGCCGCGTCGTAATACGGCCCGTATTGTTACGGCCGCCGGTGCGGGTCTTTTTCTCGACCAGCGCGGCATGCGGCGCACCCTTGTACAGGTTGTCGCCACGGATCTGTACCGCGTGACGACGACCGGCCGAAGTCGGATTCGTCTTGATAATCGCCATGACTAGACCTGGTCTCCTTCACCCATGTCGATGCTCTCGCCTTCGGCCAGCGCGACATAGGCCTTCTTCCAGTGATTGCGGCGCCCGAAGAGGCGGCCAAAGCGCTTCTTCTTGCCCTGCTGGTTCAGGGTGCGGACATTCTCGACCCGCACCTGGAACAGATGCTCGACCGCCGCCTTGATCTCTTCTTTGCTCGCATCAGGCAGCACGCGGAAGACGTACTGACCGACTTCGCCGGCCATGGTGGATTTCTCGGAAACCACCGGGCCCTGAATTACCTGCATCAGACGCGCATTCATGCCAGCCACTCCTCAACCTTGCGGATCGCCGCCTCGGTCATCACGACCGTCTCCGCGCCGACCAGGTTGGCCGGGTTGATGCCGGCCACGTCGACGACGTCGATGTGCGGGACGTTACCCAGCGCACGAGCGGTCATGTCATCGGCCTCGGCGAGAACGACCAGCCCCTTCGCGAGACCCAGCTCCTTGAGCTTGGCCACGCCGTCGCGGGTCTTGCCCGATGCCACCGCGAAGTCAGCCACCACCTTCAGCCGCTCCTGACGGACCAGCTCGGAGAGGATCGAGGCCATCGCGGCGCGATACATTTTCTTGTTCAGCTTCTGCGAAAAGTCCCGGGTGCGCGCGGCGAAAACCTTCCCGCCACCGGTCCACAGCGGACTGCGGATCGTACCGGCCCGGGCGCGGCCCGTACCTTTCTGGCGAAACGGCTTCGCACCACCGCCGCTCACGTCGGAGCGCGTCTTCTGCGCACGGGTTCCCTGGCGCTGCCCCGCGAGGAACGCGACCACGCTCTGGTGGACCAGCGACTCGTTGAAGTCGCGCTCGAAGCACACGGGCGACAACTCCACGCTGGCACCGGTATCGGCTGTCGTTACTTGCATTGTCTTCAACCCTTCGCCTTGACGGCCGGACGAATCATCACGTCAGTGCTGGGCGCACCCGGCACCGCGCCCTGGATCAGCACGAGGCTGCGATCCGCATCCACCCGAACAACCTTCAGGTTCTGGATCGTCTTGCGCTCGGCGCCCATGTGGCCCGCCATCTTCTTGCCCTTGAACACACGACCCGGGCTCTGGTTCTGCCCGATCGAACCCGGGGCGCGGTGCGCCAGCGAGTTACCGTGGGTCGCGTCTTGCGTGCGGAAGTTATGACGCTTGACCGCACCCTGGAAACCCTTGCCCTTGCTCTGAGAGGTCACGTCAACGACCTGACCTTCCTCAAAGCGATCGACCGTGATGGCGTCACCCGGGGCCAGGCCCTCGAGCTCATCCGCTTCAACACGGAATTCCCAGAGACCGCGCCCAGGCTCGACCGAGGCCGCCGCATAGTGCCCCGCTTCGGGCTTGCTGACCCGGGACGCCTTGCGTGCGCCGGCCGTCACCTGGACCGCGTTGTAGCCGTCGCCTTCGCTGCGCTTGATCTGGACCACGCGATTGTTGTCCACCTGCAGCACAGTCACCGGCACGGAGACGCCGTCGTCAGTGAAGACGCGGCTCATGCCTAGTTTGCGACCGATGAGTCCAATGGCCATTGCAAAACCCCTTCCGTATCGAACGGCGCTGGCAAGCGCCCTAAAGCCGTGGCCCGGCGAACAATCCCGCCGGGCCACGGAAAGCCCAATAGTATGGCAGAAAGTTACGAGTTAGTTAAGTCGAATCTGAACATTCACGCCGGCGGCGAGATCCAGCTTCATCAGGGCATCCACGGTCTTGTCGGTCGGATCGAGGATGTCCATCAAGCGCTTGTGCGTACGCAGCTCGTACTGGTCTCGCGCGTCCTTGTTGACGTGCGGCGAGATCAGGACCGTGTACGACTCACGCTTGGTCGGGAGCGGGATTGGCCCCTTCACGCGGGCGCCCGTGCGCTTCGCGGTCTCGACGATCTCGGCCGCGGAACGGTCGATCAGTCGATGATCAAAGGCCTTCAGGCGAATTCGGATACGCTGGTTTGCCATCTCACTCACTCAATAATCTTGGATACGACGCCGGCGCCGACGGTACGGCCGCCTTCGCGAATCGCAAAGCGCAGACCATCTTCCATCGCGATCGGGCTGATCAGCGACACGGTCATCTTCACGTTGTCACCCGGCATCACCATCTCGGTGCCTTCCGGCAGCTCCACCGAACCCGTCACATCGGTCGTGCGGAAGTAGAACTGCGGGCGATAACCATTGAAAAACGGGGTATGACGACCACCCTCGTCCTTGCCCAGAATGTACACCTCAGCCTCGAAATGCGTGTGCGGCGTAATCGAACCCGGCTTGCACAGCACCTGACCACGCTGCACTTCGTCGCGCTTGGTACCACGCAGCAGAATGCCCACGTTGTCGCCCGCTTCGCCCTGGTCCAGCAGCTTGCGGAACATCTCGACACCCGTGACGGTGGTCTTCTGGGTGTCGCGGATACCGACAATCTCGATCTCCTCGCCCACCTTGACCACACCGCGCTCGATACGACCCGTCACCACAGTGCCGCGCCCGGAGATCGAGAACACGTCTTCCACCGGCATCAGGAAGTCGCCGTCCACCGCGCGCTCCGGCTCCGGAATCCAGCTGTCCATCGCCTCGACCAGCTTGTAGATCGCCTGCGCGCCCACTTCGCTCTCGTCACCTTCCAGCGCCTTCAGCGCGGAACCGGTGATCACCGGGGTGTCGTCGCCCGGGAAATCATAGGAAGACAGCAGATCGCGCACTTCCATCTCGACCAGCTCGAGCAGCTCGGGGTCGTCGACCATGTCGGCCTTGTTCAGGAACACCACGATGTACGGCACACCCACCTGACGCGCCAGCAGAATGTGCTCGCGGGTCTGCGGCATCGGACCATCGGCCGCGGACACCACCAGAATCGCGCCGTCCATCTGCGCCGCACCCGTGATCATGTTCTTCACGTAGTCCGCGTGCCCAGGGCAATCCACATGCGCGTAGTGACGAATGTCGGATTCGTATTCCACGTGCGCCGTGGCAATCGTAATCCCGCGCGCCTTCTCTTCCGGCGCATTGTCGATCTGGTCAAACGCACGGGCTTCGCTACCGTACTTCTTGCCCAGCACCGTCGTCATCGCCGCCGTCAGCGTGGTCTTGCCATGGTCCACATGACCAATCGTCCCCACATTCACATGCGGCTTCTTACGCTCGAACTTTTCCTTGGACACAGCTCAAACCTCTTTCTACAGTTCTTTCGGATTACGCGATTCGGTTCAGGAGGCCTTCGCGGCCACGGCCTCGGCGACCTGCGCCGGCGCCTCGGAGTACTTTTCGAACTCCATCGAGTACGTAGCACGGCCCTGGCTCATCGAGCGCAGCTGCGTCGAATAGCCAAACATCTCGGACAGCGGGACCTCGGCCTTCAGCAGCTTCTGACCGGCGACATCTTCCATGCCCTTGACCAGGCCACGACGGCGATTCAGGTCACCCATCACGTCGCCCATGTATTCTTCCGGCGTCTCGACCTCGACCTTCATCATCGGCTCGAGGAGCACGGCGCCGGCCTTCAACGCGCCTTCCTTGAAGGCCATCGATCCCGCCACCTTGAACGCCATCTCGTTCGAGTCGACGTCATGGTAGGAGCCATCAAACAGCGTGACCTTCACGTCCACCACCGGATAACCGGCGAGCACGCCATTGGCCATCTGCTCCTCGACGCCCTTGTTGACGGCCGGGATGTAGTCTTTCGGCACGACACCACCGACGATCGCGTTGACGAACTCGTAGCCGTCTCCCGCTTCTTGCGGTTCGATGCGCAGCCAGACATGACCGTACTGGCCGCGACCACCCGACTGGCGCACAAACTTGCCTTCGGTTTCCACGCTCTTCTTGATCGTCTCGCGGTACGCCACCTGCGGCTGACCGACGTTCGCCTCGACCTTGAACTCGCGCTTCATGCGGTCCACCAGGACCTCGAGGTGCAGCTCGCCCATGCCCGAGATGATCGTCTGGCCCGACTCTTCGTCGGTCCGCACGCGGAAGGACGGGTCTTCCTGCGCCAGCTTGTTCAGCGCGATACCCATTTTTTCCTGGTCCGACTTGGTCTTCGGCTCGACGGCAATCGAGATCACCGGCTCCGGGAACTCCATGCGCTCCAGCTCGACCGGATTGTTCGGGTCGCAGAGCGTACTACCGGTGTACAGATCCTTCAGGCCGACGACCGCACCGATGTCACCCGCGCGCAGCTCCTTGATCTCCTCGCGGGAGTTGGAGTGCATCTGCAGGATGCGACCAATGCGCTCGCGGCGGTTGTTCTGCGTATTGAGCACGGTGTCGCCCGCGCTCAGCACACCCGAGTACACACGGACGAAGGTCAGCGAACCGACGTACGGGTCGGTCATGATCTTGAACGCCAGGGCCGCGAACGGCTCGTCGTCCGAGGCGTGCTTCTCGACCGGCTCTTCGGTCCCGGCCTTCACGCCCTTGATCGCCTTGACCTCTTCCGGCGAAGGCAGGTATTCGACCACCGCGTCGAGCATGGCCTGCACGCCCTTGTTCTTGAACGCGGAGCCGCACAGCATCGGCACGATCTCGAGCTCGATAGTGCGATGGCGGATCGCCTGCTTGATCTCTTCCTCGCTGAGGTCGCCCTCGTTGAGGTACTTGTCCATCAGCTCTTCATTGGCTTCGGCGGCGGCCTCGAGCATGTTCTCGCGCCACTTTTCCGCCTCGGCCTTGAGCTCGTCGGGGATATCCTTGTACTCGAAGGAGATCCCGAAGTTTTCGTCGTCCCAGAAGATCGCCTGCATCTTGACCAGGTCGATCACGCCCCGGAAGTTGTCCTCGGCACCGATCGGCAGCTGGATCGGGACCGGGTTCGCCTGCAGGCGCTCCTTCATTTGCTCGTAGACACGCAGGAAGTCGGCACCGGCGCGGTCCATTTTGTTGACGAACGCCATGCGCGGAACCGAGTACTTGGTCGCCTGGCGCCAGACCGTTTCGGACTGCGGCTGCACGCCACCCACAGCGCAGTACACCATCACCGCACCGTCGAGCACACGCATGGAACGCTCCACCTCGATGGTGAAGTCCACGTGTCCCGGGGTGTCGATGATGTTGACGCGATGCTCATCGAACTGCTTGGCCATACCCTGCCAGAAGCAGGTGGTCGCCGCGGAGGTGATGGTGATCCCGCGTTCCTGTTCCTGCTCCATCCAGTCCATCGTGGCGGCGCCTTCATGGACCTCGCCGATCTTGTGCGACAGACCGGTGTAGAACAGGATGCGCTCGGTCGTCGTCGTCTTGCCGGCGTCGATGTGCGCGCTGATCCCGATGTTCCGGTAGCGCTTCAGTGGGGTCTTGCGTGCCACGTTGAGCCTCTCTAAATCGGTTTTACCAGCGGAAGTGGGCGAACGCCTTGTTCGCTTCCGCCATGCGGTGAGTGTCTTCGCGCTTCTTCACGGCGGAGCCCTTGGCATCGGCGGCGTCCATCAGCTCGCCCGCCAGCTTCAGCGCCATGGTGCGCTCGCCACGCTTGCGGGCCGCTTCCACGACCCAGCGCATCGCCAGGGCGTCCTGACGAACCGAGCGCACCTCGACCGGCACCTGGTAGGTGGCGCCGCCCACACGACGAGACTTCACCTCGACACGCGGACGAATGTTGTCCAGCGCGCGTTCCAGTGCACCCATGCCGTCACCCTGCTTGGACTCGATCTGGTCCAGCGCGCCGTACACGACCTGTTCTGCGACCGACTTCTTGCCGTCACGCATCACGGTATTGATGAACTTGGCCAGGCGCTCGCTTCCGAACTTCGGATCAGGAAGGATGTGACGCTTGGGGGCAGCTGCTCTTCTCGACATGTTTCAGTTCCCGCTCTTGTACACGGTTAGGATTTCTTCGGGCGCTTGGTGCCGTACTTGGAACGACCCTGGGTGCGGTTCTGCACCCCCTGGGTATCCAGGGAGCCACGCACCGTGTGGTAACGCACACCGGGAAGATCCTTTACACGACCGCCACGAATCAGGACCACCGAGTGCTCCTGCAGGTTGTGGCCTTCGCCGCCGATGTAGCTACTGACTTCGTAGCCATTGGTCAGACGCACGCGCGCAACCTTGCGCAGCGCGGAATTCGGCTTCTTCGGCGTGGTCGTGTAGACACGGGTGCATACCCCGCGCTTCTGCGGCGAGCCCTGCAGCGCCGGCACGTCGCTCTTCTCGACGGGGCGCTTGCGGGGCTTGCGTACCAACTGATTGATCGTGGCCATGAAACCCTTTCTCCTAGCCTAAAAATAACGACAGGCCGGCGCCGTGACCGGCCTGTCGAGGGAGCGGAATTCTAATCGCCGCCCCCTGAAGTGTCAACAGAAGGGAAGGCTATTCCGAGCCTTCCCCGGTGGTTTCCGAACCCGGGGCATCGGATTCGGTGTCGACGGTAACCGCGGACGCCTCCTCGACGCTCTCGAACTCCGGCATTTCCAGCTCGCGCTTGCGGCGACGCTCCTTGTGGTACGCCAGTCCGGTACCAGCCGGGATCAGGCGCCCCACAATCACGTTCTCCTTCAGGCCGCGCAGATCGTCGCGAGCGCCACGGGTGGACGCCTCGGTCAGCACGCGAGTGGTCTCCTGGAAGGAGGCCGCAGAGATGAACGATTCCGTCACCAGCGAGGCCTTGGTGATCCCGAGCAGCACACGCTCGTAGGTGGCCGGCTGCTGGTCGTCGCCGAGCTTCTCGTTCTCCTCGAGGACGCGGACGCGATCCACCTGGTCCCCCGCGAGGAACTTGGTGTCGCCCGGATTGACGATGTTCACCTTGCGCATCATCTGGCGAACAATGACCTCGATGTGCTTGTCATTGATCTTCACGCCCTGCAGGCGGTAGACGTCCTGGATCTCCTGGACCTGGTATTCGGCCAGAGTAGTCACGCCGCGCAGACGCACGATGTCGTGCGGGTCCAGCTCGCCGTCGACCACGACCTCGCCACGCTCCACGCGCTCGCCCTCGAACACGTTCACGGTGCGCAGTTTCGGGATCAGCATCTCGACCGGATCACCCTTGTCCGGGGTAATCACCAGACGCTGCTTGCCCTTGGTCTCCTTGCCGAACGAGACGGTACCGGAGATCTCGGCCAGTACGGCCGGCTCCTTGGGACGCCGAGCCTCGAACAAATCCGCCACACGCGGCAGACCACCGGTGATGTCGCGGGTCTTGGACGACTCCTGCGGCAGGCGGGCGATAACATCACCGACCTCGACGCGGGCATTGTCCTCGAGATTGAAGATCGCATTGGCCGGCAGCATGTACTGCGCGGGCATATCGGTACCCGGGATGTACACCTCGTTGCCGTCGTCGTCGACCAGCTTGACGGTCGGGCGCAGATCCTTGCCGGCGCTCGAACGGCTCTTCGGATCCAGCACCACGTTCTGGGACAGACCGGTAAACTCGTCCGTCTCCTTGGTCACGGTGACGTTCTCGACGAAGTCCGCCAGACGGATGTAGCCGCCCACCTCGGTGACGATCGGGTGGGTATGCGGATCCCAGGTCGCGACCTCCTGACCCGCCTCGACCGCATCACCGTCCTTGACGGTGATGGTGGCGCCGTAGGGAATCTTGTAGCGCTCGCGCTCGCGACCCTGGTCGTCGATCACGCCCAGCTCCCCGGAGCGCGATACCGCAACCAGGTTGTCCGCCTTGTTGGTGACGGTCTTCAGGTTGTGCAGACGCACGGACCCGGCATTTTTCACCTGGATCGCGCTGACGGTAACCGCACGGCTCGCGGCACCCCCAATGTGGAAGGTACGCATGGTCAGCTGGGTACCCGGCTCGCCGATGGACTGCGCGGCGATCACACCCACCGCTTCGCCCTCGTTGACCTCGTGGCCACGGGCCAGATCGCGACCGTAGCACTTGGCGCAGATGCCCTGACGCGTCTCGCAGGTAATCGCGGAGCGCACCAGCACCTCGTCGACCGAGGCCTCGTCCAGCTTGTCGACCATTGCCTCGTCCAGCAGGGTGCCCGCCGGGATCAGGACCTCGTCGGTACCCGGGCGATGCACGTCGACCGCCGTGGTACGGCCCAGTACGCGGTCGCGCAGCGGCTCGACCACATCCCCGCCCTCGATGATCGGTTTCATCATCAGGCCCTGCTGGGTCCCGCAGTCGTGCTGGGTGACCACCACGTCCTGCGACACATCCACCAGGCGGCGGGTCAGATAACCGGAGTTCGCGGTCTTCAGCGCGGTATCGGCCAGACCTTTACGCGCGCCGTGGGTCGAGATGAAGTACTGCAGGACGTTCAGACCCTCGCGGAAGTTCGCGGTGATCGGCGTCTCGATGATGGAGCCGTCCGGCTTGGCCATCAGGCCACGCATACCCGCCAGCTGACGGATCTGGGCAGCGGAACCACGCGCGCCGGAATCGGCCATCATGAAGATCGAGTTGAACGAGCTCTGCTCGACTGTCTCGCCCTCGGCGTTGGTCACCTGCTCCTTGCCGAGGCGCTCCATCATCGCCTTCGCGACCTGGTCATTGCAGTGCGACCAGATGTCCACAACCTTGTTGTAGCGCTCGCCCTTGGTGACCAGACCCGAGGCGTACTGGTCCTCGATCTCCTTCACCTGTTCCTCGGCGTTCTGCAGGATCGGCTGCTTCTCGTCCGGGATGACCATGTCATCCGAGCAGAAGGAGACCCCGGCGCGGGTCGAGTAGTAGAAGCCCGCGTACATCAGCTGGTCCGCGAACACCACAGTGTCCTTCAGGCCCAGACGACGGTAGCAGGAGTTGATCAGCGCGGAGATGGTCTTCTTGCTCAGCTCGCGGTCGATCAGCTCGAACGGAAGCCCCTTCGGCATGATGCGCGACAGGATCGCGCGACCGACGGTGGTCTCCACCCGCATGGACGGCAGCGGCTCCCCTTCGGCGACATCCGCCATCGTGTCGGCGATGCGCACGGTGATCCGGGCATGAAGATCGACCTGCTTGTGTTCGTAGGCGCGATGCACCTCGTCCACATCGGCAAAGGTCATGCCCTCACCCTTGGCGTTCACCTTCTCGCGCGAGAGGTAGTAAAGCCCCAGCACGATATCCTGCGACGGCACGATGATCGGCTCGCCGTTCGCCGGGGACAACACGTTGTTGGAGGACAACATCAGCGTGCGCGCCTCCAGCTGGGCCTCCAGCGACAGCGGCACGTGCACGGCCATCTGGTCACCGTCGAAGTCGGCGTTGAACGCGGCGCAGACCAGCGGGTGCAGCTGGATCGCCTTGCCCTCGATCAGCACCGGTTCGAAGGCCTGGATACCCAGGCGGTGCAGGGTCGGGGCGCGGTTCAGCATCACCGGATGCTCGCGGATCACCTCTTCGAGGATGTCCCAGACCTCGGGACCTTCCTTCTCCACCGCCTTCTTGGCGGCCTTGATGGTAGTGGCCAGGCCACGACGCTGCAGCTTGCCGAAGATGAACGGCTTGAACAGTTCCAGCGCCATGCGCTTGGGCAGGCCGCACTGGTGCAGACGCAGGGTCGGTCCGACCACGATCACGGAACGACCGGAGTAGTCGACACGCTTGCCCAGCAGGTTCTGGCGGAAGCGGCCCTGCTTGCCCTTGATCATGTCGGCCAGGGACTTCAGCGGGCGCTTGTTGGTGCCGGTGATCGCACGGCCGCGGCGGCCGTTGTCCAGCAGCGCGTCCACGGACTCCTGCAGCATGCGCTTTTCATTGCGCACGATGATGTCCGGGGCATTGAGCTCCAGCAGGCGACGCAGACGATTGTTGCGGTTGATTACCCGGCGGTACAGGTCATTCAGGTCGGAGGTCGCGAAGCGGCCACCGTCCAGCGGCACCAGCGGGCGCAGGTCCGGCGGCAGCACCGGCAGCACGGACATGATCATCCACTCCGGCTTGTTGCCGGATTCCAGGAACGACTCGATCAGCTTGAGCCGCTTGCCCAGACGCTTGATCTTGGTCTCGGACCCGGTCTCGGACAGCTCCTGGCGCAGCTTCGCGGCCTCGCCCTGCAGGTCCATCTCCTTGAGCAGGGACAGCACGGCCTCGGCGCCCATCATCGCGGTGAAGTCGTCGCCGTGCTCCTCCATCGCCTCGAGGTATTCCTCGTCGGTCAGGAGCTGGCCCTTCTCCAGCGTGGTGAAGCCCGGGTCGATCACGATGAAGGACTCGAAGTAGAGCACCTTCTCGATGTCCTTCAGGGTCATGTCGAGCAGCAGCCCGATGCGCGACGGGAGGCTCTTCAGGTACCAGATGTGCGCGACCGGCGAGGCCAGATCGATGTGCCCCATGCGCTCGCGGCGCACCTTGGTCTGGGTCACCTCGACGCCGCACTTCTCGCAGACCACACCCCGGTGCTTCAGGCGCTTGTACTTGCCGCACAGGCACTCGTAGTCCTTCACCGGACCGAAGATCTTGGCGCAAAACAGGCCATCGCGTTCCGGCTTGAAGGTCCGGTAGTTGATGGTCTCGGGCTTCTTCACCTCGCCGAAGGACCACGACCGGATCTGGTCGGCGGAGGCCAGGCCGATGCGGATTGCATCGAACTCTTCCGGCTGAGTCTGCTGCTTGAACAGATTGAGGAGGTCTTTCATTCGCTATGCCTCACAAAGCTTTGGGTCGAGGGGTGCCCTGCACCCCTTCGGATCACATTCGGATCGGAGGAGATCAGTCCTGCTCCAGCTCGATATTGATGCCGAGCGCCTTGATCTCCTTCATAAGCACGTTGAACGACTCGGGGACGTTGGCCTCCATGTGGTGCTCGCCGTCGACGATGTTCTTGTACATCTTGTTGCGGCCCTGCACGTCGTCCGCCTTCACCGTCAGCATCTCCTGCAGGGTGTAGGCAGCGCCGTAGGCCTCCAGCGCCCAGACCTCCATCTCGCCGAAGCGCTGGCCACCAAACTGCGCCTTGCCGCCCAGCGGCTGCTGGGTCACCAGCGAGTACGGGCCGGTCGAGCGCGCATGCATCTTGTCGTCGACCAGGTGGTTCAGCTTCAGCATGTGCATGTAGCCGACGGTCACCGGACGATCGAAGGAGTCACCGGTGCGCCCGTCGAACAGTTCGGCCTGCCCCGTCTCGGGCAGATCGGCCAGACGCAGCATCTCCTTGATCTCGGCCTCCTCGGCACCGTCGAACACCGGCGTCGCCATCGGCACGCCACCGCGCAGGTTGCGGCAAAGCGCAATGATCTCGGCGTCCGACATGGAGTCGAGATCGACCTTCTTGTCGCGGTGGTTGTAGATCTTGTCCAGGAACTCGCGCAGCTTCGCGATCTCGGCCTGCGCCTCGAGCATGCGGTTGATCTTGTCGCCCAGGCCCTTCGCGGCCCACCCGAGGTGAACCTCCAGCACCTGCCCGACGTTCATGCGCGAGGGAACGCCCAGTGGGTTCAGGACCACGTCCACCGGGGTCCCGTCCTCGAGGAACGGCATGTCCTCTTCCGGCACGATCATCGAGATGACGCCCTTGTTCCCGTGGCGGCCGGCCATCTTGTCGCCCGGCTGCAGACGACGCTTCACGGCCACGTAGACCTTGACCATCTTCTGCACGCCCGGCGGCAGGTCGTCGCCCGCGGCAACCTTCGCCTTCTGGTGCTCGAACTTCTTGTCGAACAGCTCGTGCTGCTCCTGCAGCTGGCGACCGAGGTCCTCCAGCTGAGAGTTCACGGCGTCGTCCTTCAGGCGCACCTCGAACCACTGGTCGCGGGACAGTCCCTGCAGGTACTTCTTGGTGACCTTGGAGCCATCGCCCAGCCCTTCGGGACCACCGGCGGCGGCCTTGTTGACCAGCAGCTTTTCCACTCGTGCGTAGATGTCGTCCTCGTAGATACGCAGCTGGTCCTTCAGGTCCTTCTTGACCGCGGCGAGGTCGTCTTCCTCGATCGACTTGGCGCGCGCGTCCTTCTCCACGCCGTCGCGGGTGAACACGCGTACGTCGATCACCGTGCCCTCAATGCCGGACGGCACACGCAGGGAGGTGTCCTTCACGTCCGAGGCCTTCTCGCCAAAGATGGCCCTCAGGAGCTTCTCTTCCGGGGTCAGCTGGGTCTCGCCCTTCGGCGTGACCTTGCCCACCAGGATGTCGCCCGGGTTCACCTCGGCACCGACATAGACCACACCGGACTCGTCCAGCTTGGCCAGCAGCGACTCGGAGACGTTCGGGATATCCGCGGTGATCTCTTCCTGGCCCAGCTTGGTGTCACGCGCGACACAGTTGAGCTCCTCGATATGGATCGTGGTGTAGCGGTCTTCCTGCACCACGCGCTCGGAGATCAGGATGGAATCCTCGAAGTTGTAGCCGTTCCAGGGCATGAACGCGACCATCATGTTCTGCCCCAGGGCCAGCTCGCCGAGATCGGTCGAGGACCCATCGGCCAGCACGTCGCCGCGGGCGATCTCGTCGCCCACCGCGACCAGCGGACGCTGGTTGATGCTGGTGTTCTGGTTGGAACGCGAGTACTTGGTCAGGTTGTAGATATCCACGCCTGGCTCGCCGGCGACGGTCTCGTCGTCGTTCACGCGCACCACCACGCGGGCGGCGTCCACGGAATCGACCGTACCGCCGCGCTTGGCGACAATCGCGGACCCGGAGTCGATCGCCACGGTGCGTTCGATACCGGTCCCGACCAGCGGCTTGTCCGCACGCAGGCAGGGCACCGCCTGACGCTGCATGTTCGCACCCATCAGGGCGCGGTTGGCATCGTCATGCTCCAGGAACGGCAGCAGCGCGGCCGCCACGGACACGATCTGCTTCGGCGAGATATCCATGTACTGGATCTTGTCCGGCGAGGAGATCGTGAACTCCTCCTGGAAGCGGCAGGAGACCAGGTCGTCGGTCAGACGCCCTTGCTCGTCCATCGCCGCATTCGCCTGGGCGATCACGTACTGGCTTTCCTCGATCGCGGACAGATACACGATCTCATCGGTGACCTTGCCGTCCTCGACCTTGCGGTACGGGGTCTCCAGGAAGCCGTAACGGTTGGTGCGGGCATACACGGCCAGCGAGTTGATCAGGCCGATGTTCGGACCTTCCGGCGTCTCGATCGGGCAGACACGACCGTAGTGGGTCGGGTGTACGTCGCGCACCTCGAAGCCCGCGCGTTCGCGGGTCAGGCCGCCCGGGCCCAGCGCGGAGATACGGCGCTTGTGAGTCACCTCGGACAGCGGATTGTTCTGGTCCATGAACTGCGACAGCTGACTGGAACCGAAGAACTCCTTGACCGCGGCCGCCACCGGCTTCGCGTTGATCAGCTCCTGCGGCATCAGGCCTTCGCTCTCGGCGACCGTCAGGCGCTCCTTGACCGCACGCTCGACGCGCACCAGACCCAGACGGAACTGGTTCTCGGCCATCTCGCCCACGCTGCGGATGCGGCGGTTGCCCAGGTGATCGATATCGTCGGTGCGACCGTTGCCGTTACGCAGGTCGATCAGGACCTTCAGCACGTCGAGGATGTCCTCGGGCGACAGCACACCCGGGCCCTCGTCGGTATCGCGTCCGACACGGCGGTTGAACTTCATCCGGCCGACGGCCGACAGGTCGTAGCGGTCCTCGGAGAAGAACAGGTTGGAGAACAGGTTCTCGGCGGCGTCCTTGGTCGGCGGCTCGCCGGGGCGCATCACGCGATAGATCTCGACCTGGGCCTCCAACTGCGTCTTGGTCGGATCCAGACGCAGGGTGTCCGACATGAACGGGCCATGGTCATAGTCGTTGGTGTAGATGGTCTCCACCGACTTCACGCCCTCGGCGCGCAGCTTGTCCAGGAGTTCCTGGGTCAGCGGATCGTTGGCGGCCGCCATCAGCTCGCCGGTCGACTCGTCGACTACGCCCTTGGCCAGCACGCGGCCGAGCAGGTACTCGTCCGGCACGCGCAGGCGGTTGATGCCGGCCTTTTCGATCTCGCGGATATGCCGCGGGGTAATCCGGCGCCCGGCCTCGACGATCACGTTCTTGCCGTCGGTGATGTCGACCACGGCGGTCTCGCCGCGCAGGCGCTCGGGGATCAGGTCCAGTTCACCGCCGTCTTCATCGAGCGTGATCTGGTTGAATTCAAAAAAGGTGGACAGGATCTCTTCGGTATCCATGCCCAGCGCACGCAGCAGAATCGACGCCGGCAGTTTGCGGCGACGGTCGATACGCACGTACACCCCGTCCTTGGCATCGAACTCGAAGTCCAGCCAGGAACCGCGGTACGGAATAATGCGTGCGTTGTAGAGCAGCTTCTGGGCGCTGCCCTGGGTCTTGCCACGGTCGCTGTCGAAGAACACGCCGGGCGAACGATGCAACTGGGAGACGATCACTCGCTCGGTACCGTTGATCACGAAGGTCCCGTTCTCGGTCATGAGCGGCATCTCGCCCATGTAGACCTCCTGCTCCTTGACCTCCTTCACCACGGTGGAGCCGGCCGGGGCCTCCTTGTCGTGGATCACCAGACGCAGCAGGACACGCAGCGGGGCCGCGTAAGTCACGCCACGGATCTGGCATTCCTTCACATCGAACAGCGGCTCGCCCAAGCGGTAGCTGACGTACTCGAGCTGGACATGACCGGAATAGCTAACAATCGGGAACACCGACTGAAACGCCGCGTGCAGGCCCAACGCGTGACGCGCCTCCGGACCCTTTTCGGCCTGCAGGAAATCCCGATAGGAGGTCAATTGGGTTTCCAGCAGATACGGGACGTCCAGGATCTGGGGACGTTTCCCGAAGTCCTTGCGGATACGTTTCTTTTCGGTATAACTGAGGGCCATGGCTTACCTCGGCGGCTAGCTGAACAACGCGCGAAAAAACCCGCGCCACCACGGGCTGAGGCTGACGACCAAAAGGCCGCCAGCCTCAGGGATTCGTGATGTACACGAAAACAACAGGCGCAAGCGCCTTTTACTTCAGTTCGACAGTGGCGCCAGCCTCTTCCAGCTCCGCCTTCATCTTTTCGGCTTCGTCCTTCGCCGCGCCTTCCTTGACGGTTGCCGGCACGCCTTCGACCATCTCCTTGGCCTCCTTCAGGCCCAGACCGGTCAGGCCTCGGACGACCTTGATCACGCCAACCTTGTTTTCGCCAAAGCTGGACATGACGACGTCGAACTCGTCCTTGGCTTCGGCAGCGGCGGCTTCACCACCACCAGCGGCAGCCGGGGCAGCCGCGACGGCGGCAGCGGCGGAAACGCCGAACTTCTCTTCCATCTCACTGATCAGGTCCACGATTTCCAGGACCGTCATATTGCCGATGGCTTCCAGGATGTCTTCTTTCGAAACGGCCATTTTTTACTCTCCTAACGGGGCACACCCGTATTCATTCAGTACTTGCTCAGAAACGGCTTGATGAGATTCAGGCTGCCTGTTTCTGGTCACGAATTGCTGCAACGGTACGCACGAGCTTGCCCGGGACTTCGTTCACCGTACGGGCGAACTTGTCGAGCGGCGCCTTCATGGTGGCGAGAAGCGTTGCGAGTGCTTCATCGCGTGTCGGCAGGCTGGCGAGGCGATCGAGATCGTTCGCACCCATCAGCTGCCCACCAAACGACACCAGCCGGACCTTCAGCTGTTCGTTTTCCTTGGCGAAGGACTTCACCAGTCGCGCGGCGGAGCCAGGCTCCTCTTCACTGAAGGCCAGGATCAGCGGGCCCTGCAGCTCGGGCTGCATGCACGCGAAATCCGTACCCTCGATGGCACGCTTGGCGAGGTTGTTCTTCACCACCCGCAGATAGACCCCGGAATTGCGGGCCTGCCGACGAAGGTCGGTCATCTGCGCGACCGAGAGACCCCGGTATTCCGCGGCGACCGCGGAATGCGCCGAGGCAGCAACCGTAGCCAGCTCCGAGACAATCGCCTTCTTGTCGTCGAGATTCAAAGCCACGTTGACTCTCCTCTAGTAAGACCACCCGAAGGCGATCGTGAAACCGGGCGAACCCGGTACTTCGGTGCTCCCGTCGCAGGTACTTCCTGAATCGGGTGACACCATCTGCGCAGGCTGGTGGATTAAGCCACCCCGCGAACGGGGCGGCGCCTGCGGTCTTGGATGGCGTGCCGCTTGCGCGACAGCCGACCAAAAACCAAAAAAACTTCTTACAGTGACAATGACGCCTGGTCGACCTTCACCCCCGGGCCCATCGTCGTGGAGATCGTGACCCCCTTGACGTACTGCCCCTTGGACGTCGCCGGCTTCATCTTGACCAGATCCGCCAGCAGGGCGTTCAGGTTCTCGGCCAGCGAGCTGGAATCGAAGTCCGCCGCGCCAATGGTGCAGTGCACGATCCCGCCCTTGTCGGTGCGGTAGCGGACCTGGCCGCTCTTGGCGTTGGTCACCGCGGTCGCGACGTCCGGCGTCACGGTGCCGACCTTCGGGTTCGGCATCAGGCCACGCGGGCCCAGGATCTGCCCGAGCTGACCGACGACTCGCATCGCGTCCGGGGAGGCGATCACCACGTCGAAATCCATCTGGCCGGCCTTCACCTGTTCGGCGAGGTCGTCCATGCCCACCACATCGGCACCGGCTTCCTTCGCGGCGTCGGCATTGGCGCCCTGGGTGAACACGGCCACGCGCACGCTTTTGCCATTGCCGTGCGGCAGCACCGTGGAGCCCCGCACGACCTGATCGGACTTGCGCGGGTCCACGCCGAGATTCACGGCCACGTCGACCGACTCGCGGAACTTCGCCTTGGGCAGCTCACGCAGCAGGTCAAAGGCCTCGGTCACCGGATACAGACGGCCCGGCTCGACCTTTTCGCGGATGGCCTTCATTCGCTTGGTCATTTTCGCCATGTCTACAGACCCTCCACTTCGAGGCCCATGCTGCGGGCACTGCCGGCAATAGTGCGAACCGCTGCGTCCAGATCGGCGGCGGTCAGATCCGGCTCCTTGGTCTTCGCGATTTCCTCGAGCTGCGCCCGGGTCACGGTGCCGACCTTGTTGGTGTTCGGCTCGCCGGAACCCTTCTGCAGGCCCGCGGCCTTCTTCAACAGGATCGACGCCGGCGGCGTCTTGGTGATGAAGGTAAAGCTGCGATCCGAATAGACGGTGATCACCACCGGAATCGGCAGACCGGGCTCGATCTCCTGGGTCTGGGCGTTAAACGCCTTGCAGAACTCCATGATGTTCACGCCGCGCTGACCCAGTGCCGGCCCGACGGGCGGACTCGGGTTGGCCTTTCCGGCAGGCACCTGAAGCTTGATATATGCTTCGATTTTCTTCGCCATGATGACTCCCTCGGGTGCAAGCGCCTCGCGGCTCCCCGATTAGCAGTGGTTGACGTTAGTACGTCAGGTTTTCTCGACTTGGTGGAACTCGAGTTCCACGGGTGTCGAGCGACCAAAAATCTGCACGGCCACCAGGAGGCGGCTCTTCTCGTAGTTCACTTCCTCGACGACGCCATTGAAGTCGTTGAACGGGCCGTCGGTGACGCGAACCATCTCGCCAACCTCGAACAGGACCTTCGGACGCGGCTTCTCGGCACCTTCCTGCATGCGCTGCAGGATGGCATCGGCTTCCTTGTCGCTGATCGGGGCCGGCCGGTCGGCGGTGCCACCGATGAAACCGAGCACCCGCGGAACGGCCTTGACCAGGTGCCAGGCCTCGTCGTTCAGATCCATCTGCACCAGGACATACCCCGGGAAGAACTTGCGCTCGCTCTTGCGCTTTTGGCCGTCCTTCATCTCGACGACCTCTTCGGTGGGCACCAGGATCTGACCGAAATGGTCCTGCATGCCGAAACGCTCGATGCGCTCCTCCAGCGACCGCTTCACCTGGGCCTCGAAGCCCGAGAATGCCTGTACGACGTACCAGCGTAATGCCATGGAGAGAATCCTGTGACTAACCGATGAAGCGACTGATGGACCAACCCAGGAACATGTCCAGGAGCCAGAGGAAGATCCCGATAATGATCACGACGGCGATGACGATCAGCGTGGTCTGGGTGGTCTCGACCCGGGTCGGCCAGACCATCTTGCGCACCTCGGTGCGTGCATTGCCCATAAAGGCCGCCAGCTGATGCCCCTTCGCCGTGGTCATGCCAATCGCCACGGCCACGCCGACCACGGCCAGCAGCCCGAGCACACGAATCAGAGTGGACTCGTCCGAGAACCAATAGAAGCCCATAACGCCAGCAATCAGCAGCGCCACGGCTACCGCGAGCTTGAAAGTATCCAGCCCGCCGGTCTGTTCCGATTGTTCACTCATGAATACGTATCACCCGGTACTCGCCGCCATCGGTGAAGATGGCAGGCCAGGAGGGACTCGAACCCCCAACCTGCGGTTTTGGAGACCGCTGCTCTGCCAATTGAGCTACTGGCCTAAAAATCGAATCGACAAGAAACAAACGCGAGAGACGACGCACCAGGCGCCGCCTCTCGCGGTCGATCGTTCAACTTATCTACTGTATCACTCGATGATCTTGGATACGACGCCGGCGCCGACGGTACGGCCGCCTTCGCGAATCGCAAAGCGCAGACCATCTTCCATCGCGATCGGGCTGATCAGCGACACGGTCATCTTCACGTTGTCACCCGGCATCACCATCTCGGTGCCTTCCGGCAGCTCCACCGAACCCGTCACATCGGTCGTGCGGAAGTAGAACTGCGGGCGATAACCATTGAAAAACGGGGTATGACGACCACCCTCGTCCTTGCCCAGAATGTACACCTCAGCCTCGAAATGCGTGTGCGGCGTAATCGAACCCGGCTTGCACAGCACCTGACCACGCTGCACTTCGTCGCGCTTGGTACCACGCAGCAGAATGCCCACGTTGTCGCCCGCTTCGCCCTGGTCCAGCAGCTTGCGGAACATCTCGACACCCGTGACGGTGGTCTTCTGGGTGTCGCGGATACCGACAATCTCGATCTCCTCGCCCACCTTGACCACACCGCGCTCGATACGACCCGTCACCACAGTGCCGCGCCCGGAGATCGAGAACACGTCTTCCACCGGCATCAGGAAGTCGCCGTCCACCGCGCGCTCCGGCTCCGGAATCCAGCTGTCCATCGCCTCGACCAGCTTGTAGATCGCCTGCGCGCCCACTTCGCTCTCGTCACCTTCCAGCGCCTTCAGCGCGGAACCGGTGATCACCGGGGTGTCGTCGCCCGGGAAATCATAGGAAGACAGCAGATCGCGCACTTCCATCTCGACCAGCTCGAGCAGCTCGGGGTCGTCGACCATGTCGGCCTTGTTCAGGAACACCACGATGTACGGCACACCCACCTGACGCGCCAGCAGAATGTGCTCGCGGGTCTGCGGCATCGGACCATCGGCCGCGGACACCACCAGAATCGCGCCGTCCATCTGCGCCGCACCCGTGATCATGTTCTTCACGTAGTCCGCGTGCCCAGGGCAATCCACATGCGCGTAGTGACGAATGTCGGATTCGTATTCCACGTGCGCCGTGGCAATCGTAATCCCGCGCGCCTTCTCTTCCGGCGCATTGTCGATCTGGTCAAACGCACGGGCTTCGCTACCGTACTTCTTGCCCAGCACCGTCGTCATCGCCGCCGTCAGCGTGGTCTTGCCATGGTCCACATGACCAATCGTCCCCACATTCACATGCGGCTTC
Organism: Thioalkalivibrio sp. K90mix; assembly: GCF_000025545.1. Taxonomy (NCBI): domain Bacteria; kingdom Pseudomonadati; phylum Pseudomonadota; class Gammaproteobacteria; order Chromatiales; family Ectothiorhodospiraceae; genus Thioalkalivibrio; species Thioalkalivibrio sp. K90mix. The sequence goes on from NC_013889.1 coordinate 2,296,883, forward strand.
TTACGCTCGAACTTTTCCTTGGACATCTCTCGCTTCCCCGGATCGTGACGCTTTCACAAGCGACGCAGGTTGTACGCTGACTTACACAAAATTGGAGCTCATGACCGGATTCGAACCGGTGACCTCTTCCTTACCAAGGAAGTGCTCTACCGACTGAGCTACATGAGCCTGACTTACCTGGCCAGGGCCGGACCCGAACCGTTCGGATCAACTGGAGCGGGTGATGGGAATCGAACCCACATCATCAGCTTGGAAGGCTGAGGTTCTACCATTGAACTACACCCGCAGAACCCTGGCTTGCCGAACCACCGCCCGCTACAGGCCGCTGGCTTGAAAACCCGATGGTGGAGGGAGGAGGATTCGAACCTCCGAAGGCTGAGCCAGCAGATTTACAGTCTGCCCCCGTTGACCGCTTGGGTATCCCTCCTCGATCAAGCCGCGTATTCTGAACCAGCGCGAAGCACAGCGTCAAGCGGGGATTACATCCCGCGCGCAGATCACGCGGGCATGCGCGCATGTCGCTCATTCTCTACCTATGATTTCCGGTCATACGGTGCGCCTGACGGTTTCCATTCCACGACAGACGCACGTAGAGTGTGCCTATTCAGGACTTGAAGATTCGCGCGTAGAGGCCCATGCCCAACACGACAACGGCGCCCCGCCTGCCGGGTCTGGCCAAGCGTCTCGTGGACGCCGGCCTGATTGCGGAAGATATCGCTGCCCAGATCGCCGAGGAATCGCGCGCTCAGCAGACCCCTTTGATGCCCCTGCTCGCCAGCAAGGGGCAGGTCTCCGAGGCCCGCCTGGCCGAGGCCGCGGCCGAGGAGTTCGGCCTCCCGGTACTGGATTTGTCGTGCTTTGAACCCGAGCTGCTGCCCAAGGATCACCTGAACGAGAAGCTGATCCAGAAACACCACGCCCTGCCGATCATGCAGCGCGGCAACCGCCTGTATATCGCGGTATCCGACCCCACCAACCTGGGGGCCACCGACGAGTTCAAGTTCGCGACCGGGATGCCGGTGGAGGCCGTACTGGTCGAGGGGCACAAGCTCGACCGCCTGATCGAAAGCGCCCTGAGCGCTGCGTCGTCGCTGATGGACGACCTGGGCGACGACGATCTCGAAAACCTGGCCATCGAATCGGGTGGCGGCGATGACGGCGACACTTCGGACGCCGCCGACGCGGTGGACGACGCGCCCGTGGTGCGCTTCGTCAACAAGGTGCTGATGGACGCGATCAACCGCAAGGCGTCGGACATCCACCTCGAGCCGTTCGAGAAGGATTTCCGCGTGCGCTTTCGCATCGACGGCGTGCTGCACGAGATCGCCCACCCGCCGAACACCCTGGCGCCACGCATCACCGCGCGGGTCAAGGTCATGTCGCGCATGGACATCGCCGAGCGGCGGGTCCCGCAGGATGGGCGCATCAAGCTGAAGCTCTCGCGCACGCGAGCGATCGATTTTCGTGTCAGCACACTGCCCACACTGTACGGCGAAAAGATCGTAATGCGTATCCTCGACCCGAGCAGCACCCAGATCGGGATCGATCAGCTCGGCTACGAGGAGCACCAGAAGGAGGCCTACCTCCAGGCGCTCAAGCGACCCTACGGGATGATCCTGGTCACCGGGCCGACCGGCTCGGGTAAAACGGTGTCGCTGTACACCGGCCTTGGGATCCTGAACACGGCCGACCGCAACATCTCCACCGCGGAAGACCCCTCGGAAATCAACATGCCCGGGGTCAACCAGGTCAACGTGAACCCGAAGGTCGGGCTGACCTTCGCCAGCGCGCTACGCGCCTTCCTGCGTCAGGATCCGGACGTGATCATGGTGGGGGAGATCCGCGACCTCGAGACCGCGGAGATCGCGATCAAGGCGGCGCAGACAGGGCACCTGGTGCTCTCCACGCTGCATACCAACGATGCCCCGCAGACCCTGACCCGACTGGCGAACATGGGGGTACCCCCCTACAACATCGCCTCCTCGATCCTGCTGATCATCGCTCAGCGCCTGGCGCGCCGGCTGTGCCCGAACTGCAAGGAACCGGAGGATCTCCCGGAAGAGGTCCTGCGCAAGGAGGGCTTCACCGACGCCGACATTCAGGCCGGCGTAACCGCGTATCGAGCAGTGGGCTGCGATCAGTGCACGAACGGCTACAAGGGGCGGGTCGGCATCTATCAGGTCATGCCGATCAGCGAAGAGATGCAGCGCGGGATCCTGGAGGGCTACAACTCCATGCAGCTGGCTCAACAGGCCGCAAAGGAAGGGGTCGAGGACCTGCGTCGCGCCGGCCTGGTAAAGGTTCTGGCAGGGATGACCAGCCTCGAGGAAGTTAACCGCGTGACCAAGGACTAGCACGCCGCGACCCGCTCAGGACGGCTCCGGTTCGGGTCACCAGCACAGGGGGACAGGTAGATGGCCGATTCCGGGACAATCTACGCTTGGGAAGGACTGAACAAGAACGGCGACCGGGTCAAGGGCGAAACCCCGGCCGACAGCGAAGCCGTCGCACGCTCCGAACTGCGCAAGAACGGCATCAATGTCGTCAAGATTCGCAAGAAGCCAAAGTCGCTACTCTCCGGGGGCAAGAAAAAGATCGTCCCCGCGGACATCGCCTACTTCCTGCGACAGATGACCACGATGCTGCAATCCGGCGTGCCGCTGGTACAGGCCTTCGAGATTGTCGGGCGCGGCAACGAGAAGCCGGCGATGCGCGATCTCGTGCTCAAGCTCAAGGCCGACGTCGAGGGCGGCGAGACCTTCGCCGCCGCGCTCGCCAAACAGCCCAAGTACTTCGACGACCTGGTGGTCAACCTGGTCGAGGCCGGCGAGCAGGCGGGGACGCTCGAGACCCTGCTCGACAAGGTCGCCACCTACAAGGAAAAGACCGAGGCCCTGAAGGCCAAGATCCGCAAGGCGATGTTCTACCCGGCGGCGGTCGTCGTGGTGGCCATCGTGGTGACGGCCATCCTGCTGATCTACGTGGTCCCGCAGTTCGAATCCCTGTTCCAGGGCTTTGGCGCGGACCTGCCGGTCTTCACCCGCATGGTGGTCGACCTGTCGGGATTCGTGCAGTCCTGGTGGTGGCTGATCCTCGCGATCATGGTCGCGATCGGCTTCGCATTCGTAGAGACCCGGCGGCGTTCGCCACGATTTGCACGTTTCCTCGATATCGCGATCCTCAAGGCCCCGGCCTTTGGCCCGATCCTGCGCAAAGCCGCGATCGCCCGCTTCGCACGGACGCTGTCCACCATGTTCTCCGCCGGCGTCCCGCTGGTCGATGCCCTGACTTCGGTCTCCGGCGCCACGGGCAACGCGCTGTATCGCGAGGCCACGCTGCGCATGCGCGACGAGACCTCGGCCGGGGCCCAGCTGCAATGGTCGATGCGCAATACCGGCGTGTTCCCCAACATGGTCGTGCAGATGGTCGCGATCGGCGAGGAATCCGGCTCGCTGGACTCGATGCTGGCGAAGGTGGCGGACTTCTACGAGGCCGAGGTGGACAACGCCGTGGACAGCCTCTCGAGCCTGCTGGAACCCCTGATCATGGTCGTACTCGGCGTACTGGTCGGCGGCCTGGTGATCGCGATGTACCTGCCCATCTTCCAGATGGGTCAGGTCATCTAGGGAAACACTGACCAATGTACACACTCGCGTTGGTACCCCAGGTTTTCCGAGACAAGGCACGTCGCGCAGCGGGTAGTGGTTCTACCCGCCCGGTTTTGATGGATTCGGGGCGCAACGCAGGATCGGGGAACAGGGGTTACCAACCCCACAAGCGATTGAAAGCAGGGGCTCGGCCGCCCGTTGTTATCAAGAACGGGCGCGCACACGGCGTTGCGGCTCCCTTGTGCAGAATGACTGCACGGCAGTCACCGCGCATTAAACGCACGCAAAAGCGACTCGAGCGCGAGCGTGCACATTGGTCAGGGCTTCCCTAGGATGCTCGGCACGGAAGAGCTCCTGTCGCCACCCTGGGCAATCGCGGTCGCAGCGATTTTCGGGCTGCTAATCGGCAGTTTTCTGAACGTGGTCATCGCCCGGCTGCCGGTGATGCTGGAGCGCGGCTGGAATGCCGAGGCACGCGCGATCCTGGAGCAGGAGCCCCCAGCGGACGACGTCCCGTTCGATCTGCTGCGTCCACGCTCGCGCTGCCCCCACTGCGAGCGACCGATCCGTGCGTACGAGAACATCCCCGTGCTCAGCTTCCTCTGGCTGCGCGGACGCTGCCCGGGCTGCGGCACAGCCATCAGCTGGCAGTACCCGCTGGTCGAGATCCTCACCGCAGTCCTGTTTGCCCTGACCATCTGGCACTTCGGACCCGACACGACAGCGCTGCTGGCGCTGATCTTCACCGGCGTCCTGATCGCCGCCGCCGGGATCGACGCGCGCACCACCCTGCTCCCGGACCAGCTGACCCTGCCACTGCTCTGGCTGGGGCTGCTGGTCAATATCCCGGGCACCTTCACCGATCTGCAGTCGGCCGTGATCGGAGCGGCCGCCGGTTACCTGGTGCTGTGGCTGATCTTCCACGGCTTCCGCCTGGCCACCGGCAAGGAGGGCATGGGGTACGGCGACTTCAAGCTGCTCGCCGCGCTGGGCGCATGGCTCGGCTGGCAGGCCCTGCCGGTAATCCTGCTGCTGGCCTCGCTGGTCGGAGCGGTGGTCGGCATCCTGCTGATCCTGCTGCGCGGGCGCGACCGCAACATCCCGATCCCGTTCGGGCCGTATCTGGCAGCCGCCGGGTGGCTGGCGCTGATCTGGGGCGATACGCTGGTGGCGTTCTACTTCCCACAGGGGCTCTAGTTTTATGCGGCGGGTCGGACTGACAGGCGGGATAGGCTGCGGCAAGAGCCGCGTCGCCGGGCTGTTTGCCAGCCTGGGGGTACCGGTGCTCGACGCCGACCGCATCACCCGCGAACTGCAGGAGCCGGGGCACGACCTGCATGCCGCAATCGTTCAACAGTTCGGGCCAGGGGTGCTCGACGCACGGGGGCACCTGGATCGCGGGGCCCTGCGCACACGGGTCTTCGCACGACCCGACGAGCGCAAGGCGCTGGAAGCGCTGGTCCACCCCGCGGTGCACGCGGAACTGGAACGCCGTCTCCGTGAGCTGCCAGACACCAACGGTTATGCGCTGATCGTGGTGCCGCTGCTGTTCGAGGCTGGCTGGGAGCAGGAATTCGACGCGGTCATCGTCGTCGACTGCGAGCCGGAGGAACAGCTCGAGCGGGTCACCCATCGCGATGGCCGTACCCCGGCCGAGGTGCAGGCCATCATGGACTGCCAGCTGAGTCCGGACGAGCGCCGCCAGCGCGGCGACCGGGTGATCACGAACAGCCGCACGACCACGGACGAGGATCTGCGCCGGCAGGTGTCCGACCTGCACGATCAGCTTCGAGCCGCAACGGGGAAGGGCTAGCCACATGCGTCTAGCCCGCGATAGGGGGAGAGCTTGCGCACCGACTCCGATTGCTGGCAGGGACGGGTGGAAAGTCCCCCCCGGAATACTGGATACTGCCAGGGTCGTGTTGCCCCGCAACACCGAGAACCCAAGCCGGACGGGCCGCCCGTGACCCAATTACTCACCTTCGAACAACCGCTGCACGAACGCGTGCGACTGCTGTTGCGCCTGGAGGCGCTGGCTCAGCGGTTCGGGGACGCCCTGGAGTCCGGCCGGCCTTTTGACCATCACGAGGCCCTGGTCTCGCTGGTCGACATCTATGCCCTGGTCACCCGCGTCGACATCAAGCGCGAATTGATGGGCGAGATCGAGCGCCAGACTGCCAACCTCAACCGACTCACGCACCAGCCGGGCGTCGACCCGGAGCGTTTCACCGAGACCATGCAGGCGCAGAAACGCCTGCACACCGCCCTGGAAGAACAGGCCGGGTCGCTGGATCATCGAGTGCGTGGCAACGAATTCTTCAACAGCGTGCGCCAGCGCATGGCGCTACCCGGCGGGGCCTTCGATTTCGACCTGCCGATCTACCATCACTGGCTGGCCCAGAGTTCCCCGGAGCGCACCGCACTGTTGCTGGAATGGTTCGAACCGTTGAACACGGTTGCCGAGGCAACCGTCCAGGTCCTGTCCTATATGCGCCGATCCGGGCGCTCGGAGTCCGCGATCGCCGAAGACGGCTATTTCGAACGCAGCCTGGACACGAGTCATGCATGGCAACTGATCCGGGTCAGTGTCGATCCCGATCTGGGGTATTACCCGGAGATCAGCGCGGGACGCCAACGCTTCACGGTGCGTTTTTTCTCACCCGAGGATTTCCGCAGCCGCCCCATCCCCGCCGCACAGGACATTGAATTCCAGCTGTGCTGCTGCGCCTTGTAAACGGGCTGAACGGGCTCACCACTCAGACCGCCGTTTCACCGGCCTCCATCCCCAGCAGCCCCCGGATCGCCGCGATCCCCTGGGCACCGCAGGTCCGCGCCTGTTCCAGATCGGACGCACGCATCCCGCCCAGGGCATAAACCGGGACCCCAGCCTCGCGCACCTGCGCGGCGAATTGCGCCCACCCCATACCCGGCACGCCGGGATGGGAGACCGTGGAACACACTGGACTCAGGACGGCAAAATCCAGCCCCAGCCGGGCGGCCGCAGTCAGTCCTTCGGCGTCATGCACCGACGCTGCCACCAGACCCGACACCGGGGGGCGCTCGTCCAGCGCACGCCAGCGCCGTTCGGGAAGATGCCATCCGATACCGGACAGGTCCGCAACCCACTCCCACGGGGCGTTGGCCAGCAGCGGTATGCCGCGACCGCGGGCAAACCCGTGGAGTGGCTCGACCAAGGCTCGGTAGTCCTTCCGCCCCAGCGATGGCGCCCGGACCTGCAGCATCGCGTCGTCCATAGCCACCAGCGCTGCCTGGACCTGCTCAACCACAGCCGGGATCTCGGCCCGCACCGCAGGGGATGGTGTAATCACATAGCGCTGCGGCAGAACCAGGGCCTGAAACATCGGGTGATTGGCAGCGGGGAAATCCGCGGGGTCCAGGGTAGCCGGGTCGCGCCAGGCCCATTCCTGCCCTTCGCGGCCATGCACCGTGCCGGACCACTCCGTTACCCGGAACACGCGCAGGGCCACGGAACACTCGGCAAAGTCATGGCGCACGGTCAGACATTGAACACCGGCGCGCACGACAATCCCCAGCTCTTCGTGCAACTCGCGCACCAGGCCGGCAAAGGCGCTTTCGCCGGCATCGATCTTGCCGCCCGGAAACTCCCAATAGCCGGCGAGGTGCCGGCCGGCCAGACGTCGACTGACCAGCACGCGGCCCTCGGCATCGAGCACCAGCCCCACCGCGACCTCCAACGGCGGAACGGATCCGGCCGGCTCAGGACCGGTATTCGGCATTGATACGAACGTACTCGTGGGAGAAGTCGCAGGTGTACTTGCGGGCCGCAGCCGGCCCCCGACCCAGCGCGATGTGGATTTCGATCTCGTCCTGCGCAAAGGCCTGCTGCCCGGCCGCTTCGGTGTAGTCCGGGGAACGGCCGCCCCCGCGAACGATCGCGACGCCATTGACGGTGATGGCGACCTGCTCGATCGCCAGGTCCGCGACGCCGGCGCGACCGACCGCGGCCAGGATGCGCCCCCAATTGGGATCGGACGCGAAAAGGGCGGTCTTGACCAGCGGCGACAGGGCCACGGTCTCGGCCACCCGGGCAGCCTCGGCCTCGTCACGGGCCGACTCCACCGCCACGGTCACGAACTTGGTCGCGCCCTCGCCGTCGCGCACGATCGCCTGCGCGAGCTCCAGGCACAAGTCTCCGAGTGCTCGCGTGAAGGTCTCGCGGTCCTCGGCCGTGGCCAGCGTCGCGCCGCTGGCGCCCGAGGCCATGCAGACGACCGCATCGTTCGTAGAAGTGTCGCCATCCACCGTGATGGCGTTAAAGCTGGCCGCATTCGCTGCGCGCAGCAAAGGCAACAGCTCCGCTTCGGTGATAACGAGATCGGTCCCGATGAACCCGAGCATCGTGGCCATATTCGGGTGGATCATCCCGGAGCCCTTGGCGATCCCGGTCAGGTTCACGGTACCGCCCGAGAGCTCGATACGGCGACTGCCGCCCTTGAGCACGGTATCGGTGGTCATGATCGCGCGGCCCGCCTGCATCCAGCCATTCGGCACCAGCGCCGCTTGCAGGGTGGGCAGAGCCGCTGTAATCCGCTCGACCGGTAGCGGCTCGCCGATCACGCCGGTAGAGAAGGGCAGCACCGCACGGGCATCCCCGCCGACCACTGCGGCGACTGCCTCGCAACAGGCACGCGCGGCGGCCAGCCCTGTCTCCCCGGTCCCGGCGTTGGCATTGCCCGCGTTGATCAACAGCCAGCGGCCGGGGCACGCGGACTGGTGCTCACGGGCCACGATGACCGGCGCGGCGCAGAAGGCGTTGGTGGTATAGAGCGCCACAATGGTGGCGTCCGGGCCGGCATCGACCAGTACCAGGTCGTCGCGCCCGGCGTAGCGGATGCCCGCCGCGGTAGTCGCCAGGCGGATGCCCGGCACCGGCAGCAGCGTCTCCGGTGGTTGCAGACCGACAGCCATCAAGGAGTCCCGGACAAAATCAGAGCTTGCCGTGGCACTGCTTGTACTTCTTGCCCGAACCGCACCAACAGGGTTCGTTGCGGCCAAGCTTGGGGCCCTCGCGACGATAAGGGGTGTCACCACTGGCCACAGGCTCGCGCTCTTCCGCCCCGGCGTCCAGCGCGCTGTCCGGGTTCTCGTGCTGGAAGTTCATGTCGGACTCGGCCGGGGCCTTTTTCTTCGGCTGCAGCGCCTCGACCTCTTCGGGCGAGCGCAGCTGGATGCGCAGCAGATACTTGATGACGTCGTGCTTGATGCGCTCCAGCAGGGCCTGGAACATCGCGAAGGCTTCTTTCTTGTATTCCTGCTTCGGGTTGCGCTGTGCGTAGCCGCGCAGCCCGATGCCCTGGCGCAGGTAGTCCATCGCGGCCAGGTGTTCCTTCCACTGGGTATCCAGCACCTGGAGCATCATGTCGCGCTGCAGGCGGTTCATCGTGGTATCGCCCAGCTGCTCGCGCTTGCCGGCAAGCAGCGTGCGGGCGTGCTCGATAATCCGTTCGCGCAGCGGCTCTTCGTGCAGGTCGTCCTCATCCTCCAGCCACTGCTTCACGGGCAACTCGATCCCGAACTCGCCGGCCAGGGCCTGCTCCAGACCCTCGACGTCCCACTCGTCCTCGATGGAACCGGGCGGGATGTACTCGCTGATCTGGGCATTGATCACGTCATTGAGCAACGCCTCGATGGTGTCGCTGATGTCGTCGGTGGTCAGCAACTCGGCACGCTGTTCGTAGATCACCCGCCGCTGGTCGTTGGCGACGTCGTCGTACTCCAGCAGCTGCTTGCGGATATCGAAGTTGTGCGCCTCGACCTTGCGCTGGGCGTTCTCGATCGCGCGCGAGACCCAGGCATTCTCGATCGCCTCGCCCTCCTTCATGCCCAGGCGTTGCATCAGCCCGCGCACGCGCTCGGAGGCGAACACTCGCATCAGGTTGTCTTCCAGCGACAGGAAGAAACGGCTGGAGCCCGGGTCACCCTGACGCCCGGAACGACCGCGCAGCTGGTTGTCGATGCGGCGGGATTCGTGGCGCTCGGAACCGATGATGTGCAAGCCGCCGGACGCGAGCACGGCATCGTGGCGCTTCTGCCAGTCCGCCTTGATCTGCTCGCATTTCGCGGTGTCTTCCGGGTCCACCTCGGCCAGCTCGGCATCCAGCGACCCACCCAGCACGATGTCGGTCCCGCGGCCCGCCATGTTGGTGGCCAGCGTGATCGCGCCCGGGCGTCCGGCATGGGCAATGATCGCGGCCTCGCGCTCGTGCTGCTTGGCGTTGAGCACCTCGAATTTGATCCCGGTCTTTTTCAGGGCCTGGGCCAGGCGTTCGGAGGCCTCGACGGATGCGGTGCCGACCAGTACGGGCTGGCCGCGATCCACGCACCACTGGATCTCCTTGATGATCGCCTGGTACTTCTCTTCCTGTGTCAGGTAGACGAGGTCCTGCATGTCGTCCCGCACCAGCGGCCTGTTGCCAGGCACCACGACAACCTCGAGGCCGTAGATCGTCTGGAACTCGTAGGCCTCGGTGTCCGCGGTACCGGTCATGCCGGCCAGTTTCTCGTACAGACGGAAATAGTTCTGGAAGGTAATCGAGGCCAGGGTCTGGTTTTCGCGCTGGATCGGGACGCCTTCCTTCGCCTCGATCGCCTGGTGCAGACCCTCGGACCAGCGCCGACCACCCATGATGCGGCCGGTGAATTCGTCGATGATCTGGACCTTGTTGTCACGCACCAGGTAGTCCACGTCGCGGTGGAACAGCGCATGGGCACGCAGGGCGGCGTTCAGGTGATGCAGGACCTGGATCGCGCCGGCGTCATACAGAGACTGGTACTCCTCCAGCAACCCTTCCTCGCGCAGCAGCTGCTCGGCCTTCTCGTGCCCGTCCTCGCTCAGGAAGACCTGCTTGGCCTTCTCGTCGACGTAGTAGTCGCCCTCGCTCTCCTCGTCTTCCTGACGGGTGAGCTGGGGCGGGATCTTGTTCATCCGCTCGTAGAGCTCGGAGCTGTCGCCACTGGGGCCGGAGATGATCAACGGGGTCCGGGCCTCATCGATCAGGATCGAGTCGACCTCGTCGACCACCGCGAAATTGAGGCCCCGCTGCACCCGCTGATCGGCGGAAAACGCCATGTTGTCGCGCAGGTAGTCGAAGCCGAACTCGTTGTTGGTGCCGTAGGTGATATCGGCGGCATAGGCCTCGCGGCGGGTCACCGGACGCAGGTGGTCCATTCCGCCTTCTTCGGCCTTGTACTCGGGGTCGTACAGATACGAGGCGCTGTCCACGCCCAGCCCGCCGGAGGAGTTAATCACCCCGACGCTGAGTCCCAGGGCGTGATACAGCCGGCCCATCCACGCGGCGTCGCGGCGGGCCAGGTAGTCGTTGACCGTGACCACGTGCACACCATCGCCGGACAGGGCGTTGAGGTAGGCAGGGAGCGTGGCGACCAGGGTCTTGCCTTCCCCCGTGCGCATCTCGGCGATGCGCCCGTCGTTCAGCACCATGCCACCGATCAACTGCACGTCGAAATGGCGCATGCCAAGGGCATGCACGCTCATGGCGCGGCAGACCGCAAAGGCCTCCGGCAACAGCTTGTCGATGGACTCGCCGTCCTGGGCGCGCTGGCGCAGCTCCGTGGTCTTGTGTTGCAGCTCCTGGCGCGGCAGGGCCTCGGTGGCTTCCGCGAGGGCGTTCACCTGCTCAACCTGCTTGCGATAGCGCTTGATGATGCGGTCGTTGCGACTGCCGAAGAACTTCTGTACGAGCTGCTTGACCATAGGGATCCGCTTGAGGGGGGCTTGTATTAAGAGCCAGCCGTTGTCCGAAACCTATCTAGGATAAACCATCCGCCCAGCACCTGCGCGTGGGCGGATGCCGGAGGGGTTCGGATTCAGTCGTCGCTAGGCAGGAAGTCGTAGGGATTAACGGCCTGCCCCGCCTTGAGGACTTCATAGTGCAGGTGCGTGTCCGTGGCACGGCCCGTGCGGCCCATGCGTGCAATGGTGTCGCCGGCATCCACGCGCTGCCCCGGCTCCACGAGCAGCTCGGAGTTGTGCGCGTAGCGGGTACGCAGACCGCCCCCGTGGTCAATCTCCACCATCTTGCCGTAGGCATCGCGTTTGCCCGAGAACACCACGATGCCACCACCCGCGGCGCGGATCTCCGAGCCCGGACTGCCAGCGAAGTCCATGCCGGAATGGAAGCGCCGCGCGCCGGTAAACGGGTCGTTGCGATAACCAAAGGCCGAGCTGATCCAGGCCTCGTCATCGACCGGCATCAATTGCGGACGCAGGGCCTCGCGCGAGGCATCCTCGCGCAGTGTGTCGTCGATCAGGGCCACCGAGGTCTGTTGCCGATGGAGCAGGCGCTCGAGGGCGTAGAGGCGTTCATCCATCGCAACGGGGGAATCCGGCCCCTCCAGTTCAGGTCCACCCTGCCCCCCCATCGCGGGCGTCAGCTCGGACAAATCCAGGTCAAGCGTCTCGCCCACCGAGCGCATGCGCAGGTCAACACGGGCGAGCTGGCGTTCCAGGGCCACCACCCGTTCGGCGAGGTGTTTCAGGCCCTCGTGCGCCACCTCGCGCTCGGCGGCCTCGATCACCGCCTGGTCGCTCCCCGGCACCACCGGTACCTTGATAACCTCGCGCTGCTGTTGCCCCACCCAGTAGGCGGCGGCCACGGCCGCCACGACCAGGGCGAGCAGGGTTACGGACAGGACGAGGGTGACGCGAAGCGGAAGGCGGGTACAAAGGCCATCCGGTCGTAGTACGATCAGCTGCATGCGTTTCTCAATTACTCTTGTACTGTCGGGCTTCGTGGAGCCGCGCCAATGATGCCGCGCCCCGCGAACCGCTTTGTCGCGGCGAATTTGAGCGTTCACAGCGACCGCGACCGGGAGCTGGAACGCGCCCTCGCCCCCGTGGTGGGAGAGGAGCTACGGCGCGGACGCCTGGCGCTGACCCGGCAAGGAGAGACCCTGATCGCGGTCTGCGCCGATCGGCCACTGGCGACCGAGATCCGTTTCCAACAGCGCGAACTGCTGAAGACGCTCGCGGCGGCCGGAATCGACGGCACCACCGAGGTGCGCATCCGACTCGACAGCACGCCACGCGCGCCACAACCCAAACGGGTCGCGGTTCAACGCGAGATCCCGGAGTCGGCCCGCTCCCTACTGATGCAGACCGCGCGCTCGATCAGCGACCCGGAACTGGCCGGGGCACTGGAACGCCTCGCGGCACTGCCCCCGCAGGGACGCTAGCCCCGCCAGGCCTAGCCAGTGGCGATCGTGGGCGCCAGCTGCCCGAAGGAGATCGGCAGGCGCTCCGAGGGGTCCTCGAAGGTAACCTTTTCCCAGGCCGTCTCGTCCGCCGCCAACTGGCGGATTAACTGGTTGTTCAGCGCATGCCCGGACTTGTGCCCGGTAAACGCGCCGATCAGGCTGTGTCCGAGCAGATACAGATCGCCGACCACGTCGAGGATCTTGTGCTTGACCAGCTCGTTGTCGTAGCGCAGACCGTTCTCGTTCAGGATCTTGTAGTCATCAAGCACAACGGCGTTGTCCAGGCTGCCACCCAGCGCCAGCTGGTTGGCGCGCAGGGCCTCGATATCGCGCATGAACCCGAAGGTCCGGGCACGCGAGACCTCCTTTACAAAGGAGGTGGACGAGAAGTCCAGCTCGGCGCGCTGGCTTCCGTCGGTAAACATCGGGTGTTCGAAGTCGATGCAGAAACCGACCTTGAACCCGTCATAGGGGTCGAAGCGCACCCATTTGTCGCCCTCGCGGACTTCCACGCTGCGCTTCACCCGGATGAATTCCTTGGGGGCATCCTGTTCCTTGAGCCCGGCGGACTGCAACAGGAACACAAACGGCCCGGCACTGCCGTCCATGATCGGGACCTCGGCGGCACTGACATCCACGTGCAGGTTGTCGATGCCCAGCCCCGCGATCGCGGAAAGCAGATGTTCCACGGTGGAGACGCGCACGTCCCCCTTGACGAGCGTTGTCGACAAACGCGTGTCGCCCACGTTCTCCGCCCGAGCCGGGATTTCGACGACGGGGTCCAGATCGCTCCGATGGAAGACGATCCCGGTATTCACCGGCGCCGGTCGCAGCGTAAGCACGACCTTTTCCCCGGTATGCAGCCCCACGCCTGTGGCCCGGATGCTGTTCTTGAGCGTTCTTTGTCGAATCAACGCGTATAACCTCTTGCTTTTTCAGGTGCAAAGTGGAGCCCGGGCCCTCCCGGGCTCATCATGCACACAACGATTACCGCATTATTGCAAGTTTCCGCTCTCCCTGCATGCGGCCCCTTGCTCAGTCGGCTTGTTTGCGCAGAAAGGCCGGGATATCCAGCACATCGATGCCTTGCTGCTGGTTGTAGTCGACCGCGAGATTGTCCCCGCCGCGACGCTTCACCGTCGGCTGGTCGAGGTCCACCTCGACGTCGGAGCCGACCGCGCGCTTCGGCTGGGCATCGACCACACGCACCTGCGGGCGTTCCTGCTGGGCCGTCTGGGCACCGAGGCCGGTGGCCACCAGGGTCACACGCAGTTCGTCGCTCATCTCGGGATCAATCACGGTACCGACCACCACGGTCGCATCCTCGGACGCCAGGGCCTTCACGGCCTCGCCGACCTCCTCGAACTCGCCGATTCCGACATCCATGCCCCCGGTGACGTTCACCAGAATCCCGCGAGCACCGGAGATATCGACATCCTCGAGCAACGGGCTGGCAATCGCGGCCTCGGCGGCCTGACGCGCACGGTCCTCGCCGGTACCGGTGCCGGTGCCCATCATCGCCATGCCCATCTCGCGCATCACGTTGCGCACGTCGGCGAAGTCGACGTTGATCAGGCCCGGGCGGGTGATCAGTTCGGCGATCCCCTGCACCGCACCAAACAGCACGTCGTTGGCAGCCTTGAAGGCGTCCAGCAACGTGGTGTTCTTGCCCAGCACGGTCAGCAGTTTCTCGTTCGGGATGGTGATCAGCGAATCGACCTGCTCGGTCAGCGCCTTGATCCCGGACACGGCCACCTGCATGCGCTTCTTGCCCTCGAACGGGAACGGCTTGGTGACCACTGCAACCGTCAGGATGCCCATCTCCTTGGCGATCTGTGCAACCACCGGGGCCGCGCCCGTGCCGGTACCGCCACCCATGCCGGCGGTAATGAACACCATGTCCGCACCCTGGAGCAGGTCCTGGATGCGCTCGCGGTCTTCCAGGGCCGCCTCGCGCCCGACCGACGGATCGGCCCCTGCACCCAGACCCTTGGTGATGTCGCCACCCAGCTGCAGCAGCGTCTTGGAGTCCAGGCTCTTCAGGGCCTGGGCATCGGTATTGGCGCAGATGAAATCCACGCCGTCGAGTTGCGAGTGAACCATGTGCTGTACGGCATTGCCGCCACCACCCCCAACGCCAACGACCTTAATCGTGGCGTTCTGGCTAAAGGTATCCATCAGTTCGAACGTCATGGCTGCGTCCTCTCGGTTCGTGTGTACATGTCAGTCGTTTGCCTATGGCCGGAGAGCGGTCCGACCCCCATAACCCCGGCGGTTCTGGTCATCAGAACTGGCCGGAAAACCAGCGCTTCATGCGCGCCCATACACCCTGGAACCCGCTGCTCACGGGCCGGGCCTCCTGTTCCGCACGCGACTCGCGGGCGTAGAGCAACAGCCCTACGCCCGTCGCGTGGATCGGATTCTTCACCACATCCAGGAGCCCGGTGACGCGTTGCGGCACCCCCAGGCGCACGGGCATGTGGAAGACCTCTTCGGCAAGGTCCACCACACCTTCCATTCGAGACGATCCGCCGGTCAGTACCACCCCGGCGGCGATCATTTCCTCGGTGCCGCTGCGGCGCAGTTCCGCCTGCACCAGCTGCAGCAGTTCCTCGTAGCGCGGCTCGACCACGGAGGCGAGCGTCTGGCGCGACAGCCGGCGCGCGGCCCGATCGCCGACCCCCGGGACCTCGATGGTCTCGCCCGGGTCGGCCAGCGTGCGCAACGCACAGGCGTACTTGATCTTGAGTTCGTCGGCGTACTGGGTCGGCGTACGCAGGGCCACCGCGATGTCGTTGGTCACCTGGTCACCGGCAATCGGGATGACCGCGGTGTGCATGATCGCGCCGTGGGCGAACACCGCGATGTCGGTAGTGCCCCCGCCGATGTCGACCAGACACACACCCAGATCCTTCTCATCCTCGCTGAGCACCGAGTAACTGGAGGCGAGCTGCTCCAGGATGATGTCATCCACCCGCAGTCCACAGCGCTCCACGCACTTGACGATGTTCTGCGCCGCGGACACCGCGCCGGTGACCAGGTGCACCTTGGCCTCCAGCCGCACCCCGGACATCCCGATCGGCTCGCGGATGCCCTCCTGCTCGTCAATGATGTATTCCTGCGGCAGCACGTGGAGGATGCGCTGATCGGCCGGGATCGCGATCGCGCGGGCGGCATCGATCACCCGGTCGACATCACCCGCCACGACCTCGCCGTCCTTGATCGCGACCACGCCGGTGGAGTTGTAGCTCTTGATGTGCGAGCCGGCGATGCCGGTGTAAACCGAATGAATCTCGCAGCCGGCCATCAGCTCGGCCTCCTCCACCGCGCGCTGGATCGACTGGACGGTGGACTCGATGTTCACGACCACGCCCTTCTTCAGTCCGCGCGACGGCGAGGAGCCGATGCCGATGATCTCGATCTCGCCCTCGTCGGTCAGCTCGCCGACGATCGCCTCGATCTTCGAGGTGCCGACATCCAGGCCAACGATCAGTCCGGGTTCCGACTTCTTTGCCATCATCTTTCTGCGTCCTGTCGTTCGTGTCATCGGGCGTTGCCGCCGTCGTTGTCCGCTTCTTCGGCCCAAGCCACGGCCAGCCCGTGCGGATAGCGCAGGTCCACCCGCGCAATCGGGGCATCCTCACGCGCCCGCAGGGCCGGCGCCGCGCGCACCAGCTGGCCCAGCCGGTTCAGATTCACGTCGCGGCCCATCAGGACCTCCGCCCCATCGGCCAGGTGGATGGTCCAGTCATGCCGCTTGCCCTCGTGCACGCCCACCACCTCGAACCCGGCGTCGGCCAGGCGCGCGGAGACCTCCAGGTAGCGGTGCATCAGCACCACCTGACGGCCGTCCTCGCCGGCCAGAGCCGGCAGGAAATCCCATTCGGCCAGGTCCACCGGCCCGAACAGGCGCCCGTGGCGGTCAACCAGGTGATCGTCGCCCCACTGGGCCACCGGGACCGGTTCGGTCACATGGACCTCCAGGGTGTCGGGCCAGCGACGGCGCAGTTGCACCGCGTCCACCCAGGGCATGGCCTGCAGCTCCTCGCGCAGCACCTCGAGGTCCGTACCCACAAATCCCGGCGCATGAGCCCGCACCCGTTCGAGGATCGCGTCCGTGTCGGCATGACGCGGCTCGCCGGTAATCTGGATGGAGCCAATCGGCAGGTGCTGATCCGGGTCGAAGTGCAGCCACAGGCTGAGGCCCAGCACCAGCGCCCCGGCCAGCCCCATGCCGGCGAGCAGGCGCAGCCCCGGCCCGGTCATGGCCTGCAGACGCGACGGACCGGCCGGCCGCCGCGCAGGTCGCGTTGTACGTCGCGCGCTCAACGCAGCCCTCCGCATTCAAAGCTGGAATCGAGAATGCGCAGGCACAGCTCGTCGAAGTCGATGCCCGCCTGCGCGGCGGCCTTGGGGACCAGCGAATGGCCGGTCATGCCGGGGATGGTGTTGACCTCGATCAGGAAGTTCTCGCCGTGTTCGTCCTGCAGGATGTCCACCCGGCCCCAGCCGCAGCCCTCGAGGGCAGCAAAGGCGGCGATCGCCAGCG
The DNA here is from genome assembly GCF_000025545.1 of Thioalkalivibrio sp. K90mix. Classification (NCBI taxonomy): domain Bacteria; kingdom Pseudomonadati; phylum Pseudomonadota; class Gammaproteobacteria; order Chromatiales; family Ectothiorhodospiraceae; genus Thioalkalivibrio; species Thioalkalivibrio sp. K90mix. Next base: position 2,314,298 of record NC_013889.1, read on the forward strand.
ACTGCAGCTCCAGCTGGGCGCTGCGCGACAGGTCCGGCGGCGGGCACAGGTAACCGGTATCGTCCGCCTCGTACTTCGCGTGGTAGTCGTAAAAGCCGCTGGCCGCGCGAATCTCGATCACCGGGAGCGGCTCGTTGCCGAGCACGGCGACGGTGAATTCGCGACCGGTGATCCACTGTTCGGCGAACACCTGGCCCGGCTGCACGCGAGCGGCCTCGAACGCAGCCGGCAGGTCCGCAACGCGATCGACCCGGGTGATGCCCAGACTGGAGCCACCGCGCGCGGGCTTGACGATCAGCGGCAGGCCGAGGGCATCGGCCACCGCCTCCGGATCGAAGCCCGGCGTCAGCAGGCGATACGGCGCGCTCGGCAGATTCGTGCCCGCCCAGAGGCGCTTGCAGGCCAGCTTGTCCATGCCCAGCGCCGAGCCGAGGACCCCGGTCCCGGTGTAGGGCATGCCACCCATATCGAGGCAGCCCTGCAGCGTGCCGTCCTCGCCGCACTCGCCATGCAGCGCGATAAATACCCGGTCGTAGCCCTCCAGCGCCATGCAGCGCGCCGTCTCGCGGGTGAGATCGACGGCATGGGCATCGACGCCCTGGCGGCGCAGCGCCGCCAGCACGGCATTGCCGCTCTTGAGAGAGATGTCCCGCTCGCCGGACCAGCCGCCCATCAGGACCGCCACCCGCCCATATTCTTCCGGTTTGCGCCTGCTCATTGCCTTCCCTCGGTTGTCTCGTCCATGGGACCCGGTCGACCCAGCAGCCGCACCTCGGGCTCCAGGCGCACGCCAAAGCGCCGCTCGACCTCGCTTTGGGCATGGCGCAGCAGCCACTCGATGTCGGCGGCATGCGCCGAGCCATCGTGGGTAATGAAGTTCGCGTGCTTGGGGGATATCTCCGCGCCGCCGTGGCGCAGGCCCTTCAGTCCCGCCGCCTCGATCAGGCGCGCGGCGTGATCGCCGGGCGGGTTGCGGAACACCGATCCGCAGGACGGCAGGCCCAGCGGCTGCTTGCGAGAACGCTCGCGCAGGAGCTCCTTGATACGCGCCGTGCCAGCAGCCGGATCGCCCGACTCCAGTTGCAGCACGCAGCCGGTAAACCACTCGTCCGGACCCTCGACGCTGCGATAGCCGATGCGGTACTCGGCCGGCTCGCGCCGATGCTCCTGCCCGTCGGCATCCACGGTGGATACCGCCTCGACCAGCGGCCAGATCTCGCCGCCCCAGGCCCCCGCGTTCATGCGCAAGGCACCGCCCAGGGTGCCCGGGATGCCGGCCAGGAATTCACCACCTACCAGCCCCTGACGGGCACAGAACCGTGCGGCCTGGGCGCAGGCAAGTCCCGCCCCGAGACGTACGCGGTTGCCCTCCAGGCGCTCGCGCTCGTTGATCACGCCGGACAGGTGCACCACCAGCCCTTCGATGCCGCCATCACGGATCAGCACATTGCTGCCCAGCCCCAGGAAGGTCACCGGCATCGCGGGGGCATGGCGGGCGTGATCCGCCAGCGCCGACACGAGATCGGCCCGATCCACCGGCCGGAACAGCCAGTCGGCCGGACCGCCCACACGCCAGGAGGTCAGCCCTGCCAGCGGGGCATGGGGCCGTACCTCGCCCCGAGGGGCGTGGGCAAACGGACCGTTCACCGGTTCCACCGCGCGAGCCGCCATCATGTCGCACTCCCGGGGCGCTTCTTCGCCCCCAGTTGGTCCGGCAGCAGGCTCGCCAGCCGGCCGATATCGCCGGCCCCCTGAGTGATCACGACGTCGTTCGGCTTCAGCATCCCGGACAGCACCTCGGCCACGTCGGCCGCATGCTCGACGAACACCGGCTCGACCTGTCCGCGCAGACGGATCGCGCGGGCAAGGCTGCGGCCATCGGCGCTGGGGATCGGCTCCTCGCCGGCGGGGTAGACCTCCAGCAGGATCAGCACATCGGTCTCGGACAAGGCCTCGGCAAAGTCCTCGAACAGGTCGCGGGTGCGCGTGTAACGGTGGGGCTGGAACACGGTGATGCGCCGCCGGTCGGGCCAGGCATCGCGCGCCGCGGCCTGGGTCGCCTCGATCTCGCGCGGGTGATGGCCGTAGTCGTCGACCAGGGTCAGCGGGCCCTGCGCGGTCTCGAGCTCCTGCACCTGGAAGCGCCGCCCGATCCCCTGGAAGCGCTCGAGCGCCGCCTGGATCGCCTCGGGGGCGACCTCCAGTTCATGAGCGACGGCCGCCGCGGCCAGGGCGTTGAGCACGTTGTGCCGTCCGGGCAGGTTCAGCGTGACCGGGAACGCGGCCTGCCCCGGCAGCTTCAGGTCGAAGAACATGCGCACGCCTTCCTGGCGCACGTTCAGGGCGCGCACATCGGCTTGTGCCTCGATGCCGTAAGTCAGGCGCGGGCGCTCCAGTTCCGGATAGAGGTCGCGCACCTGCGGGTCGTCCGCGCACAGCACGGCGATGCCGTAGAACGGCAGGTGGTGCAGAAACTCGAGGAAGGTCGCGCGCAGGTTCCCGAAGTCGTTGCCATAGGTCCCGAGGTGGTCGGCATCGATGTTGGTCACGATGCTGATCATCGGCTGCAGATGCAGGAACGAGGCATCGCTCTCGTCGGCCTCGGCCACCAGATAGTCGCCCGCCCCCAGGTTCGAGTGGCTGGCCGTGCTGTTCAGGCGCCCGCCGATCACGAAGGTGGGGTCCATACCGGCCTCGGCGAGCACGCTGGCCACCAGGCTGGTCGTGGTGGTCTTGCCGTGGGTACCGGCCACGGCAATGCCGTAGCGAAAACGCATCAACTCCGCGAGCATCTCCGCGCGGCGCACGATCGGGATCCCGCGGCGGCGGGCCGCCTGCACCTCGGGGTTGGAGGGGTCGATTGCGCTGGAGACGACCAGCACGTCGGCCTCGGCGACGTTCTCTTCGGTATGCGCGGGGGCCACCGGAATCCCCATCCCGGTCAGACGCGCGACCATCGCCGACTGCCCGAGATCCGATCCGGAGACCTCGTAGCCCAGCTGGTGCAGGACCTCGGCGATCCCGCTCATACCGGAACCACCGATCCCGACACAGTGAATACGGCGGATGCGACGCATCGCGTGGCGTGGCAGGCGCGGGGCGTTCATGAGTTCTTCCTCCCGCGCCGGGCATTGGCCATCTCCAGGCAGGCCTCGGCCAGACGCTCGGCGGTGTCAGGGCAGGCCTGCTCGCGCGCCAGCCGAGCACGTTCGCGCAGGGCCTCGCGCCCCAGTGGCCGAACGATGCCGGCAACCCGCTCGGGCGTCAGATCGGCATCCGCCAGGCACCAGGCCGCACCCGCCTCGACGAGGGCGCGGGCATTCGCCGTCTGGTGATCGTCGACCGCATGCGGATAGGGTACGAACAGGGCCGGCACACCAGCCGCCGCAATCTCGGCCACGGTCAGCGCACCGGCCCGGCAGATCACTAGATCCGCCCAGCCATAGGCCGCGGCCATGTCCTCGATGAACGGAGTCACTTCGTATTCCAGCGCGGTCTCGGCATAGGCGGCGCGCGCCTCGTCCAGCGTGCGCTCCCCGGCCTGGTGACGAATCACCATCGGCTTCGCGTCGCGGGTCTGCTCGAGCCCCGCCGGGACGATGCGGTTCAGCGAGCGCGCCCCAAGGCTGCCACCCAGCACCAGCACCCGCAGCGGGCCCGAGCGCTCGTCGAAGCGCTGTTCCGGCTCCGGCAACGCGGCGATCTCCGCGCGGACCGGATTGCCCACCACCGTCACGGTGTGACGCTCCGGGAAGGCATGATCGAAGCCCGCATAGACCCGGTCCGCGATGCGCGCCAGCCAGCGGTTGGTAAGACCGGCGACCGCGTTCTGCTCGTGGATCGCCAGCGGGCGCCCCAGCGCGGCGGCCATCAGGCCGCCAGGGCCGGCCGCGAAGCCGCCAAAGCCGATCACGGCGGCCGGACGCAACCGGGTAATCAGGGCCAGTGCCGCCCACAACGAGATCCCGAGGCGCCAGGGCGCCAGCAACAGCCCGATCAGACCCTTGCCACGCACCCCGCTGATCGGGAGGGTGTGCAGCTCGATCCCCGCCGCAGGCACCAGGCGCGTCTCGATCCCGCGGGCGCTACCCAGCCAGAGGACCTCGACGCCACGGGCACGCAGGGCCTCGGCGACCGCCAGCCCCGGGAAGACGTGCCCGCCGGTACCGCCGGCCATGATCAGGATGCGCAGGGGATTGTTCATGCCTGCCCCCTCTTGCGCCGCGGCGGGGTCGATTGACGCGGGGCCGGGATCTGCGCCTCGCGATAGACCCGCATCACCAGACCGATCGCCATCAGCGTTACGATCAGCGAACTGCCGCCGTAGCTGAGAAAAGGGAGCGTCATGCCCTTGGTCGGCAGCAACCCCATGTTCACCGCAAGATTGAGCGCGCTCTGCAGCGCCAGCCAGATCGCGACCCCAAAGGCCAGATGCGAACCAAATGCATGCCCCGCCCGCTCGGCCCAGAGTCCGATCTTCACGCAGCGCCAGACCACGACCGCAAACAGTGCGATCAGGGCGAGCACACCGATAAAGCCAAACTCCTCGGCGAAGACCGCGAACAGGAAGTCGTTATGGGCTTCTGGCAGGTAGAACAGCTTCTGCACGCTGTTGCCCAGACCGGTACCGAACCAGCCGCCGGAGCCGATCGCGATCAGCGACTGGGTCAGCTGGAAGCCGGTCGCGAACGGGTCCTGCCAGGGGTCGAGGAACGCGGTCAGGCGCGCGACCCGGTAGGGCGCAGCCACGGCCACGAAGGCCATACCCACCGCAATGGTCGCGCCAAGCGCGGCGAACTGCCACAGCTTGGCGCCAGCCAGGAACAGCATGCCCATGCCGATCGCCAGCATGATGGCCGCGCCACCGAAGTCGGGCTGCAGCAGCAGGAGTACCGTCCCGAATCCCAGCACGACCAGCGGGCGGACAAACCCCCGCAGGTGCAGCCGCAATGCCGAGTAGTGGCGCACGATGTAGCCGGCCAGGTACATGACCACCAGCAGCTTCACCGGCTCGGCCACCTGGAGGTTGAACATGCCGATCGGGATCCAGCGAGTCGCGCCGTTCACGGTTCGGCCCACGCCCGGGAGCAGCACCGCAATCAGCAGCACCATCACCAGGATCAGCAGCCAGGGACCGGCCCGCTCCCAGCGCTCCAGCGGAATTGCCCACATCACGGTCGCCAGCGCCAGACCGATGGCGGCGAACAGGACCTGGCGCTGGAAGAAGTGCCAGGTGTTGCCATAGTAGCGCTCGCCCAGATCCATCGAGGCCGAGGCGACCATGATCAGGCCGAGCCCCAGCAGCAACGCGGCCGCCGCCAGCAGCGGCAGATCCACGCTGTTGCGCAGCCCGTCGAGCGAGTCGCGCGACGGCAGTCCGAGGGGCAGCGATCCGGTACTCATGCCGCTCGCTCCCGTACAACCCGCGCGAAGTCGTCGCCGCGGGCCTGATAGTTCTCGTACATGTCCAAGCTCGCGCAGCCCGGCGACAGCAGCACGGTATCGCCGGGCTGCGCCCAGGCCGCGGCCTGCGCCACGGCGGCGGTCATGTCGTCCACCCGCTGCACCGGCACCACCGAGGCCAGGGCACGGGCAATCAGCGGGGCATCCTCGCCGAGCAGCACCACACCCCGGACCTTGCCGGGCACGTAGTCCGCCAGCGGCGAGAAGTCCTGTCCCTTGCCCTGGCCACCGGCGATCAGCACCAGGGGCCCCGGCGTACCCCGAAGCGCGGCCAGGGTCGCGCCCACGTTGGTGCCCTTGGAATCGTTGATGTAGTCGACCTCGGCGACCCGCGCGATCCACTGCGAACGGTGCGGCAGGCCCGCGAAGTCGGCTAGCGCAGCCAGCGCCTCGCTGCGCGCCTGGAGCGATTCCAGCCACGGCCAGGCCAGCGCCAGAGCGGCCAGGGCATTGGCCCAGTTGTGCTGCCCGCGCAGACGCAGGCGCGCGGTGGACAGCAGCCGTTCCTCCCCACGCACCAGGTCCGGCTCCGCCTCGCCCGTGTTCACGCCAAAGTCGGTCGCGGCCAGCGGGGCATCCAGCCCGAACGAGACCACGCGCAGACCGGCCGGCAGGGGCAACTCGCGCAGCCAGGGATCGTCGCGGTTGAGCACACCGCGGGCGGCGCGGTCGAGGATGCGGGCCTTGGCCTGGATGTACGCGGCAAGATCCGGGTAGCGATCCATGTGGTCGGGCGAGATGTTCAGGATCGCGGCCCCGTCCGGCTTCAGCTGCTCGCTGCGTTCGAGCTGAAAACTCGACAGCTCCAGCACATAGACCTCCACCACCGGGTCCAGAAGATCCAGCGCCGGGGTGCCAAAATTGCCGCCAATCGCGACCTTGCGACCTGCGGCCGTCAGGATCTCGCCCACCAGGGCGGTGACCGTGCTCTTGCCGTTGGAGCCGGTGATCGCAATGACCGGGGCCTGCGCCACAGCAGCGAACAGGTCGATATCGCCGGTAATCACCGCGCCGGCGGCCCGGGCCTGTTCGACGGCCGGGTGTTCGAGCGGGACCCCCGGCGAGACGACCAGGCGGGCGTAGCCTGCAGTATCGAGACCATCCAGGGGTCCGGCCCAGGCCTCGGCCAGCCACGCGGCGTCGGCCCCGGCCGCCAGCGCCGGTGGATCGCGACGCGTGTCGGTGATCGCAAAGGTCTCGCCACGCGCACGCAGAAAACGGGCGACGGACTGCCCCGTCACCCCGGTTCCCACGATCAGATTGTGCGGCTGTGGCTTCGACATGGCGTCAGCGGATCTTCAGGGTCGCAAGACCGATCAGGACGAACACCACGGTCAGGATCCAGAAACGCACGATCACGCGCGGCTCAGGCCAACCCTTGAGTTCGAAGTGGTGATGCAGCGGCGCCATGCGGAAGATGCGCCGCCCGGTGAGCTTGAACGAGGCGACCTGCAGCATCACCGACAGCGTCTCCAGCACGAAGATGCCGCCCATGATCAGGAGCACGATCTCCTGACGGGTCAGGATCGCCATCATGCCCAGGGCCGCCCCCAGGGCCAGGGCCCCGACATCGCCCATGAAGACCTGGGCGGGATAGGCGTTGAACCACAGGAAGCCGAGCCCGGCCCCGACCAGTGCAGCGGCGAAGACACCGACCTCGCCCACCCCTGGCACCGCCGGGATCTGCAGGTAATCCGCGAATACCGCGTGGCCGGCCGCATAGGCGAATACCCCGAGGGCCCCGGCCACCAGCACCGCCGGCATGATGGCCAGGCCGTCGAGGCCGTCGGTCAGGTTGACCGCGTTGGAGGACCCGACCACGACCAGCCAGACCAGCGGGATGAACAGCCAGCCGAGGTGCAGCTCGAAATCCTTGAAGATCGGGAGATAGAAGCTCGTCTCCACCGGGCTCTGCGCGGTGGCCATGATCACCCCGGCGGCGATCAGCGCGAACAGCGTCTGCCACAGGAGCTTGGCCTTGGCCGAAAGCCCCTTGCTGTTGCCGTAACGCAGCTTCAGGTAGTCGTCCCAGCCCCCGACTGCACCAAAGGCCAGCGTGGTCAGCAGCACGATCCAGACGAAGCGGTTGGTGAGGTCGCTCCACAGCAGCGTGGCCACTGCCACCGCCACCAGGATGAGCGCCCCGCCCATGGTCGGGGTACCGGCCTTGCTCAGGTGCGATTCCGGGCCGTCGTCGCGGACCTGCTGGCCCACGTTGCCGACCGTCAGCCGACGGATCATTGCCGGGCCGATCAGCAACGCGATCGCCAGCGCAGTCACCACGCCCAGGATGGCGCGGAAGGTCAGGTACTGAAAGACCGTAAAGCCGCTGTAGAACTGCGTGAGATATTCAGTCAGCGCGTACAGCATTCGCAGCCCCCCGCGCCGACGGGGCCGTCTCCAGCCCTTCGATGATTCGCTCCATGTGCTGGCTGCGCGAGCCCTTGATCAGGACCGTGGTCTCGTCCTCCAGCAGTGCTTCCAGGCGCGTCCGCAGGGCGTCATGGTCGGCAAACCACTCGCCGCCCTCGCCAAACGCCTCGGCGCTGTCGCGCGCGGCCTCGCCCAGGGCCAGGCAGTAGTCCACACCCATCGCGCGGGCCAGCGCCCCGGTCTCACGGTGCAGCACCGGGGTCTCGGCGCCCAGTTCCCCCATCGCACCCAGCACGAGGATGCGCCGGCCGGGCATCGCGGCCAGCACCTCGAGCCCCGCGCGCAGCGAGTCGGGGTTGGCGTTGTAGGTGTCGTCCCAGAGGCGGGCACCGCTGACATGCCAGAGCTCCTGCAAACGCCCCTGCACCGGCGTCCAGCCCGCCAGACCGTTGGCGATCGCGTCGATCGCCACACCCACCGCATTCGCCGCGGCGGCCGCGGCGATCGCATTGGCAGCGACATGGCGCCCCGGGCTGGCCAGACGCAGGTCACGGCCGGCGCCCAGGATCGTCAGACGCAGGCGGTCGGGGGCCTGCCACACACCCTCGATCTCGCCACCGCCCTCCAGGGAAAAGCGCTGGCAGTGGTGGTGCTCGTTCAGCGACAGCCAATAGTCGGCGAACGGGTCGTCCAGATTGATCACCGCCGTACCGCCCTGGGACGGCAGCCCCGAGAAGATTTCGGCCTTCGCGTGGGCCACCCCCTCAAGGCTGCCAAAGCCCTCCAGATGGGCCCGCCCGGCGTTGGTGATCATGGCGACCATCGGTTCGGTCCAGCGCGCCATGCGCCCGATCTCGCCGGCATGGTTGGCGCCCATCTCGATCACCGCGTAATCGGTGTCCTCGGGCATGGCCAGCAGCGTCAGCGGCACGCCGATCTCGTTATTCAGGTTGCCCTGGGTGGCATGCACCGAGCCCACGCCCTCGAGGATGCAGCGCAGCATCTCTTTGGTGGTGGTCTTGCCGTTGGAGCCGGTCAGCGCGATCACCCGCGCCCGGCTGCGGCGGCGCCAGTGCTGGGCCAGCCGGCCCAGGGCCTCGCCGGTATCGGCCACGACCACCTGCGGGTGCGGGACATCCAGCACGCGCTCCACCAGTAGCACAGCGGCCGGCAGGTCGGCGGCGACATGCTCGTGGGCATCAAAGCGCGGGCCGCGCAGCGCCACGAACAGCCCTCCTTCGAGCGGTTGCCGGGTGTCGGTGAACACCCCCTCGAAGACCCGCTCGCCGTCGCCGTTTTCCAGACGGCCGCGCACGGCGTCCGCCAGTTCCTGTCCGGTCATCCGGATCATTGGATACCCCCCCCACTGTCTCCCGCATTCGTCCGAGCGGCGAGCGCTAACGCCAGCTCGCGATCACTGAACGGATAAAACTGCGTACCCACCTGCTGAGTGGTCTCGTGCCCCTTGCCCGCCAGCAGGATGACGTCGCCCGGGCCCGCCTCGGCCACCGCCGCGCGCACCGCCGCCTCCCGATCGCCCAGCTCGCGGCAGGCCTCGGGCCGGTCACAGCCGGCGAGTACGGCGGCGCGGATCGCGGCCGGGTCTTCGGAACGCGGGTTGTCGTCCGTCACGATCACCTGGTCGGCGCGCGCACTGGCGGCCCGCCCCATGGCCGGACGCTTGGTGACATCGCGGTCTCCACCACAGCCAAAGACTGCGATCAGGCGGCCGGCCGTGTGCGGGCGCAAGGCATCCAGCGCCGCGGCCAGCGCCTGTTCGGTGTGGGCATAGTCCACGACCAGCAATGCCCCACTGGGCAGTTCGAAGCGCTCCATGCGCCCCGGGACACCGCGCAGGCGCGACACCGCATCGACGGCGGCCGGCCAGGAATGACCCAGCGCCCGCAGGGCGGCGAGCGTCGCCAGCAGATTGCCGACCTGGAACAGCCCGAACAGGGCCGCTTGCACCGGCCAGGCCTCGCCGGCCACCTCCAGCGTGAAGCGAATGCCGTCGGAGCCTGCCTCGACCTCCCGCGCGACCAGGTCGGCGGAGGCCCCGACGGCACTGTAGGTGAGGATGTGTTCAGCCGTGGTTTCACGGATCAGGCGCTGCCCGAGGGCGTCGTCGGCATTGAGCACCGCGGTCTCCAGCCCCGGCCAGGCGAACAGCCGCGCCTTGGCGTCGGCATAGGCCTGCTGGCTGCCATGAAAATCCAGATGGTCCGAACCCAGCCGGGTCAGCACGGCGACGCGCACCGGCAACCCGGCCATCCGCCCCTGTTCGAGGCCGTGGGACGAGGCCTCGATCGAGAGCGCCCGGCAGCCGTCGGCGGTCAAATGCGCGAGGTGTCGATGCAGGTCGATCACGCCCGGGGTCGTGTGGCCACAATCTTCCAGCGCCCCAAAGCGGCCCGTGCCCAGCGTCCCGACCACCCCTGTGGGGACACCGAGCTGCTCCAGGGCGCCGGCGAACAACTGGCTGACCGAGGTCTTGCCATCAGTACCGGTCACCGCGACGACGGGATAATCGGCCGGCCAGGCACCCCACAGGGCGTCACAGATCGCCGGCAGCGCGACGCGCAGGCCCGGGAGATGCAGCACCGGGATGCTCAGGGCGGGGGCCGCCTCGGCCTCGTCCCACAGGATGGCCACAGCCCCCTGCTCGGCCGCGGCCCGCGCATGGGCAAGGCCGTGGCCCTGGGTCCCGCGCAGGGCCACGAAGACGGCACCCGGGGTCACCCGGCGGCTGTCCTGGGCAAGGTCGGTGACACGCTGCCCGGCGACCTCGCTCGGCAGCGCTGGCGCCCCGGCGGGCCACAGGCGGCCCAGTGTCGCGACGGTCTGGACCGTATTCGCCGCCATCATGTCGAGCCCTCGCGTTCGGCGGCGAACTGCATGGGGATATCCGGCATCGCGTCCGGGCGCACGTTGAACATCCGCAGCGCCGAGCCGATCACGTTGCGGAATACCGGCGCCGCCACGGCGCCGCCGAAGTAGGTGCCAGCATTGGGTTCGTCGATCACCACGGCCATCACGAAACGCGGATCGGACGCCGGCGCGAGACCCACAAAGCTGGAGATATAGCGATCTTCGGTATAGCCACCGGGCCCGCTCTTGCGGCTGGTACCGGTCTTGCCCGCGATGCGGTAGCCGTCGATCGCGGCCTGGCGGGCCGTACCTTCGGAGCCGATCGTGTGCTCCATCATGGCGAGCACGCGCTGGGCCGTCTCCGGGGTCATCACGCCGGCCGGCTCGCGCAGGTCATCGGCCGTCTGCACCAGCCGTACCGGGATGCGCTGACCGTCGTTGGCAAATGCGGTATAGGCCGCGGCCATCTGCAGTGGCGTAATGGAGAGGCCGTAGCCATACCCCATCGTGGCCTGTTCGACCTCGCGCCAGGTCGGGAAGTCGCGCAGACGGCCGCTCACCTCGCCCGGGAAGTGGGTCCCGGTCGACTGGCCGAACCCGGCCTGGTGCAGCACCTGCCAGAATCGGTCCGGCGGCAGGTCCAGCGCCAGCTTGGTCGCGCCGACATTGCTGGAGCGCGCGATCAGGGTGGTCAGGTCAATCACGCCATAGTCCCGAAAGTCGCGCACGGTCAGCCGCCCGACACGCATGGTCCCGGGACGGGTGTCCAGGGTCACATTGGGGTCGATGATGCCGGCATCCAGGGCCGCCGCAACGGTGAAGGGCTTGATGACGGAACCCGGCTCCATGCTGTCGGTCAGGGATCGGTTGCGCGCGAGCTCCGAGCGGATCGAACCGCGATTGTTCGGGTTGAAACTCGGCTGATTGACCATCGCCAGGACATCACCCGTACGGGCGTCCAGCAGCACGGCCGACCCGCCCTGGGCATCATGCTCCGCCACCGCGGCCTTCAGCTCGCGGTAGGCCAGATACTGCAGGCGCTGATCGATGGTCAGGCGCAGCGTGCGGCCGTCGCGGGCGGGGCGGATACTGGCCACATCGCGGATCGTGCGTCCGTGGCGGTCGCGCAACACCCGCTTGGCACCCGGCGCGCCCGACAGCCAGTCGTTGAACGCAAGCTCGACGCCCTCCTGCCCGCGATCGTCAATATCGGTGTAGCCAAGGATGTGCGAGGTCGTCTCGCCATGCGGGTAGTAGCGCCGGAACTCACGCGTCAGGCCAAGGCCCTGGATGCGCAAGGCGGTCACCTGCTCCGCCTGGGCCGGCAGCATATGCCGGCGCAGGTACATGAATTCCCGGCCGGCGCGCGACTCGATGCGCTCGGCCAGCCAGTCGGCATCAACCTGCAGCGCCTCGGCCAGTTCCGGCCAGCGATCGCGTTGCTCCAGCAAGTCCTTCGGGTTCGCCCAGGCGGTCTGCACCGGGGCGGAGATCGCCAGCGGCTCGCCGTTGCGATCCGTGACCATGCCGCGATGGGCCGATTCGGTCAGCGTACGCACCTGGCGCTGCTCGCCCTGCTGCGTGAGGAAATCGCGGCTGAGGACCTGCAGATCGATTGCGCGCAGCACCAGGGCCACAAGCACCAGCGCGGAGACCACCAGCAGCACCTTCAGACGGCCATGGCTGACCTGACGCTTCAGCGCTCCCATGTGCGCCCCCCGATCACCACGATGCGATCCGGCTCGGGCTTGATCATGCCCAGTTCCTCGAGCGCCTGCCGCTCGATACGGCCCTGCGTCGCCCAGGTCGACTGCTCGATCTGCAGCTGCGTCCACTCCAGGTTCAGCGCGTCGCGCTCCGAAAGCTCCGACTGATGCGCGATAAAGGCCTGGCGTGCCTCGTGCTTGGCCGCCACCACACCGACGGCGGAGGCAAAGACCCCGGTCGCCAGGATGATCAGGATGAAGCCGCGAAAGACCATCAGGTGCGCTCCCCCACACGCAGCACCGCCGAGCGTGCGCGCGGGTTGCGGCGCTGCTCTTCGGCGTCGGCACGCACGGGCTTGCCGATCGGGCGCCACGGGCGCTCGGGTGTTTCGGGCATCACCGGCAGCCCGCGCGGCAGGCGCGTGTCCGGGCGCGGCCCACGCAGTGCCTGCTTGACCATGCGATCCTCGAGCGAATGAAAGCTGATCACCACCATCCGCGCGCCGGTGTGCAGGGCCTCCGGGATCGTCTCGAGCCACTGCTCCAGCTCTTCGAGCTCCCGATTCACATGGATACGCAGAGCCTGAAAGGTACGCGTGGCCGGGTGCTTGCCCGGTTCGCGCCCGGGCACCGCGCGGCGCACGATCTCGGCGAGCTGTGCGGTGCGCGTAATCGGGGCATCCGCGCGCGCAGCGACGATCGCACGGGCGACGCGGCGGGAATGGCGCTCCTCGCCATAGTGGTAAATCACGTCGGCGATCTCGTCCTGCTCCGCGCGGGCCAGCCAGTCCGCGGCACTCTCGCCCTGCGTGGGGTCCATGCGCATGTCCAGCGGGCCATCGTGCTGGAAGCTGAAACCACGCTCGGGGGTGTCCAGCTGCGGGGAGGAGACCCCCAGATCCAGAAACACGCCATCCGGCGCACGATCGGGGAAGCGCCGGCGCAGGGTATCGGCCATCGTCGAGAACGGACCCGGCTCGAAGACGAAGCGTGGATCGTCCGCAAACGAAGAGGCGGCCGCAGCCGCCTCGGGGTCCCGGTCCATTGCCAGCAGGCTTCCGCCGGCACCGAGGCGATCGAGAATCGCGCGGCTGTGCCCGCCGCGCCCGAAGGTCCCATCCACGTAGAACCCGTCAGCGCGCACGGCCAGCCCCTCCAGCACCGCGTCGCGCAGCACCGGGATATGAGCGACGGTTTCCGTCATGGTCACAACGCAATGGACTCGAGTGCGTCGTCATCCACGTCACCCCCCAGCGCCTGCTCGCAACGGGCATCCCAGGCATCGGCATCCCAGATCTCGAACTTGTTGCCCTGCCCCAGCAGCACCGCGCGCTTGTCCAGACTGGCGTACTGGCGCAGCGGCGTCGGCAGCAGGAGACGGCCGCTACCGTCCAGCTCGCACTCGGTCGCATGACCGACCAGGAGGCGCTGCAGATTACGGACCTTCGGATTCATGTTGGGGCGGGACATCAGACTTTGCTCGATGCGCTCCCACTCGGGGAACGGATACAGGAGCAGGCACCGGTCGGGGTCTACGGTAATCACCAGCTGGCCACCACAGGACGCCGCCAGCGTATCGCGATAGCGCGCGGGCATGGCCAAGCGACCCTTGGCATCCAGATTGAGTTGGCTTACGCCTCGAAACATGGCCGGTACCGGTTGCGGTGGTCACCCACCTTTCCCCACCTTTTCCCACTTTTCGACACTATAGGTACGGCTATCTCCAGGAGTCAAGAAAATCGACCCGAAAAAACCAAAAATAAGCGTTGAATCACAGAGACTTAGCGAACACCTGCCCAGCGACAGTGCAGCCAGAAAATAACACCCCAAAAGCCGCGTCTTGAGGGCCACACTTAAGAAACTACTTCACTATTTTTCGGTAGGAACCGCCGACACGGCGAGACACCGGCCCGCGGAGGGGGCCGCAAAGGTGGGAAAAAGTGGGAGCCGGCCGTAAGCCGGGTTCTGTCGTGGACAGTCATTCATCTGGGACGTCCGTCACCGGACGCCTCGAGCAGCCTACCCGGGTGCGATGCGGGCCACACCATGCACCCCTATTTGGCCTTGCTCCGGACGGGGTTTACCCTGCCACGGACTGTTACCAGCCGTGCGGTGCGCTCTTACCGCACCTTTTCACCCTTGCCTGTGCCCGAAGGCCATCGGCGGTGTATTTTCTGCGGCACTTTCCGTCGGCTCGCGCCGCCCAGGCGTTACCTGGCGTCCTGCCCTGTGGAGCCCGGACTTTCCTCCGCATCCAGTGGATACAGCGACTGCCAGGCCAGCTCCCGCGCTCCTTTTACGCCCGCACCCGCAACAACGCAAGAAAAACCCCCATCAACCCTCGTCCTTCAGACGCAGGGCCCGGGCATAGACACGGTTGCGCGGCACTCCGGTGGCGTCGGCAAGAACCCGCACCGCTCGTTTCAATGGAAGCTCCCCCAGCAAGGCCCCCAGCAGGCGCTCATGTTCGTCGGCGAGCGGGGCATCCTCGGACTCCGGATCGGCCGCCTGCGGCGCCGGCGCGAGGATCAACACGAACTCCCCCCGCAGACGATTGGCATCAGCATCGAGCCAGGCCGGGAGCTCGTCCGCAACACCTCTATAGTGTTCCTCGAACTGCTTGGTCAGCTCACGCCCCAGGAACACCAGCCGCTCCGGCGCGAGCGCGGCCAGGTCGTCGGCAGCGGCACGTACGCGATGCGACGACTCGAACAGGATCGTCGTCACCGGCTGCGACAGCAAGGCCTCCAGGCGGCGACGGCGGGCCCCGCCGGCATGCGGCAGAAAGCCCTCGAAGCAGAAACGATCGGAGGGCAGGCCGGCGACGGCCAGAGCGGCAAGCGGCGCGCTGGCGCCAGGCACCGCACGCACCGGCAGCCCTGCCTCGGCGGCCGCTCGTACCAGACGATACCCCGGGTCGGATACCAGCGGCGTACCGGCATCCGAGATCAACGCGAGATCGTCGCCTGCCTCCAGCGCAGACAATAAAGAGGGGATGCGCTCGCGCTCGTTATGTTCATGGAGGCTGACCAGGGGCGTCAGTACCCCCAGGTGCGCCAGCAACCCGCCGCTGTGTCGCGTATCCTCCGCAGCGATACGCGAAACGCGCGCCAGCACGTCACGGGCACGCGGGCTGAGATCGGCCAGATTGCCGATCGGCGTGGCAACCACCCATAACGTGCCGCAATTCGTTGACACAATCTGATGCGCTTTCAATACTGACTCCCCAATACGCTGAGCATCCCGCTATCGTGAACCTATACCTCTCTCCAGCTGCCGGGGGGCGCTACCGGGGCCGCCTGGCCCTGAGCCTGCTCGCCGGCGCAATCCTCGCCGGCTGCGCGACGCCGCGCCCGGACCCCACCCCCGCCCCGGAACCGGAGGAGGAACGACCCGAGGTCGTTGACCTGCCGGCCGAGCAACAGGCCCCGATCCTGATCAGCGAGGCCTGGGCGGGCCCGCAGCCGGACAACGTGCGCGCAGCGATCGACGCGGTCCTGAGACTAGACGAGCCGGACGGCGACCTGGTCGACCGCGCGGACGCGCTGTGGCGCGACCTGGATGCCCAGCACCGGGAACCGCTGGCCGACCGTGTGCGCGGTGCCCGCCTGGCGGCCACACGCGGCGAGTGGGAAACCGCGCGCGAGCGGCTCGGCGCCGACGACCCGGACGACGAGACCCGCACGCCCGAGGTCTACCGCGAGGGTCTGGGCCTGCATGCCCGCCTGCTCGAGCACGAGCGCGAATGGTATCAGGCGCTGGACGCCCGGTTGCGCCTCGACGGCCTGCTCCTGCTGAAGCCCGATGAGCAAACAGCCAACCAGAAACGCATCTGGGGTCTGCTCTCGGCGCTTCGACCCGCCCAGCGGGACGGCCTGGCGGCGGGCGAACACCCGGATGCCGAGCCCTGGGTTCGCCTGTTCACCGGATTGCGCAGCGTCCATTCGGAAGACGACGCCCGCCGCGTGGCCGGCCAGTGGCGGGAGCGCTATCCGTCGCACCCGGCCAACAGCCTGCTCCCGGAACTGGTCGCAAGTCACCCGCTCCAGCCCGAGGCGCCGGAGACGATCCTGGTCCTCCTGCCGCTGTCCGGTGATCTCGCCCAGCTCGGCAATGCGATCCTCGACGGCATCACGCGCGCCTACTACGCGGAGACCGGGGGCCACGGCCGACTGTTGGTGCGCGACACACGCGGCGACCCCGACACGGCTGCAGACCTCTACAGGCGCGGCGTCGAGGACGGTGTGGACCGCATCATCGGACCGCTCGACCGCGATGCGGTGCGCGCGGTGGCCGCAAGCGAGGAGACGCGCCCGACGCTGCTGCTCAACCGTACCCGGCTCGACGGCAACGGTGCCTTCGGCACGCTGGCACTGAATCCGGAAGAGGATGCCTACGCTGTGGTGGACCGCGCGGTGCGCACGGGTTGGCGCAACCCGCTCGTAATCCTGCCCGAGGGTCAGTTCGGGGACCGCATTGCGGAAGCCTACCAGGAAGCGCTCGCGGACCACGGCCTGCGGCCGCGGGACATCGTGCGCCTGCGCCCGGATGCCGAGGACATCAATGCCCGGGTGGGCAATGCGCTCGGGATTGAGCAGAGCGAGGCACGCATTCGCGATGTCGCCCGCCGGACTGGCCTGAGTCTGGAGGGCGACCCCCAGGTTCGGGGCGATGCCGATCACCTGTTCGTGACCGGAACCTCGCGCCAGATGCGGCAACTCGTGCCACACCTGCACTTCCACGGGGCCCGGCAACTCCCGATTATGGCGACGCCTCATATCTACGCCGGGCAGCCAAACGCCAATCGCGACCGCGATCTCAACGGCATCGTTTTCCCCGACGCGCCCTATCTGTTCACGACCATCGAGCCGCTGAACGGCGAAATGGCCGAAGGGGCGACTGACGAGCTCCCACGCTTCGTCGCGCTGGGCATGGATGCGATGCGGCTGAGCCTGCATGATCACGCGGTACGCGAGGCCACCCACCATCAAATCGTCGGGGGTGCCGGAACCTGGTCACTGAACCCGATCAGCGGGGACTGGGTGCGCGAGCCGGCCTGGGCGCGCTTCGAGAGCGGCGCACCACGCCAGCTGGGGTCCACCAGCGAGGGCAGCTGACCAATGTTTCGCCCGGGCATGGCCGGCCAAGCCGCCGAGGACCGTGCGGCGCACTACCTGACCGGGCAAGGCCTCATCCTGGTGGCGCGCAACGTGCGCCGCCCGTGGGGCGAGCTGGATCTGGTCGCACGCGAGGGCGATACGCTGGTTCTGGTCGAGGTACGCAAGCGCAGCCACCGCAACTTTGGCGGCGGAGCCGAGAGCATCGATGCCGGCAAGCGCAGGCGACTGCTACGGGCGGCCGAGGGCTATCTGCAGGAGACCCGCTGGCAAGGCCCCGTGCGCTTCGATGTCGTGCTGCTGGACGGCGACGACACGATCGAATGGCTGCCCGACGCCATTCAGGGGGACCGGGCATGACACCGCTGGCACGCGAAATCGAACAACTCCTTCCGGCCGAGGACCGCCTGCTGGACCCGGCCGATTGCTGGTCCTACGGTGCCGACAACTCCAAGCTGCATGCCCCGCCGGATGCGGTCGCGTTTGCACGCGACGCCGAGACGGTCGCTGAACTGGTACGGCTTTGCCGACGTCTGGGCGCACCCGTGACCTGCCGCGGGCGCGGCACCGGCACCACAGGCGCGGCGGTCCCCGACCATGGCGGATTAGTCCTGTCGTTCGAACGCATGAACCGGATCCTGGAGGTCGACCCGGCAAACCGTTGGCTGATCGCGGAACCTGGCGTAACCAACGGCGAGGTGCAGGAAGCGGCAGGGGCCCAGGGGTTTTTCTGGCCCCCGGACCCCACGAGCAGTACTTACTGCACGCTCGGCGGCAATCTGGCCTACAACTCGGCAGGCCCCCATGCCGTGAAGTACGGCACGCCACGGGACAACACCCTCGGGCTTGCGGCGGTCGCCGGCACCGGCGAGGCCTTCCGTACGGGCGTGCACACGACCAAGGGCGTCGTCGGGTACGACCTGACCCGGCTGCTGATCGGGTCCGAGGGGACCCTGGCCGTGATCACCGAGGCCACGCTGCGCCTCACACCAAAACCCGAAGCCACGCGCCTGATTCAGGCTATGTATCGGACCGTGGGCGACGCGGCGGCCGCCGTGTCGCGGCTGATGGGCCGCGCGGAGGTACCGTCGGCCCTGGAGTTCATGGACCATTCGGCGATTGCCATGATCCGCGACTACGCACCGGACTGCCCGCTGCCAAGGGACGCCGGCGCCATCCTGATGATCGAGACGGACGGCACCGAGGCCGGGATCGATGCGACGACGCGCGGCGTCCGCGCCGCCGCCGATGGCGATGGCTGCCTGCAGACCATCAGCGCGGACACCGCGGAAGAGACCCAGGCCTTGTGGGCCGTGCGCAAGGCCCTCTCGCCGGCGCTGCGTACCGTCGCGCCGAAGAAGATCAACGAGGATGTGGTCGTGCCCGTCTCCCGCATCCCCGACCTGATCGCGGGCCTCGACCGGCTCGCCCAGGCGCACGCGATCAAGATCGTGAATTTTGGGCACGCCGGCAACGGCAACATCCACGTGAATCTGCTGGTGAACCCGGACGATCCGCAGGAACTCGCCGCCGCCGAACGCTGCCTGGACGAGGTCTTCACGCTGGTGCTGGGGCTTGGGGGTACGCTGTCCGGCGAGCACGGGATCGGGCTGGTGAAACGCGCCTTTGTGGGCCGGGAGATCGATCCCGTGGCGCTGAACCTGATGAGCGGGATCAAGCGGAGCTTCGATCCCGACAACATCCTGAACCCCGGCAAGGCGCCGGGGCCGGCCATCACGGGTCTTACTTGACGACCTTCAGGGCGGGACCCTTGCGCTTGGCAGCCGGCTTGTCCCCATTCTGATCGGAGCCCGTAGGGCCAGAGTCGTCCGGTCCGTCGCCGCCCGGGCCATCGTCCGGCCCCGGCCCCGGCTCGCTGCCGAACATCATCCCCTGGCCGTTCTCGCGCGCATAGACGGCGAGCACAGCCTGCGTGGGCACGTAGACGTCCATCGGGCTGCCGGCGAAACGCGCCGAGAAGGCGACCGCCTCGTCCCCGATATTCAGGGCCTGCACCGCGGACGGGCCGATGTTGAGCGTGATCTTGCCCTGCTCGACAAAGGCATCGGGCACTAGCGCACCCTCCACCGTGGCGTCGACCAGGATATGCGGCGTAAACCCGTTATCCGTGATCCACTCCCACAAGGCCCGGAGCAGATAGGGACGCGAAGAGGTCACAGCCTCAGCTCGCGCTCGGCCTCGGTGAGACTGATCTGGAAGGATTCCCGCTTGCAGACGCGATCCGCGTATTCCTGAATCGCAGTCGGCAGGGACTCGAGGTCGATCCCCAGCGACGGCAGACGCCACATGACCGGGGCGATCGCGCAATCCACGATGCTGAACTCGTCACTCAGGAAGTACGGCTTCAGCTCGAAGATCTCCGCCGAGTTCATCAGGCTCTCGCGCAGGATCTTGCGTGCCTTGGTCAGCCCGCCCCCGGATGCCTTCTTCACCGCGTCCAGGCCCTCGTACCAGTCTCGCTCGACGCGATAAAGCGCCAGCCGCGCGGCGGCACGCGAAACCGGGTCCACCGGCATCAGCGGCGGATGCGGGAAACGCTCGTCCAGGTATTCGGTGATCACGTGAGTCCCGTACAGCGCCAGGTCCCGATCCACCAGGGTCGGTACCTCGTTGTAGGGATTGAGATCGGAGAGATCCTCGGGAAGCTCGTCCGGCCCGAGGTTGACGACATCCACCGCGATGTCCTTCTCGGCGAGGATGATACGCACGCGGTGGCAGCGCACGCAGTCGTGAGCGGAAAACAGAGTCATTACGGAACGACGATTGGCGACCAGCGCCATAGCTTTCTCCCTACCCCGGCCGGGCACGAGGCCACACCGGGCAGACGGTCAATAACACCGGCGGGCGCTCATCCCTGAGCGCCCGCCGGCGACGGTTCAGGCCGCCTAGTGTACGTCTTTCCAGTACTCCTTTTTCAAGAAGTAGGCCAGCACGGTAAACACGGCCAGGAAAATCAGAACGTACAGACCGATGCGCTGACGGTCGAGCTGCATCGGTTCGCCCATATACGAAAGGTAGGTGACCAGGTCACGCACCGCGCGATCGTACTCGCTCTGGCTCATCGAGCCATTGCGCACGAGCTCCAGACGCTCGTTGCCGTCATCGTCCTCGACCAGCTCCTGCCAGCCCTGCAGCTCCCACAACACGTGGGGCATGCCGACGTTGCTGAACACCGTGTTGTTGGCACCCAGCGGACGGTCCTCGTCGATGTAGAAGCTCTTGAGGAAGGTGTACACCCAGTCCTCGCCATGGATGCGGGTCGCCAGGGTCAGATCCGGCGGCGTCACACCAAAGGCCTCGTCGGCATAGGAGTCCGACATCGCGTTCTTCATCAGCGAGCCCGGGTTCACCAGGTCGCCATCCTCATCGGTGATGAAGATGAAGTTCTCGGTAACCTGCTCCTCGGTCAGACCGATGTCGCGCCCCACGCGGTTGTAGCGCATGTACTGGGTGGAGTGGCAGGCCATGCAGTAGTTCATGTACAGCCGGGCGCCGCGTTGCAGCGACGCCTGGTTGGTCACGTCCACATTGGCTTTTTGCAGATCACCACTGTAGCTGGCGGCCGAGGCCGCCGGCACGGTGAACAGGGCCGCCAGGGCCATAACAGTCGTTGCGATAAACGTTTTCATTACGAAGTCACCCTTTCCGGAACGGCACGATCACGACCCAGACCCCGGGCAAACACCGGGACCACCATGCAGACGAACAGATGCACGGTCGGGATCAGCCAGGACCACATAATCAGGCTTGCGTCACTCGGATCGAAGCGCGTGATGTCGTAGAGGGTGTAGATACCCACGACCACCGCGAACAGGATCAGACTGACCGCCGCAGAGCGCTCCCGACTGAGGAACCACAGCAGGAAGAAGAACGCGAAGTACACGAGCGACCAGCGGAAGCTCATTTCGCTGATCATCGTGGTCGCCTGCTGCAGACCCAGCCAGCCCAGGATCACGAAGGCCACCACGAATGCCGCCAGGTTGAACTTGGCCGCGAACGAGCGGTAGCGCATCGACAGCACCGGGTTGCGGTCCAGCCAGGGGATGAAGAACAGCATCACCACCGCGAGGCCCATGGCCACCACGCCGAGGAACGGATCCGGCACGGAACGCAGCACCGAGTACATCGAGGTGAAGTACCAGACCGGCGGAATCAGTTCAGGGGTGACCAGCGGATCGGCCGGGATCATGTTGTCCGGCTTCAGGAACAGACCGCCGCCCATCGGGAAGAAGAACATGATGACCGCGAACACCATCAGGAAGACACCGACGCCGACGATGTCCTTCACGGTGTAGTACGGGTGGAACGGGATGCCGTCCTTCGGGATGCCGTTCTCGTCCTTGTTCTTCTTGATCTCGACGCCGTCGGGGTTGTTCGAACCCACTTCGTGCAGCGCGATGATGTGCGCGGCTACCAGCAGGATCAGCACCAGCGGCAGGGCAATCACGTGCAGCGCGAAGAAACGCGTGAGCGTAGCGTCGGACAGCAGGAAGTCACCGCGGATCCAGGTCACCAGGTCCGGCCCAATGTACGGGATGGTCTGGAACAGGTTCACGATCACCTGCGCGCCCCAGTAGGACATCTGGCCCCACGGCAGCAGGTAGCCGGCGAAGGCTTCGGCCATCAGCACCAGATAGATCAGCACACCAAAGATCCAGATCAACTCGCGCGGCTTCTTGTAGGAGCCGTACAGCAGCGCCCGGAACATGTGCAGATAGACCACCACGAAGAACATCGAGGCGCCCGTGGAGTGCATGTAGCGGATCAGCCAGCCCCACTCCACATCACGCATGATGTACTCGACCGATGCGAAGGCCAGCTCGGCATCGGGCTTGTAGAACATGGTCAGGAAGATGCCGGAGACGATCTGGATGACCAGCACCAGCAGGGCGAGGGAACCGAAGAAATACCAGAAGTTGAAGTTCTTCGGCGCATAATACTGAGCCAGATGTTCGTTCCACATCTGGGACAGGGGGAAGCGGGCGTCAACCCAGCCCAGCAGCCCACCCTGCCACTTTTCCGCGGGATTACCGGCCATCAGACAGCTCCTCCGTCTTCATCTTCACCCACGAGCAGCAGGTTGTCCGTGATGTAGTGGTGCGGCGGCACCTCCAGGTTGTCGACTGCCGGCATGTTGCGATAGACGCGGCCGGCCATGTCGAAGCGGGAACCGTGGCAACCGCACAGCCAGCCGCCCTGCCAGTCGGAACCCATACCGGGATCACCGATCTCCGGGCGGAACGACGGCGAGCACCCGAGGTGGGTGCAGATCCCGATCAGCACCAGGATTTCCGGCTTGATCGAGCGGTGCTCGTTCTGCGCGTATTCCGGCTGCTGGGCCTCGTTCTCGGAGTCCGGATCGCGCAGGCGATCGGTCACCTGGGACAAACCTTCCAGCATCTCGTCGGTACGCCGCACGATCCAGATCGGCTGTCCCCGCCACTCGATGCTGACGCGCTGGCCGGGCTCGACCTCGGTCACGTCGAACTCGACCGGGGCCCCTGCTGCCTGAGCGCGAGCGCTAGGCTGCAAGGACGCCAGGAACGGAGTCGCGACCGCAACGACACCGGCACCGCCGACGACTGATGTGGCAGCGACGAGGAACCGACGACGGCCTCGATTTACGCCTTGGTTTGCCATGTTTGTCTCTCCAAACAACGTGTTGAAATCGTGTCCCGGCAGCCACTCGATACGCGTACGAGGGTGCGGAGATGCCCGCAGACTGCCCCGTGAGCGCGCCGCCCTGGGCGCGCTCACGGGCGAACGGGCAGGCCACCGCGGGGCGGCCAGTAAAATCCGATAGAATTCCCGAACACGCTAATAAGGTCAAGTAGGTGAATACCTTAAGACCGGGCGGACGGCCTCTCCAGACGCGCCCAATCGATTATAAGTTATTCATGATAAAGGCGGGATTTCAGCGCCCCCAGCAAGAGCAGATTGCCCCGCGAATGTGCGCTCGCCGGGGCGCCGTTCAAGCGGGGTTGTCGATGTCGATAAACCGATGCTCCAGACCGAAGCGCTCGGCGCACCACTCCCCCAGGGCAGGCGCCCCGTAGCGCTCGGTCGCATGATGTCCGGCGGCGAAGTAGTGCACCCCGCTCTCGCGCGCCTCGTGGGTGGTCTGCTCGGAGATCTCGCCACTGATATAGGCGTCCACGCCCTGCGCCGCCGCCTCCATCAGCAATGACTGCGCCCCGCCGGTGCACCAGGCAAGCCGCCGGATCGGCCGCTCGCCGCCCGGCACCCACAGACACTCGCGCCCCAGCACAGCCGAGATGTGGTCGCGCAGGTCCGCCCCCGACACTTCGGCGGCGGGGCGCCCGTACTGGCCCACGCCGTCCTCGCGCAGCACGCCCTCGATCGCGAACCCGAGGCGATTGGCCAGCTGCGTGTTGTTGCCCAGCTCCGGGTGCGCGTCCAGCGGCAGGTGGTAGGCCACCAGGTTGATATCGTGCTCCAGCAGCCGGCGCAGGCGTTCGCGCTTCATGCCGGTGACCACCTCCGGCTCGCCCTTCCAGAAATAGCCGTGATGCACCAGGATCGTGTCGGCCCCGTCCGCGATCGCGGCCTCGACCAGCGCCAGCGAAGCCGTCACCCCGCTGACGATGCGGCGCACCTGGGCCCGTCCCTCCACCTGCAGCCCGTTCGGGCAATAGTCGCGAAAGCGCTCCGGCTGGAGCTCTTCGTTCAGGGCCTGCATTAATACGTCACGTTCGATCACGATCGGTTCTCCGGCTGGACCGGGATCGGCGGCTGTGCAGCCCATCCCATTTCGGTATATTCGCTATATGGTGAATTTCTCGCGTTTCCTGCTGCAAGCCGCCCTGACCGGCGTGGCGATCGCCGTAGTCGTCGCCGTGTTCTTTCCCCATGTGCTCGACCGCGACCGGGCCGAGCGGGCGGAGCTGCAAGTCGCCACCCCGCTTTCCACGACCAACGGGGCCGCGGTCAGCTATGCCGACGGGGTCGAGCGCGCCGCGCCGGCCGTGGTCAACATCATGACCTCGCGCGTGCTCGACACCCCTGGCATCCTTGACCTGCACGAGTTCTTTGGCCAGCCCATGCCCCCGGGCGACACCGAGCAGGCCAGCCTGGGCTCCGGTGTAATCATGACCGATCGGGGCCATATCCTGACCAATCACCACGTGATCGAGGAGGCCGACGCGATCGCCGTGGTCCTGCCCAATGGCGACGCCCATCCGGTCGAGATCATCGGCATCGACCCCGATACCGACCTCGCCGTCCTGCGCATCCGTACCGACGAGGTGGCAGTGGCCACGGTTGGCCACTCCCGCGACCTGCGCGTCGGCGACGTCGTACTCGCGATCGGCAACCCCTTCGGCGTCGGGCAGACCGTGACCCAGGGGATCGTCTCCGCCACCGGGCGCAACCAGCTCGGGATTAACACCTTCGAGGACTTTATCCAGACCGACGCAGCGATCAATCCCGGCAACTCCGGTGGCGCGCTGATCAATGCCAAGGGCGAGGTCATCGGCATCAACACCGCGATCTTCTCGCGCTCCGGGGGCTCGCACGGCATCGGCTTCGCGATCCCGGTGGACCTCGCCCGTGACGTGATGACCGAGATCATCGAACAGGGCTATGTCGCCCGCGGATGGCTGGGGATCGAGGTCCAGGCGATGAACCGCGAACTGGCTGATTCCTTCGGGCTGGATGCCCCGCGCGGAGTGCTGGTCGCCGGCATCCTGCGGGACGGCCCCGCCCAGGAGGCCGGCATCGAGATCGGCGACGCGATCACCCATCTCAATGGCGACGCGGTCAACAGCCCGCGCGAAGCCCTGAATGTCATTGCACGAACCGATCCAGGCGCCGACCTGTCGATCAAGCTCCTGCGCGACGGCGAGGAAGTCGAACTCGAGGCGAGTGTCGCCCAGCGTCCGATCTGACACCCAATGGCATCTCCCGGATATCCGGGAGATGCCCCTTTAGCTACCCGTTGGCCGGGGAACTGACCGTGGTCAGTATGGCCGTAACCAGCAGCACCAGCCCGACCAGCCCGATCTCCATCGCGATACTGCGCCGGAGGCGCTGCGGGGCCCGGGGCTCGCCCCGCTCGAAGGCCGGCACCAGGCGCCACTTGTTGGACGCCGCCAGCAGCAGGAGCAGCGCGACGACCAGGACCTTGCCGATCAGGAACTGCCCGTAACCGGTCGTGAGCAGAGGTGTGACACCGCCGAGCAGCAGCGCAGCGAGCACAACACCCGCGAGCACCAGCAGGCCCACACCAAACACCGCCACCCGACCGAAGCGATCCAGGATACGTACGGCATCCGCTCCGCCAGGTGGGTGCCTCGCCAGGCGATACAGCGGCCACAACGACCCAACCCAGAAGGCCGCCGCCAGCAGGTGGACCACCAGCAGGCTGCCCAGCAGCCATCGGGGTTCGTCGACCGTGTGCCCGACCTGCACAAAGGCCAGCATAACCAGCAACACACCCCCAAGACTCAAGCCATGCCCAAGCCCCGGCAGCCGCCGGGCATCCAGCAGGATTGCCTGCACCAGCAGCAAACCGCTCACGGCAAGGATCAGCTGGGTCCCCTGGGCGCCCTCGAACACCATCCCTAGCAACATCGGATCGACCGCGGCGGCACCATTGCCACCGCCGAGATACCCGGCCTGTAGCGGCCACTCGATCAGGGCCAGCGCGATCGCGACCCAGGCCGCGATCGCGCCCAAGCGACTGGCCGCCTGCCGCTCCGGATCAGGCAGATCCGGAAACGCCAGGCGAAACAGTACCGCGCCGGCCGCCAGCAGTGCGCCGGCATAGAACCCGGCCATCACCAGCATCATGGCGACCGTCCAGGCATCCACCCCGGCTAGTGCGGACAGCCAGGCCACGGCTCAGTCCTCGACCGTAAAGCGGAAGGTCCCGGACATCATGTGGCCGTCGCGGGCCAGACCACGCCAGCGCACTTCGTAGTTGCCGGGCTCCATCGAGCCGGCCGGTTTCACGTGGTATTCCTCGGTCGGATCACTGCCCGGCTCGTTCTCCAGGGACACGCGCCCTTGCGGGCCGATGACATCGAACTGGGTGATGCGCATCGCGCCATCGAAGTGAATCCCGATCTCCTCCGGAGTGCCCTGCACCGTGGAACCGTCCTCCGGGACCTGGCCCATCTCGCCCTCGTGGGCCATCAGGGGAGCGGCAAAAGCCAGCAGCAGGGCCGCAAGGGCGGAACGCAGTGTATTGCGGGTACGAATCGTCATCATGATGAGTTTCCTCTCGATATAAAGTGCAGTCGTGTCATGTCAGAGTCCGCCGACCACAGGCCACCGGGGGCTGCCTTGCGGCGGCCCCGGCGCCCGCGCCGGCGGAAGCTCAGTGGTTATGGCCTTCGTGGCCGTTGTGTCCTCCATGCCCCCCGTGGCCACCATGCCCGCCGTGGGCATCGCGGCTCGGGGTCGGAAGCCCGTCGGAATCCGCACCGGCAACCTTGCCGCGGCGAACCGGATTGCCGAAATCGGGATCACTGCTCACGCGGCGAGCGACCTCCCCGTCCGGGTGCCAGTACCAGCCGGGATCACTGAAATCCCCGGGCTCCTGGTCGTCGCGCACCTTGATCAGGGTGAACATCCCGCCCATGCCGATGTTGCCGAACGGACCCTGGCCCATCCCCATCGGCAGCGTGTTTTCGGGGCCGCGCATGTGGCCGCCATCGGTATGATCCTGATGGTCCGCCATGCCGTGTTCGCCCATGGCCATGTATCCCGGCAGCAGCGTGCGGATCTCGTCCTCGAGGCCGGATTGATCCACGCCCAGGGTATTGGCAATGCCATGGCCCATCGGGTTCATGGTGTGGTGCGACATGTGACAGTGGAATGCCCAGTCACCGGGCGGCGCGACGAACTCGATGTCGCGCGTCTGGCCGACCGCCACAATCTCGGTGGTCTCCTTGCGCCACTGCTCGCGCGGCCAGCGCCCGCCGTCGGATCCGGTCACCTCGAACGATACCCCGTGGACGTGCATCGGGTGGTTCCACATCGACAGATTGCCCATGCGGACGCGCACGCGCTCGCCGGTCTTCGCCACCAGCGAGTCGATGGCCGGGAACACCTTGGAGTTCATCGACCACAGATCGAAATCCACCATGATCGACGGATCGGGCGTACGCGTACCGGGATGCAGGGCCCAGTTGTGCAGCAGGATCGCGTAGTCGCGGTCCACCGGCTCGATCTCGCCATCCTTCGGGTGAATGATGAACATCCCCATCATCCCCATCGCCATCTGCACCATCTCGTCGGCATGCGGGTGGTACATGTGCGTGCCGTGCTGGTTCAGCTCGAACTCGTAGACGAAGGTCTCCCCCGGATGGATCGGCGGCTGAGTCACGCCCTTCACCCCGTCCATGCCCGAGGGCAGATGGATACCGTGCCAGTGCACCGAGGTGTATTCCGGCAGGCGGTTGGTCACATAAATACGGACCTTGTCCCCTTCGACCGCCTCGATGGTCGGCCCCGGAGTGGTGCCGTTGTAGCCCCAGCATCTGGCCACCGAACCGGGCGCGAACTCGTGCTCGATCTCCTCGGCGACCAGGTGAAACTCCTTCACCCCGTTGTTCATCTCGTACGGCAGCGTCCAGCCATTCGGCGTATGTACCGGCATGTAGCCCTGGTCGGTACGCTCGCCGGGCGTGGTTTCACCCTCGTTGTGGTGCTCGTGACCCGTTTCGGCCATCACCCGGGTCAGGGTCGTTGCCGGCAGCATTGCAGCGCCAGCGGCCAGCAGGAAGTTACGCCGTTTCATCAGTGATGCCCTCCGTGACCGTCGTCGCCGTGGTCACCGTGATCGCCATGGTCATGATCTCCGTGATCTCCGTGATCTCCGTGATCCCCGTGATCCCCGTGATCCCCGTGATCCCCGTGATCCCCGTGATCCCCGTGGTCGCCGTGATCCCCGTGATCCCCGTGATCCCCGTGATCGCCGTGGTCCCCGTGATCCCCGTGATCCCCGTGATCCCCGTGGTCGCCGTGATCCCCGTGATCCCCGTGGTCGCCGTGGTCGCCGTGGTCCATCGCGGACGGGTCGTGTTCAAGCGCGTCGGTCTCGAGATAGCCCTCGTCACCCGGCGCTCCATCCGGCAGCTCGCCGGCCACCGTAAAGGCCAGATCCACGCGGGCCCGCCAGTAGTCACCCAGCGCGGCCACGGCCCGCTGCCAGTCGGCCAGCTCTTCCTGCTTGGTCACCAGCAGGTCGAAGACATCATCGAACATGAAGTTCACACGCTCCTGCATGCGCTCCAGCTCGATCTCGCGGGCCGGCAACAGCTCGTAGCGCTTGGCACTGAACTTGTCACGATGATGGGTCAGGCGCACAAGGTGCTGGTGGACATCGGCGGTGATCGCCTGCTCCAGCTGGGCGCGTCGGGCTTCGCCATCCTCCAGCCGTGCCTCGGCACGGGCGATACCGGCCTGGTTCTGGTTGAAGATTGGCAGGGTGAACGAAATGCCACCGCCCCACAGGCGGGTGCCGTCCGTCTCGCGCTCGAACTCGATCCCGGGCTCGATGTCGCCCAGCCAGCGATAACGCCGCACCAGGGCCACCCCCTCGGTGAACCCTTCCAGGGCATGATCCAGGGCCCGCAAATCCAGACGCTGCTCGAGGGCCTGCTCCACCAGGGCCTCGCGATCGTCAACCCCGGCCAATGGCAGTGGCAACTTGCCCGGGACCTCCCAGTCATCGACCTCGCCGGGCAGCCCCATCAGGTGGGCCAGACGCAGACGTGTCTCGCGTTCACGCTGACGGGCATCCTCGAGCTTCAGCCGCGCCTCGGCTGCGCGGATGCGCAGCTGTGCCCGCTTCAGGTCGGTGATATTGCCGGCGTCATAAAAGCGCTCGCCCAGCAGCGACCCAAGATCCGCCGCGCGGGTCTCCAGCGCCTGCACCTGAACTCGCTGGCGCGCAGCCACCGCGTCATACCAGGCACGCTCGGTGTCCGAGGCCAGGGCCACCATGCCTTCGGCCAGCTGCAGACGGGTGGACTCCCAGTGGGATTCGGCAATGTCCTGACGGGCACTGCGCATCAGCAGACCGGATAGGCCCCAGGCCAGACCGACGCCATACTCGTTGCCGCCCCCGCCCTCCGGGCGCATCACCGACAGCGACAAGGTGGGATTGGAAAACTGGGAGGCCTCGACCACATCGGCGGCCGTCAGGTCCAGTTTGGCGTAGGCCTGCTGCATGCGCGGGTTGCGCCACAGGGCCTGATGAATCGCCTCCTCGAGCGTCAGCTCGCCGGAGGGTCGGGGCATCTCCGACTCGGGCAGGTCGATCCCCTGCACCGAGATGTCCTCCGCCATTTCGGAGCGATCCAGCTCGGGCGCGGTAACCGCGCAACCGGCGAGGAACAGCACCGATACGACGGGGAGCAGCAATCGGGTTGCTCGCATCGTGAAAATCTCCTTGATCGGACTTCGACTCCGCATCCCGCGCGAACGCGCGACACGGCCTTGCCGTCCGCCAGCACCGAGTGGAAACCCGGACGTGCGGACAGCCCCGGCGCTCGGGCCGGTACAGTCAGATCAGGAGAGGATCGGGGGTCGGTATAACGCGGCCGCAGGCGGACCGCTCTGGAAGGAATACAGGTTCGCCGCCTGGGTCATCGGGCTCAGGGCATTGATACCGGTGATGGGCGGCATACCCTGGCAATGGCTGCAGGCCGAGCAAGAGGCCAGACAGGTGGCGTCCATACAATCCACGTGCACGATCACCCCGCTGGCGTCAGAGGAATCCGAAGTCTCGCGGGTGTGGTCATCGCCATGCCGGGTATCGGCATGATCGTCATGCGCATGGTGATCGTGGTCGTCGCCGTGCGCGTGATCATGTGAGTGGTCATGGGCCGTGTGATCCGCAGGCTTGTCGCCCTGCGACTGGGCCCCGTGCATCGCATGCCCGGCGTGACCGCCTTCCTCGCTCGCAACCGCCGCAAGCGCCGGCAGGCCGGCAATCGCCAGCACCAGCATCCAGCACAGCAGTCGGTGGAAGACCCGTTTCACGTCGGTCAAACCTCGTTTGGGGGCCCCTCGGCCCGGCAATCGGCGGTCAACATACCACAACCCTCACCCTTGGGGCCACCCCTGTAGGAGGCCAGCCCTCTGGCCGACAGGGACCCGACCAGCGCCCCATCGGCGAGAGGCTCGCCTCCTACAGATCCGGGGCTGACCCCCTGTTGAAGGCCAGCCCCTGGCCGATTGCGACCTGACCAACGCCCATCGGCCAGAGGGCTGGCCTCCTACGCGAGCGCGCGCTCGATCACGTCGCGCAGGTCGCGCGACACTTCGAGCGCGGCGAGGCGCTCGAGTTCCGCACGCATCTGCTCGCCGCGAACCTTGTCCACCTTTTGCCAGCGCGTCAGCGGCTGGGCCAGGCGCGCGGCGGTCTGCGGGTTCATCGCGTCGAGCTTCTCGACGAAGCCACTCATGCGCCGGTAGCCGGCACCGTCTTCCTGGTGGAAATGGCGTTCGTTCCGCGCCATGAACGGCCCCAGCACCGCGCGCACTCGGTTCGGGTTGGTCCAGCGGAACCCGGGGTGCTCCAGCAGCGCGTCCAGGCGCTCGAAACCGCCGGCGACCTGGCTGCCGGCCTGCAACCCGAAGTACTTGTCCAGCACCAGCGGATCGTCGCGGTAACGCTGCTCGAAGTCCGTCAGCAGCACCTCGCGGGCCTCGTGATCCAGCTCGTTCACCGCATTCAGCGCGCCCATGCGCATGGTCATGCTGCGCGCCTTCTGGTATTGCGCCAGGGCCTCGGGCACCGCGGCCTGGTCGCCGGCGGCCACGCGCAGCGCCAGCAGGCGGTTGCGCAGCTGGCGCAGGCCCATCGCCTCGGCGGTGAAGGCGCCGTTGTCCACGTCGTCCAGCTTCGGCTGGATCTGCTGCATCGCGCCGGCCAGCGGGGCGTAAAGGCGCTTCTCCAGGTCATCGCGCTCCATGCGCAGGCGCACCGGATCGACGCGCTCGAACAGCTCGGCCAGCTCGCGCGTGGGCGGCAGTTGCAGGATGGTCGCCAGCAGCACCGGCTCGATCGCCGGGTCCTCGATCAGGGCGTGCAGGGCGTGCTCGGTGGCGGCCTCCAGCGCGGAGTCGGCGGCGTCGTGTTCGATACGCGCGCGGATCGCGCGGCGGAACAGGGTCTGAGCGGCCTCCCAGCGGGCGAAGGCATCGTCGTCATGCGCCAGCAGGTGGGCCAGCTCGTCCACGCCCTGGTTGGCGTTCAGGATCACCGGGGCGGAGAAGCCACGCAGCCAGGAGATCGCGGTCGGCTCGGCGGACAGGCCCTCGAAACAGAAGGTGTGCTCGGCGGCATCCAGCTCCAGTACCCATTCGTCGCGCTCGGCGTCGTCGCCATCCAGGCGCGCGCGGATGCGCTGGCCGTCGGCATCGAGGAAAGCAACCCGCATCGGGATCACCACCGGCTCCTTGTGCGCCTGCCCCGGGGTCGCCGGCGTCTCCTGTGCGAGCGTCATGCGGGCCGGGCCGCCGGGGCCGTCAAACGCGGTGCTTGCGGTCACGTGCGGGGTGCCCGCCTGGGTGTACCAGCGCTTGAAGCGGGAGAGATCGCGCCCGCTGGCCTCGGCCATCACCGCGACAAAGTCGTCGGTGGTCACCGCCTGGCCGTCGAAACGCTCGAAGTAGAGATCCAGCCCGCGACGGAAGGTCTCGCGCCCGATCAGGGTGCGCAGCATGCGGATCAGCTCCGCGCCCTTCTCGTACACCGTCAGGGTGTAGAAGTTGTTGATCTCGGCGTAGTGGTCCGGTCGCACCGGGTGTGCCAGCGGACCCGCGTCCTCCGGGAACTGGAAGGCGCGCAGCATGGCGACATCGTCGATGCGCTTCACGCCGAACAGGGTGCAGTCGGTGGTGAATTCCTGGTCGCGGAAGACCGTGAGCCCCTCCTTGAGCGACAGCTGGAACCAGTCGCGACAGGTCACGCGGTTGCCCGACCAGTTGTGGAAGTACTCGTGGGCGATCACCGACTCGATGGCGACGAAGTCGTCATCCGTGGCGGTGTCGGGGCTGGCCAGCACGTACTTGGCATTGAACAGGTTGAGCCCCTTGTTCTCCATCGCCCCCATGTTGAAGTCGTCCACCGCGACGATCATGTACACGTCCAGATCGTATTCGCGGCCGAAGGCCTCCTCGTCATAGCGCATCGCGCGCTTCAGCGAGGCCAGCGCGTGGTCACAGCGATCGGCGTTGTGCGCCTCGACATACAGCTCCAGCGCGACCTCGCGCCCGGACATGGTGGTGAAGGTGTCGCGCTGGCAGGCCAGATCCCCGGCGACCAGCGCAAACAGGTACGACGGCTTGGGGAACGGATCCTCCCACACCGCATAGTGGCGCCCGCCATCCAGCTCGCCGGCCTCCACGCGGTTGCCGTTGGCCAGCAGGACCGGGTACTGCGCCCGGTCCGCCTCCAGGCGCACACGGTAGGGGGTCAGCACATCCGGGCGGTCGGGGAAGAAGGTGATGCGGCGAAAGCCCTCCGGCTCGCACTGCGTGCACAGATTGCCGCTGGAGGCGTACAGGCCTTCCAGCGCGGTGTTCTGCTCCGGGTGACAGCGGCTGACGATCTCCAGCCGCGCACGCTCCGGCAGGCCGTGCAGCAGCAGGCCCTCGGCATCCTGCTCCACCCGACCTTCCGCGGGCTCGGCACCATCCACCGTGAGTGACACCAACTCGACGCCATCGCCGTACAGTCGCAGCGGCGCATCCGGCTCCACCGCCTGCGGATTGCGCCGCACCGCCGTGCGCGTGGTCACCTCGGTGGTCGCCGCGGCCAGGTCAAAGTCCAGCTCCAGGCTCTCCACCACAAACGCCGGCGGCTGGTAATCGCTCAGATAAACCGCCTGGGGACTCGCATCACGCATTCCAAACTCCAGATCAAAGGCACTGCAAAAAGGTTTAACACGCCACCACAGCCTCGACGTCAAACCCGGACCATGGCCCTGTCATTGCCAACGCGGCTCCGGCCCCACGCCGCGATCACGTACCGGAAACTGGCACCAGAACACCAATCCGTTAGCATACCGCGCATGGAATGGATCGATATCTGCTTCAACCTCACCCACGAATCCTTCAACAAGGAACGCTCCGAGGTCCTCGAGCGCGCCCGCGAGGCCGGCGTCTCCTGGATGCTGATCACCGGCGCCGACGCCCACCAGAGCGAAAAGTGCCTGGAGATCGCCGACCAGTACCCGGAATGCTGCCGCGCCACCCTGGGCGTGCATCCACACCTGGCCAAACAGTGGACCGACGCGATCGCCGCCCGGTTCAGTGACCTCGCTGGCGCGGACGAAAACGTCGTCGCCATGGGCGAGATGGGCCTGGACTACAACCGCGACCACTCGCCGCGCCCGCAGCAGCGCATCGCCTTCGAGGCCCAGCTGGAGTTGTCCGCCGACCTCGGCCTGCCGGTGTTCCTGCACGAACGCGACGCCCACCACGACTTCGCCCAGATCCTGCGCCGCTGGCGCGACAACCTACCGGCCGCCGTGGTGCACTGCTTCACTGGCGAAGCCGACGCCCTGGCCGAATACCTCGACCTCGACTGCCACATCGGCCTCACCGGCTGGGTCTGCGACGAACGTCGCGGCACCCACCTGCACCCGCTGGTCCCGCGCATCCCGCGCGGCCGCCTGATGATCGAGACCGACGCCCCCTACCTCCTGCCGCGCAGCCTGCCCAAGGGCACCGGCAAGAAGATCGGCAACGGCCGCCGCAACGAACCCGCCTTCCTCCCCCACATCGGTGAATACGTGGCCAAACTGCGCGACGAAACCCCGGAAGACCTCGCCGCCCACACGACCGCCACCGCCCGCGCCTTCTACGGCCTTCCCGAAACCGCGGATGCCTGACGGACAGCACCGGACACACTGGGCGCGCCGGTCGGACCTGGCAGGGGCAAACCGCCGAAGAGACGCGGACGGCCGAACCTGGACAATCCACCATTCGACCGTGTGTGAATCACGCTTCCGGCACGATTGAAGCCACCCGCGGGCGCGTTGCCTCGGGGGACAAGGGCGCGCAGGATGTTGAGTCTGTTGGCGATTAGAGTGAGGGCTGTGCGTATGAAGACTTCGGTGATTCTGACGTTGATCGGGCCGGACCGGCCGGGGCTGGTGAGCGCGGTAGCGGCGCGGGCACGGGCGGCGGGCGGCAACTGGCTGGAGAGCCGGATGACGCAGCTGGCCGGGCAGTTTGCCGGGGTGGTGCTGCTGGAAGTGGAAGCCGAGGCGGTGGACGGGCTGGAAGCGGCGCTGCGCGATCTGGAGGGCGACGGGCTGCAGGTGCATATCCAGCGCGGCAGCGAGCTGCCGCCGACTGCGCGGCGCGCCGTGGAGCTCGACCTGATCGGGCATGACCGGCCGGGGATCGTGCAGGACATTACCGCTGTACTCTCGCGCCACGGTGTCAGCGTCGAGACGCTGGAGACCGCCTGCGAGCCGGGCTCGATGACCGGCGAGCCGATGTTCCGCGCGAAGGCCCGCCTGGGCGTGCCGGAAGGCCTGGGCCTGGACACGCTTCAGGATGACCTGGAGGCCCTGGCCAACGAGCTGATGGTCGACCTCGAACTTCACGACCCGCTGGAGGAACCACCCGAGGCCGTGGCCTGACCCAAGCTGTAGCCCGCGGTTAGTCCTGGCGTGCCGCCCGGATGACCGCCTCGGGATCGTTTTCCACCACCTTGAGCAGTACGCGGGCCGGACCGCGCGGCGCGCGCAGCCCCTGCTCCCAGTGCCGCAGCGTGCCGATGGAAATACCGAAGGCGGCACAGAAACGCTGCTGACTCATGCCGGTCTTTTCGCGGATGGCCTTGACGTCCAGGGTCTCGGGACGATGTTCGACAATACCCGAAGGGTCGCCACGAGCGTGGTCGATTGCATCCGCCAGCCCTTCCGCGATATCAGTGAATGCCTTGCCCATTACGCTGCCTCCAATAAGCGACCAGATCCCGCACTAGGCGGGCAATTGCTCGGCGCTCCTCGCCTGACAGGTCGGCTTTCTCGTTCTTGCCCCAGGGAAACACTGATCAATGTACACGCTCGCGCTCGAGTCGCTTTTGCGTGGGAACAAGGCGCGGTGACTGCCGTGCAGTCATTCTGCACAAGGGAGCCGCAACGCCGTTCCCGTGCAAAAGCGGCCGAGCCCTTGGGGTTGGTACCCCAGGTTCCCCGATCCTGCGTTGCGCCGCTTGCGGGTAGAACCACTACCCGCTGCACAACGCGCCTTGTCTCAGAAAACCTGGGGTACCAACGCGAGCGTGTACATTGATCAGTGTTTCCCTTGGCCGCCAGCAGATACAGCGGCATGGACTCGTTGTGGAAGTAGTAGATCACGCGAATGCCACCGCTCTTGCCACGACCCAGAGCACGCCAGCGCAGCTTTCTTACCCCACCCGTGCCCTGGATGAGGTCACCCGCGCTCGGGTGCTCCGCCAGATAGGCAATCAGATCGGCACGCTCATCGTCCTTGAGCACTTCGATGATCTTCTTCCTGAACGGAGCGGTTTCCGCCACCGTGATCATTCGCTCACGATATACGCCATTGGCGTATATCGCAACGTCCGTTTCAGGACGCGGCGCGGTGGCGGCGGGCGGCGTCGAGGCGGCGGACGAAGTCCTGCATCAGGGTAGTGTAGAGGGCTTCGCCGAGGACCTTGTCCTCAATGCCGGCGTCGAGGTTGGGGTTGTCGTTCACCTCGATGACCATCACGCCGCGCGGGGTCTGCTTGAGATCGACGCCGTAGAGGCCATTGCCGATCAGGTTGGCGGCCTTGACGGCCGTCTTGACCACCGCGGCGGGCACGTCCGCCAGGGCCTGGGTGCGGAAGCCGCCCTCGCGCGGGCCGCCCTTGGCGTCGTGATTGACGATCTGCCAGTGCTTGCGCGACATCAGGTATTGCGAGGCGTACAGCGGCTGGCGGTTGAGCACGCCGATACGCCAGTCAAACTCGGTGTAGACGAACTCCTGGGCGAGGATCAGATCGCTCTCTTTCAGCAGGCGCCGGGCGATGGATTCCAGCTCGGCGCGGTCGTTCGCCTTGAACACGCCGCGCGAGAAGCTGCCGTCCGGGATCTTGAGCACCACGGGATAGCCGATCTGCTCCTCCGCACGCAGGATGGTCTCGCGGTTGAGGATCACCGTCCTGGGCGTCGGCACGCGATGGGCGGCGAGGCGCTCGGCCAGGTAGACCTTGTTGGTGCAGCGCAGGATGGAGTCGGCGTCGTCAATCACCACCATGCCTTCGGCCTCGGCCTTGCGCGCGAAACGATAGGTGTAGTGGTCGATCGCCGTGGTCTCGCGGATGAACAGGGCGTCGAACTCCGCCAGCCGGGGCAGATCACGTGCCTGGATCAGCTCGACATCCATCCCCTGCTCCTGCCCGGCGCGGGCGAAACGCTTGAGCGTGGCCGGCGTGGACGGGGCCATCGCCTCGTCCGGGTTGTGCAGGATGGCCAACTCGTAGCGCGCGCTGCGTGCCCCGCGGCGGCGCCGCCAGGGTTTGGAGAGGTAGCGCTCCAGCGCGGCGAAGAAGGCCGGCTCCTGCTCGGGCTCGAGCGCGTTCAGCGCGAACGGGCGCAGGGCGTGAATCTGCCAGCGCCCCTGCCGCCGGAACTCCACCCGGAACATGGGCGCGGGGAACAGGGCGAAGAGCTGCGCGGCGATCTCCTGCAGCGCCGGCTCGTCGCACTGGCCGAACAGCACGGTCAGCTCCAGCCGCTCGGGCTGCGCGGCCTGGCGGCTGCGGCCCAGCACGCGCGCCACGCGCTCGTCCAGCTCCCCGGTATCCAGGCTGTAGATGGACTTGCGCGACAGGTCCTGCAGGGTGCGCACGCTGGGGATCACCCGATGCCCGCGCGCCTCCGCCAGCAGCGAGCCGTAGTAGCCGGCCGACAGGTAGCGCTGGCTGCGGCACAGGTTGATCACCCGCAGGGTGGCCGGGTCGTCGGCGGCCGGGCCGCGCAGGTAGTCGTCGATGGCCATCACCAGCAGGTCGGGGAAGTGCGGCTTCCAGTCCGCCCGGCGCTCGACCAGGATGCGGTGCTCAGGCATGCGCACCCTCCGGCGCCCGACGCGGGCCGATGATCACCGCCGCCTGCAGCCCCGCACGGCCGTAGCGCGCCATGCGCTCGAAGTCCGCACGCGCGATCGGCATGTTCACCGAATCCAGCGCGCGCTCACCCTGCTCGGCGTCCACGAACGGGTCGTGCACGTAGACAAAGCGCTCGTCGAAGCCGGTGACCGTGACCCAGTGCGGGAAGCGCTCGGCATAGAGCCGCACGCTGCTGATCAGCACCACCGGCACCCCGCCTTCGGCAGAGCGTGCCGCCAGCATGGCCACGCTCACCGGGCCGTGCACCACCGGCACCCCGAGCTGTTTCAACTCCTCGACCATGTCCTCCTGCACCAGCTGCATCACCTCCTTCTTCTCCGCGCTGCGCACGGAATCCGCGAACGCCACGCCGCGATCGCGCACCAGCAGTTCCACCTCGAACCCGCGATGGGCAGCCGCCAGGGCAAGCCCGTACGGCCCGCAGCCGCCGTGGCCCGAGGTCATGAAAATCGTGGTGGCGTCGCGCCACAGGCGCAGCTCCAGGCGCCGATCCAGCTTGAGATCCGCATCGACAGCGCGCATCGCCATCATCAGCGCGGCCGGGCCGCAGGTGAACTCCAGCGTCTGCGCGTAATACGGCGCACGCACCAGTGCCGGATCGGGACCGGGCGCCAGCGACTTTTGCAGCCGCAGCGCATCCATGTGGTCCTCGTAGTAGTCGTCGATCGTGCCGAAGTCGCGATACCCGAGCCCGCGGAACAGCGCCAGACTGGCCGCGTTGTCGCGCCGCACCTCCAGGCGCAGGTCGGTCCGCCCGTGCGCCCGCGCCGCGTCTTCCGCCGCCTCCACCAGGCGCCGCCCCAGGCCCTGGCCGCGCGCCCGCGCGCTGACCGCGATGGAGTACAGCCGCGCCAGCGATGTGCCCCGGCTGAACAACAGCATCACGTAGCCGAGCAGGCCCTCACCACCGGCCCCCTCCGCCACCAGCGAGGCCGCATGTCCCCGCGTGAGGAGATAGCGAAACTGCCGCCGCGAGATACGATCGACCTCGAACGCCGCATCCTCCAGCGCCACCAGCGCTTCCAGATCCTCCAGCGTAGCCGGACGGATCACGGGCGATTCTGCGGCGGGCGCGACCCGTTGCTTGACCTGCTGGCTCACGCTCCTCTCCCGGCGGCTGCCCGATCTCCATCGTACTCCACGGCCACGCACGGAGTGACGGCAAGCACCGAGAAAAAGGCTACTCGGATCCAGTCGTTCTCGCTGCCTGGAGCTGCGCGATGACCGAACGAATGCGCTGACGAACTTTGCGATAGTCGATCTCCCCCCAGGCCTGCAACAGCGCGATGAAGTCGGGATCATGGGAGGCCTCGACGAGATCCAGCAAGCGCCAGATCATCGACCGGTTGCGATCGCGCAGCATCTCCACCTCGAACGGCGGGCCACGCCGGGCGTTCTCGGCCAGCTGATCGAACAGCTCCCGCGCGCGAACCTCCCGCTCGATGGCCCAGCCTCGGTCCGTGAACACCAGCAAAGGCAAGCGACCGTCGTACTCGATCGCCAGCCAGCCACCCACGATGGCCCGATCGATCCGCGCGAGGGTCTCGTCTTCGGAAAGGGAGCGGTAGAAACCATGCGCAGGGTTGTCATCCAGGCCGAGTTCCAGGACCTTCTTCGCCCGTGATCCCTTCAACACCTTGGCCAGCAGGTTCCGCCCACCGGACATGATCAGGTCGTCCGCCGCGCGGAGGATGGCGCGCAACTCCTCGTCCGAGAGGTCGTCCGAGCAAGGACGCAGTTGCAAGGAGACGCGATGACGGGAACGGCTCATGTCGCCTCAACCTCCAGAAACACCCCGTTTCCCCATTGACCTCAACCTGGGACTTTCCAGGTCACGGCCTGATCATAAAATGCACTCTTGCGGACCTCTCGGGTTCGCTCGAATGCCAGCAGGGAATCGGGCTCGTCCGGATCGTCGCGTTCTTCGATCAGGCCGAACGGGTGAGCAAACCGCATAAAGCTCCGAAGGGGCCAGACATTACGCAGCACCTCCTGCGCGCTGAAGGGGCCGTCGTATTCGTCCGCCTCGTCCAGCGCCACCGGGAAGGCCCGCTCGAAGGCATCGATATAGAACGATACGGGGCGCCACTCATCGCCAAAACGTGCAAGCAGATACAGAGAAAACAGCGCCCCCTGCTGGACAGTCGACAGGGGCGGATACCCATCCTGGTAAGCCCAGTTGAACTCGCGGGTATGCCAGCGCAGCAGTTCGCGAAAGATTGACGCCCAATCCCCGCGCTCGATTTTCTGTTGCGTCGAGCGGGTCAGTTGCAGCCGCCCGCGGTATTTCCGCCCAAGCCCGCTCATCTGCACCAGCAACCGGGTCACATGCAGTTCCGGGAAATCATCCTCCTTGCGCCGCGACCCGGGGCGCCACTCCGGTTCCAGCCCCGCGGCTTCCACCGCGGCCCACGCATCTGCCACGACTCGAAGCGGAAGATTGCCTTTTGGAGTCAACGGGATGCCGCCCTCGGCACGAATGGTATCCGCCAGCACGCGGAACAACACACTCATCACGGTGGTCGGACATTCCGCTACACCCTCGGCAAAACTCACCAGCTCCGGGTGCTCGAACGGTGAATAAAGGAGTGCCCCCATCTGCTCGGGCGACAAGCCCGCGAAGTCGTCCAGCGGCCGGGCATTCGCCTCGGCGACGGCGGCGGCCACCATCGCATCCCTTTCGGCTCGGTCACCAGGGAAGTCCTGCGCCAGGGACTGCTCGATCGCCGCGACGATCGCGTTCATTTCATCCTCGCGCGGTGGGTTCGTACCGGATTTCTTCATGAATGGATACCTCGCGACGGCGGAGGCTGCCCGGCCGTATATGGATCAATCCTGAAGACAAGGCTAAACCGGATCGCCACTTCCAATCATCCATGCATCGAGACTAACGTAGCACCCCGGCCAGCCCATCGAGGCTGCCGATGGTGGCCGTGGGATCCCCGCCCCAAGGGTCGAACAGACCCTGCCTCGACCGGTCGAGCCATGCCGTGCGCATGCCCATTGCCTGCGCGCCGATCACGTCGAACGGGTTGCCCGAGATCAGCCAGGCATCCGGCGGCGACACATTCGCCCGCTGCAGGAAATGCCGGTACCCGCGCGGGTCCGGCTTGAAGCAGCCGATCTCGTCCACACTGACGAGATCCTCGAAGCGATCCTCCAACCCGGCGTTCCGCAGCAGCCCGCTGACCGTCTCGGCCGTCCCGTTGGAGAACGCAAACAGCCGGTGCCCATCCGCGCGCAGCGCATCCAGGGCCGGTCCCGCATCGGCAAACGCCGGGAGCTCTTGATACCGCCGCAACAACTCCGCCTCCTGCTCCGGTTCGAGCGCGATACCCAGGGCCTCGCAGCAATACTCCAACGCCTGCTCGGTGCAGGTATCAAAATCCGCATACGCCCCCATCAGCCCGCGCCGGAAGGTGTACTCCAGCTGCTTCTCGCGCCAGGCCCGTGCCAGCACCAGCGCCTGCGCGCCGATCCAGCCTTCAAGCGTCGCCGCAACCCCCTGTGTATCAATCAGCGTCCCGTACACATCGAACGCCAGCGTCTGTCGCATGTATCCCCCTTCGCTCCGGTCGCGAGCATGGCGCATCCCGTCCACCACATGGCAGTTCTGGACATCGCTGCCTGGCGGCGAAACACTGCGCGTGTCGAGTTCAACTGTCGGGAAATATCCATGACCATGCAGGAGACCATTACCCGGAAGCTGGAGGAGCGCTTTGCGCCCGAGCATCTGGAGGTGGTGAACGAGAGCCACATGCACAACGTGCCACCGGGTTCGGAGTCGCATTTCAAGGTGACGGTGGTGTCCGAGGCCTTTCGTGATCAGAAACTGATCGCGCGGCACCGGCTGGTGAACCAGACCCTGGCTGACGAGCTGGCCGGCGGCATCCACGCCCTCGCGCTGCACACGCTGGACCCGGACCAGTGGTTCGAGCGCGCCGGCAAGGTCGCCGACTCCCCACCCTGCATGGGTGGCGACGGCGGCAAGGCCTGATCCCTTGCCACTAACAGAGATCCCCGCGCCCGAATCGGCCGTCGACCACATCCTGCGCGCGCGGCTGGAAGCGCCGGGGCTGATGGACCTGCTCGGCCAGATCGAGGCCAGCCTGAACCCGGCGGCCAGCCACCCGCCACTGCCGGGCATATCCGAGCACCTGGGGGCGGACCGCCACATCGTGCTTTGGCTGATCGACGGCTTTGCCACGCGCTATCGCCGTCACACGCCGCTGCTGGGCGCGGACTACGTGACGGACCTCGAGACCGTGTTCCCCAGCACCACGGCCACCGCGATCAGCAGCATCCTGACGGGCCGCGCGCCCGCGCAGCACGGCCTGCTCGGCTGGCACACCCGCCTGTCCGCCGCCGAGCGCACGCTGACCGTGCTGATGGGCCAGGAGCGCGACCGTGAAGACCGCATCAACACGCTCGGCTACCGCGAGCTGACCGGCCGCGTGCAGCCGGACCGCCTGAGCGATCGGATCGACTGCGGCATGACCTGCATCGGCCCGGAGTGGATCGGCGGCACGCC
Organism: Thioalkalivibrio sp. K90mix; assembly: GCF_000025545.1. NCBI lineage: Bacteria > Pseudomonadati > Pseudomonadota > Gammaproteobacteria > Chromatiales > Ectothiorhodospiraceae > Thioalkalivibrio > Thioalkalivibrio sp. K90mix. The sequence continues at coordinate 2,356,511 of NC_013889.1, forward strand.
GTACAACCGCATGATGAACGGGGCCGCGGATTTCATCGGCTTCGAGGACCTGTCCGAGCTGCCAGCGCGGGTGGCCGCGCATGTGAACGCGACGCCAGGGCCGCATTTCACCTACGTCTACTGGCCAGAGCTGGACCACCTGGGCCACGAATACGGCCCGGAGAGCCCGGAGGTAGAGCGCCACCTGAAGCAGCTGGACCTGGCCTACACCGCGACCTGCGCGCAGATCCAGCGCCTGGAGAGCGTGTTCCTGACCACCGCCGACCACGGCATGCGTACCATGGAGCGCCGGCTGGACCTTCGCGAGCACCCGGCGGTCCAGGCCTGTCTGCGCCACCGCCTGACCGGCGAGCCGCGAGCCGCCCTCGCCCACGTACGCGAGGGGCATAACGCGGACTTCCTGGTCGCCCTGCACACCGCATTCGGCGATGACATCGTCGTGGTACCCGCCGCCGACTGGCTGGAACCCGGCGGGCAGGGCCGGACCCTGGGCCACGGCCCGGAGCACCCCGAGCTGCGGGCCCGCGCCGGCGACTACCTCCTGCTGCCCGCGGAGGACGCCTACCTGGTCGACCCGCCGGCCGACGACGAGGGCCCATTCTTCCGCGGTGCCCACGGCGGCCTGTCGCCGGAGGAGCGGCATATTCCCCTGTTTCTTCGGAATATCGGCCAGACGCGGTAAACTGCGGGGTTTGCCCGCGGTCGAATGATCGCGGCTTGCCGTAAACCGATTTCGAGATCCCATGAACGACACCGCCGACCAGACCTACAACAACGCTGCTCAGCACCTGATCGAGCTGGCGAACCGGCTCGCCGACGACGGCCAGGCCGCCGGGACCGGCGACGTCGCCGACGGCCTGCTGGCCGGTGCCGTGCACTTCTGGCTGTACAGCCGCCAGCCCTGCGGCGACCCTTTATGCGAGGACTGCGCGCCGTTCGCGGATGCCGAGAGCCGCCTGGCCATGCTGCACGAGCTGATCGACGAGCTGGCGCGCGACAGCGACTACTTCCACGCCACCACCGACACCACCGTCGGCCACGCCTGACCCGCACGACCGGGCACTCTCGCCGATGCCGGTCTCGCCCTTTCGTCCCGCGACCGACACCTGGTTTGGCGAGGCCTTCGGGCAGGCGACCACCATCCAGTCCCGGGGCTGGCCCGCGATCCGGGCCGGCCGCCACTGCCTGCTGATCGCGCCCACCGGCAGCGGCAAGACGCTCGCCGCGTTCCTGAGTGCAATCGACCGCCTGACCGGCGAGCCGGCCCCGGAACCCCGCACCGGCTACTCGGTGCTCTACATCTCGCCGCTGAAGGCGCTGGCCACCGACATCGAGCGCAACCTGCGCGCCCCGCTGACCGGCATCACCCACACCGCCGCGCGCCTGGGTGAGCCGGCCCGCGAACCCGTGGTGCACATCCGCACCGGCGACACCCCGCAGGCCGAGCGCCGTGCCCAGGCGCGCGAACCCGGCGACATCCTGGTGACCACGCCGGAGTCGCTCTACCTGCTGCTGGGCTCGAAGGCCGCGGAGAACCTCGAGTCCGTCCACACGGTCATCATCGACGAGGTGCACGCCCTGGCCGGGAACAAGCGCGGCGCGCACCTGGCCCTGTCGCTGGAGCGCCTGGCCGAACGCTGCGACCAGGACCCGCAGCGCATCGGGCTGTCGGCCACCGTGCACCCGGTGGAGGTCGCGCGCGGCTTCCTCGGGGGCGACCGCGAGGTGGACGTGATCGACGCCGCGGAGCCCCCGCGCCTGGATCTGGAGATCCTCGCCCCCGAGGAACCGCCCGCCGAGCACGCACCCGCCACCACCGAGACACCGGAACCGGCAAGCCCCATCCCGTCCGGCTCCATTCTGGGCGCGGTCTACGGCCAGGGCACAGGGAAGCTCCCGGCGGCCGGTGGCGACCGCGCCGCACGCCTGGAGCCGCGGCTGATGGCCGCGATCCTGGAGCACCGCTCCACCATCGTGTTCGTCAACAGTCGCGGACTGTGCGAGCGCCTGGTCCAGCGCATCAACGAGGCCTGGCGCGAACAGCAGCCGGAGGATGCCGAACCGGTGGAGGACCTGGTCGCCGCCCACCACGGCAGCGTGTCCCACGAGCGCCGCGCCGAGATCGAGGGCCGACTGAAGACCGGGCGCCTGCGCGGCATCGTCGCGACCAGCTCGCTGGAGCTGGGCATCGACATGGGCGCGGTGGACCTGGTGATCATGGTCGAGTCCCCCGGCGCCGTCGCCCGCGGGCTGCAGCGCGCCGGCCGTGCCGGGCATGGCGTGGGTCAGGTCTCGCGCTCGCTGCTGCTGCCGCGCTTTCGCGGCGACCTGCTCGAATGCGCGGTGATCGGCGAGCGCATGCAGGCCGGCGCACTGGAGCCAATCCATGCCCCGCACAACCCGCTGGACGTGCTCGCCCAGCAGCTCGTCGCGATGGTCTGCGAACGCCCGCGCACGGTGGACGAGCTGCACGCGCTGATCCGCCGCGCCGCGCCCTGGCGCGAGCTGTCGCGCGCGCTGCTCGAGGCCACGCTGGACATGCTCTCCGGCCATTACCCCAGCACCGACTTCGCCGACCTGCGCCCCTGGCTCGCCTGGGACCGCGCCCGCGACGCGCTGACCCCGCGCCGGGGGGCGGCGCTGGCCGCGCGCCTGAACGCCGGCACCATCCCCGACCGCGGCCTGTACGGCGTGCATGTCGGCGAGGGCGGCCCGCGCATCGGCGAGCTGGACGAGGAGATGGTGTTCGAGCTGAAGACCGGCGAGAACGTGACCCTCGGCGCCAGCACCTGGCATGTGGAGGCGATCACCCGCGACCGCGTGCTGGTCTCCCCCGCCCCCGGCGAGGTCGGCAAGCTGCCGTTCTGGCATGGCGACGGCCCCGGCCGCCCGATCCAGCTCGGCCAGGCCATCGGCGCCGCCACCGAGCGGCTGGCGCACATGGACCGCGCCGAACGCACGGCCTGGCTCAGGGAACACGCGCCACTGTCGGAGGCGGCGGTCGAGACCCTCTGCGACTACATCGACGAGCAGCGCGAGGCCACCGGGCAGCTACCCTCGGACCGGCGCATCGTGGTCGAGCGCTTCCGCGACGAGGTCGGCGACTGGCGCGTCTGCATCCTGACGCCGTTCGGCGCGCGCGTGCACGCCCCCTGGGCGCTGGCCCTGCAGGGCGCGCTGACCAGCACCTCCGGCTTCGAGGTGCAGGTGATGTACACCGACGACGGCATCGTCCTGCGCCTGGCCGACAGCGAAGACCTGCCTGAACTCGACAGCCTGTTCCCGGACCCGGAGGAGCTGGAGGAGGCCGTCACCCGCGAGCTGGGCCACTCCACCCTGTTCGCCAGCGCCTTCCGCGAGAACGCGGCACGGGCCCTGCTGCTGGTGCGCAACCGCCCGGGCCAGCGCACGCCGCTGTGGGCGCAGCGGCTGAAGTCGCAGCAGCTGCTGGCCTCGGTGCGCGAGTACGCGAGTTTTCCGGTGGTGCTGGAGACCTACCGCCAGGTGCTGGCCGACGTGTTCGACCTGGACGCCCTGCGCGAGATCCTGCGCGGCGTGCAGGAACGGCGCATCCGCGTGCACGAGGTGGAGACGCCGCAGGCCTCGCCGTTCGCGCGCAGCCTGGTGTTCGCCTATGTCGCGGCCTACATCTACGAGCAGGACGCGCCGATGGCCGAGCGCAAGGCCCAGGCGCTGACGCTGGACCGCGGCATGCTGGCCGAACTGCTGGGCCAGGCCGAGCTGCGCGAGCTGATCGACCCCGAGGCCCTGGCCGAGCTGGAGGCCGAGCTGGCGCACGCCACCGAGGCGACCCGGGTGCCGGACGCCGACGCCCTGCACGACCTGCTGCGCCGGCGCGGGGACCTGACGCCAGACGAGGTCGCAGCCGCCTGCGCCGAGGCGCCGGGGCCGTGGCTGGAACAGCTCGCGCGCTCCCTGCGCGCGGTGGAGGTGCGCATCGCCGGCGAGCCGCGCTGGATCGCGGCCGAGGACGCGGCGCTGTACCGTGATGCCCTCGGCGTGGTGCCCCCGCCCGGCCTGCCCGCCGCCTTCCTGGAACCGCCGCAGCACCCGCTGGAACAGCTGCTCCGCCGCTACGCCCGTACCCACGGTCCGTTCCGCAGCGAGGACCTGGGCGCACGCTATGGCCTCGCGCCGGGCGCACTGCTGCCGGCGCTCGAGAGCCTGGAGCGCGCCGGCGTGCTGCTGCGTGGCGAGATCCGCCCGCAGGGCACGGGCGAGGACTGGTGCGAACTGGACATCCTGCGCCGGCTGAAGCGCCGCACCCTGGCCCGCCTGCGCGACGAGGCGGCGGCGGTGGATGCCCGCGCACTGGGCCGCCTTCTGCCCGCCTGGCAGGGCCTGACCGAGCCCGGCCGCGGCGCCAGCGCCCTGCGCGACACGTTGACCCAACTGGAGGGCATCGCCCTGCCCTGGTCCGCCTGGATCGCCCACGTGCTGCCGATGCGGGTGCGCGACTTCTCGCTGGATGCGCTGGACCGCATCACCGCCTCCGGGGAGTTCGTCTGGGTGGGTGCCGGCGCGCTGGGCCAGCGCGACGGGCGCATCCGCTTCCTGCGCCGCGAACAGGCGATGGTGCTGCTGGAGCCGGAGGCCGATGCCGCGGATACCCCGGCCAGCGACGACCCGCTGGCACAGGCGATCCTGGAGACCCTGGACCGGCGCGGCGCCTGCTTCTACATGGAGCTGGAGCGCGCGGCCCGCAGCGCACAGCCGGACGCCCGCCAGGACGCGATCGAGGCCGCGATCTGGGATCGGGTCTGGGCCGGGCAGATCACCAACGACACCTTCGCTCCGCTGCGCAGCCTGGGCCAGCGCAAGACCTCCGCCCGAGGTCGCCGACGCCCGGGCCAGGGCCTGGCCGGCGGGCGCTGGTCACGGGTCGCGGATCTGATCGACCCCGACGTGTCGCTGACCGAGCGCGCCCGCGAACAGGCCGAGAACCTGCTGGCGCGCTACGGCGTGGTCAGCCGCGAGATGGCCCGCGCCGAGGGCCTGCCCGGCGGCTTCGGGCGCGTGTATCCCGTCTACCGCGCGATGGAGGACGCCGGCAAGCTGCGGCGCGGCCACTTCGTCGAGGGCCTGACCGGCGCGCAGTTCGCCCGCGCCGGCGCGGTGGATCGCCTGCGCGCGCTGGAACGCGCGGCCGACGACACCCCCGAACCGCAGTGGCTGGCCAGCGTCGACCCGGCCAACCCCTGGGGCCAGCTCCTGCCCTGGCCGCAGCCCCCGGAAGCGGCCGAGGGCCGCCTGCGCCGTGTCGCCGGGGCGCTGGTCGCGCTGGCCGGCGGCCAGCCGCTGCTCTATCTCGCCGCCTCGGGCCGCCAGCTGTTCGTCTGGGAGGCGATCCCCGGCATCGACACCGCGGAGGAACACGCCGCGCTGGTAACCGAGGCCATCCGCCAGCTCGCCGGGAGCCGCTGGCTGCCGAAGCGCCGCAGCATCACCATCGAGACCGTCAATGGCGAACCCGCCCGCCAATCGCCGTTTGCCGCCGCCCTGCGCGCCGGCGGCGCCATGGGAGAGGTCCGCGGCCTGCGCCTGGAATCACCGGCGGGGCGGCATTATTGATGCGATTCGCTGCGCTCATCGGCATCCTGCGGTGGCATGGTTGCAGGGTGCGCTGAGCCAAGCGAAACGCTCCGCTAGCCCGGGTTCTCGGGGCTCGATGCGGTTCCCCGGACGCATCGGCATCCAGCGGCCACGTGCTGCACGCGCCCGGACAAAAAACGCCTGTCTGGCTGGACACTCGCACCCCCGGTACGGCAGAATCCCGCTCATTCGATGCACCTTCCATTTTTGGTGCAATCGCGTCCATTCACGACAGGATCGCCGCCGATTCCGCCCACCATGCCTTCTATCCTGCTGCTCAACGGCCCCAACCTGAACCTGCTGGGACAGCGGGAGCCGGAGCGGTACGGGCACCATACGCTGGCGGACATCGAGGCCGACCTGACGGCGCACGCCCAGGCCGCCGGGGAGACCCTGGCCTGCTTTCAGAGCAACCATGAAGGCGAGCTGATCGACCGCATCCATGCGGCACGCAGCGAGGGCGTACGCCGCATCCTGATCAATCCGGGCGGCCTGACGCACACCAGCGTAAGCCTGCGCGACGCCCTGCTCGGCGTCGACATCCCGTTTTACGAGATTCACATCAGCAACATCCACGCGCGCGAGGCGTTTCGCCATACCTCGCGCCTGGCCGATGTCGCCGCCGGCACCCTGAGCGGGTTCGGCGTAATCGGCTACCGGATGGCGCTGGACGCGGCAATCGCGGCCCTCAAGGAGTCATAGACACCCCATGGATATTCGCAAGGTCAAGAAACTGATCGATCTGCTCGACGAGAGCGGCATCCACGAGATCGAGATCCACGAAGGCGAGGAGTCGGTGCGCATCACCCGCTCGCCGAGTGGCTCGGCCGTGGCCGCCGCCCCGGCAGCGATGCCCGCCCCGGCACCGGCCGCCGCCCCGGCGGGCGAGGCCGCGGCACCGGCGGCGCCGGAAGTGGATGGCCATCCGGTCACCGCACCGATGGTCGGCACCTTCTACCGCGCCCCGAGCCCCGGCGCGAAGCCCTTTGTCGAGGTCGGCCAGACGGTCGAGGTCGGCGAGACGCTGTGCATCATCGAGGCAATGAAGATGCTCAACCCCATCGAGGCGGACCAGGCCGGCACCATCCGCGACATCCTGGTCGAGAACGGCAACCCGGTGGAATACGGCCAGCCCCTGTTCATCATTGGCTGACGCCCCCGACTTCGCTGCCTACAGGTCCGAGCATGTTTGAAAAGATTCTGATCGCCAACCGCGGCGAGATCGCCCTGCGGGTCCTGCGTACCTGCCGCGAGATGGGCATCGCGACGGTCGCGGTGCACTCCAGCGCCGACCGCGACCTGAAGCACGTGCGCCTGGCCGACGAGTCGGTCTGCATTGGGCCGGCCGCCTCCGGCGAGAGTTATCTGAATATCCCCGCACTGATCGCCGCGGCCGAGGTCACCGATGCCGGCGCGATCCACCCCGGCTACGGCTTCCTGTCCGAGAACGCGGACTTCGCCGAACGCGTGGAGTCCTCGGGCTTTGCTTTCATCGGCCCGCGCGCCGAGACGATTCGCCTGATGGGCGACAAGGTCTCGGCCAAGCAGGCAATGCTGGATGCCGGCGTACCCTGCGTGCCCGGCTCCGGCGGCGCGCTGACCGACGACGCCGATGCCAACATGGCGCTGGCCCGCGAGATTGGCTACCCGGTCATCATCAAGGCCGCCGCGGGCGGTGGCGGCCGCGGCATGCGCGTGGTGCACACCGAGGGCGCGCTACTGCATTCGATCTCGCTAACCCGCAACGAGGCCCAGCAGGGGTTCGGCAACGACACCCTTTACATGGAGAAGTACCTCGAACACCCACGCCACGTGGAATTCCAGATCCTCTCCGACAGCCACGGCAACGCCATCTGCCTGGGCGAGCGCGACTGTTCGATGCAGCGCCGCCACCAGAAAGTGATCGAGGAGGCCCCGGCACCGGGTATCACCGACGAGCAGCGTCAGGCCATGAGCGAGCGGCTGGTCCGGGCCTGCCAGGAGATCGGCTACCGCGGTGCCGGGACCTTCGAATTCCTCTACGAAAACGGGGAGTTCTACTTCATCGAGATGAACACCCGGCTGCAGGTCGAGCACACGGTGACCGAGCAGGTCACCGGCATCGACCTGGTGCGCGAGCAGATTCTCATCGCGGCGGGCGAACCGCTGTCCCTGACCCAGGATCAGGTGGAGATCCGCGGGCATGCGATCGAGTGCCGCATCAATGCCGAGAACCCGGCCACGTTCATCCCCAGCCCGGGCACCATCCAGCAGTATCACGCCCCGGGCGGGCTCGGCATCCGCATGGATACCCACATCTACAATGGCTATGCGGTGCCCCCGTACTACGACTCGATGATCGGCAAGCTGATCGCCCACGGGTTTGACCGCAAGATCGCAATCGCCCGTATGCGCGGCGCGCTCGGCGAGATCGTGATCGACGGGATCGAGACCAACATCGCCCTGCACAGCGAGTTGATGAACGACGCGAACTTCCAGAACGGTGGGACCGACATCCACTACCTGGAAAAGAAGCTGAAGTCGCTGACCGGATGAGTCTCGCCGAACTGCAGTGCCAGATCGCCCCGGAGCAGGCCGAGCCCCTGGAGGATGCCCTGTTCGAACTCGGTGCCGTCAGCGTGGAGCTGCACGACGGCGCCGACGAGCCGCTGTTCGAGCCCCCGATTGGCACCCATCCGCTGTGGTCCAGCGTGTGCCTGAAGGCCGTGTTCGCCGACGCCACCCAGGCCGAGCTGGCCGCCGCGTCGCTGGAGCGCCACCAACCGGCGCCGGAGTCCATCTCCGTGGTCGCGATCGAGGATCAGGACTGGGTGCGCGCGGGGCTCGACGGCCTGGGCGCCATCCATTGCGGGGGGCCGCTGTGGATCGTGCCCTCCTGGGAAAGCCCGCCCGACGTCGAGGATGGCGTGTTCGTGCATCTCGACCCGGGCCTGGCCTTTGGCACCGGCAATCACCCGACCACCGCGATGTGCCTGAAATCGCTGGCGGCGAACCCGCCACGCGATCAGGAGGTGCTCGACTACGGCTGCGGCTCGGGCATCCTCGCGATCGCTGCGTTGAAGCTGGGGGCACGGCATGCGGTGGGCACCGACATCGACCGCCAGGCCGTGCAGGCCACCTACAGCAATGCGGCGGCAAACGACATCTCCGAGGACCAGATCGAGGCTGGACTGACCGATCACCCGGTACCCGATGCCGGCTTTGACCTCGTGATCGCCAACATCCTGGCCAAGCCTCTGATCGATCTCGCCCCGGAACTGGCCTGCGCGGCCCGCCCGGGGGCGCGCCTGCTGCTGGCCGGCCTGCTGGAGCGCCAGGCCGACGAGGTCATGGCGGCCTACGCGGACGCCTTCGACATCGGGATCGAGGACACCCGCGAGGGCTGGGCCCTGCTCAGCGGGCGCCGGCGCTAGCGCATGAGCGCGCGCCCGGTCCGCGAGCATGTGCAAGGGTCCGTATTTCCCTGGTACGGCTGACCGGAGCCCCGCACGATGCTCGCCCGCTGTCCCCATTGTGGCGTTGCCCACACCCTGACCCGCGGCGAAGAGCTACGACTGGACCGGGCACATTGTGATGCCTGCGGTGCGGACTTTGCGCTGTTCGTGGCACTCGAGATCGGCGGCGCCGGCGAACGGGCAACCGGCCCCGGCATCTCGGCGGTACGCCACACTGCCTCCCTGGAGATCGAGCGCAGCCCCCGGCGCCAGGCACTGGAACTCGATATCGATACCCGCCCCGGGCAGACCACGGCATTTCCGGGACGACGCCCGGGGCGGACCTTCGCCGCCTTTCTGGCCCTTCTGCTGCTCGCCCTCCTCGCCCTGCAGCTCCTGCTGGCGCCGCCGGTACCCCCGGGGACCTGGAGCGCACTGGACGCCGCTCGCGCGAGCCTCTGCGCCGCGCCCCGGGTCGAGGATCTCTGCCCGCGATGGGAACCTGAGCGCGAACCGGAACGCATCCGCGTCTCCTCCCCCGACCTGCACCTCGCCAACGCGGGAGACCTGTCCATGCGCTTTGAGCTGGAAAGCCCGCTGCAACAGGCATGGCCGGTAATAGACGTTTGGCTGTCGGACCGACTGGGGACACCCCGCGGCCACTGGCGACTCCATCCGGCGGACGGCCATGCCAACCTTCAGGCACCGATGGCGGCAGGTCACCGCTATGCGATCGAGATCGAATTACCCGATACCGGGCCGCACATCACCGGGGCTCACATCACGCTGCACTGACCCCGCCCCACTCAACGCTGCTAGACTCTCGGGTTTTACCCTGCTGGTTCGAAATCCCGCATGCAGCTCGGCCCCCACCATCTCCCCGACCCGCCCGTGTTCCTGGCCCCGATGGCCGGGGTCAGTGACCGGCCGTTGCGCCTGATCGCGCGGCGCCTGGGGGCCAGCGCGGCCGTCTCGGAGATGGTCACCTCGGACACGCGCCTGTGGGGCAGCGACAAGAGCCGGCACCGGCTGGACCACCGCCAGGAACCCCGCCCGCGCATCGTGCAACTGCTGGGAAACGAACCCGAACCGCTGGCCGAGGCCGCGCGCGAAAACGTACGCCGCGGGGCGGACGTGATCGACCTGAACCTCGGCTGCCCCGCCAAGAAGGTCTGCAGCAAGGCCGCAGGCTCGGCCCTGCTGGGGGAGCCGGAGCGGGTACGCGAGCTGCTGACCGCACTGGTGGAAAGCGTCGAGGTCCCGGTCACGCTGAAGATGCGCCTGGGGCTGGATCGCGAGCGGGTCAACGCCGAGACCATCGCGGGCATCGCGCAGGATTGCGGGATCGCAATGCTGACGGTGCACGGGCGCACCCGCGCCGACGCCTACCGTGGCACGGCCGACTACGAGGCCATCGCGCGCGTGGTACGGGCCGTCTCCATCCCGGTGCTGGCCAACGGCGATGTGGTCGACATCGGCAGTGCGCGCCGGGCGCTCGCGATCAGCGGCGCGACCGGACTGATGATCGGGCGCGGGGCACAGGGGCGCCCCTGGCTCCCCGGCCAGATCCGCGCCAGCCTGGCCGGCGAGCCAGTGCCAGCCGACCCTGCATGGGATGCGCGTCTTGCGCTGATCGAGGAGCATTTGCGGGCATTGCATGCGCAATACGGCGAAATGCAGGGCGTACGTATCGCACGCAAGCACCTGGGCTGGTATCTTCAGCACATGGGTCTCGGGGAGGACCCAACCCGTGCGGCACGGGCTTCCCTTCTCGCCGCCACTACCGCTAGTGAACAGCTTGGGCGCTTGCGCGCCATTCTGTCAGGAATCACAAGCGAGGCTGCATGAGGATGGACGTACCCTCTTTCGAACAAGAACAAAGCGGGGAACCGGCATCATCGGGCAACCTCGCGTCGGGCTGCGTACTCGCCGAGTCGGTGCGCAATGCGCTGGACCAGTATTTCGAGACGCTGGACGGGCAGAGTAGCCACGACCTCTATGCGCTCGTAATGAACGAGGTCGAGCGCCCACTACTGGCCTGCGTGCTGGAGCGCTGCAACGGCAACCAGAGCCGGGCGGCGGCGCTTCTGGGGCTCAACCGCGCCACGCTGCGCAAGAAGCTGCGTGCCCATGGCCTAATCAGCGAGAACGGCCACGGGAACGGGAACGGCGCCCAGCGCTAACCCACCCCGCCGTACCCGGCACACGCCCGCCACCTGACGGGCGTGTGCGCAATCATCGACCGATCTATCCCTGCCAGCCGAGGCGCTGCAGCGCCGTGCGGTGCAGTTCCGGCGTCGCCGCCGCCAGCACGTTGGTGGTCTGCAGGTCCAATTCGCCGCCGGATAGATTGGTGAAGGTCCCGCCCGCCTCGCGCACGATCACGGCCAGCGCCGCGATATCGAGGATATTCACATCCGACTCGATGATCAGGTCGATGCTGCCGCGTGCCAGCAGGTGGTAGTGGTAGAAATCGCCATAGCCGCGCGTGCGATTGACCTCGGCCATGATCCCGCCCAGCGCCGTCCAGCCTGCGGCATTCTGCGCAAGGGTCTTCAGGTTCCCGGTGGACAGCGAGGCGCGGCCCAGCTCGGTGGTCGGGGCGACGGCGATCTTTTCGCCGTTGAGGAAGGCGCCCTGGCCTTTTTCCGCCCAGGCGCGCTCGCCGAACTGCATGCCGTTGGACAGCCCGAGGATCAGCTCGCCCTTGTGCATCAGCGCGATCTGGGTGGAGAAGAACGGGTAGCGGCGTACGAAGCTCTTGGTGCCGTCGATCGGGTCGATCAGCCAGACATAATCGGAGTCCATGTCCGACTGGCCGGTTTCTTCGCCGTAGAAGCCGTGATCCGGGAAGCGCTCGCGGATCACCTGGCGGATCGCCTGTTCGCTTTCCACGTCGGCGCGCGTCACGGGCGTGTCGTCGGGCTTGGTCTCGACGTCGACGCCGGCGGCGTAGTAGTGACGGATGACCTTGTCCGCGGCATCGGCGGCGGCCTGGGCGGCCTCCATAAACGCGCTCTGCTGCATGCTGCTACCCCTTCAAAAAAAGGAGCCATCTTACCATGCCGCCCCCAGCGGCTCTGGCCAGTAAACGGTCGGCGGTTGTCCCGGCTCGGGCATGCCCCGATAATGCCGCCATCTTTTCGAGGAGTCCGACATGCCCAAGAACCTGCCCGACGTCAGCAATCTCGAACGCCTGGAACTGTTCGGCGAGGACTACAACCCGAGTGCGACCATCGAGAACGTGGACGGCCAGACCCTGTCGCTGCAGATCTACTACCAGCTGGCGCTGGACTACGGTGGCATCGGCCCGAAGGCCGCCAACTCCGGTTTGCTGATGTACGGCAGCCATGCCGACGATGCCCGCGCCCATCCGGGCAAGCACCCGAACATCGACCGCCTGTTCGAGATCCTCGACAAGGGCTACTATCTTTCGGTGAAGGCCGTACCCAAGCGCAAGAGCCGCGCCGGCTAGTTCTTCTGGAGGGCGCTACCCCGTTTCAGCGGGCAAAAAGGATCGCGCCTTCCGCGCATCACGGCAGGCGGTTGGTGTGGATCAGGCGCCAGCCGCGCGTCGGATGGCGGTGCAGCCGGGTCCGGCTCGCATACTCGCATTCCAGCTGGAACAGCCGCTCGTCCGGCACCCCCATCACCCAGCCGACCAGTGCGCGAATGACCCCGGCGTGCACGATCACCAGCACGCGTTCCGCCGACTGGCCCCCGACCGCGGTTTCGAAGGCCGTCTCCACCCTCCGGCGAAAGGCCCCCAGCGGCTCCGCCCCGGCCGGCCGCGAATGCACCGGATCGGCATAGAACGCCCGGTATTCCTCCGGCCGTTCGCGCTGCAGATCGACCCGTGTGCGGCCCTCCCAGTCGCCAAAGCCGACCTCGCGCAGGTCCGGCTCTAGATGCAGGGACAGCTCACGCTCGTCCACCAGGCGTTCGGCAAACGCCCGGCAGCGGCGCATCGGCGAGCTGACGACCGCCTGCCAGCCGTCGTCGTCGCGCACCGCGTGTTCCATCTGCGTCCACCCCTGCGCGCTGAGCGGATCGTCGCAGCCATGGCCACGATAGCGCTGCCCGCCCTCCGGCTCGCCGTGTCGCAACAGATCCACAATCATGCCGTGTCCTCGCTCAGGCAGCTCTCCAGGTGCGCCCAGTCGAAATGCGGTCCCGGGTCGGTCTTGCGCCCGGGGGCGATGTCGCAGTGTCCCACCAGCGCATCCGGAGCAATCGCCGGAAAGCGTTCGCGCAGCCAGCCGATCAGACGGGCCAGCTCGGCGTACTGCACCGGCGTGAACGGGTCGTCGTCGGTGCCCTCGAGTTCGATGCCGATGGAAAAATCGTTGCAGCGCTCGCGACCACGCCATTGCGATACGCCCGCATGCCAGGCACGCCGGGAGAACGGCACGAACTGGGTCGCCATCCCCTCCCGGTCAATCAGTACATGCGCGGACACGCGCAGATCGGCGATCTGCGCAAAGTACGGGTGGGCATCCGGATCGAGCCGATTCTGGAACAGCTCGGCTACGTGCGGACCGCCGAACTCGCCCGGCGGCAGGCTGATCGCATGCACGACGATCAACTCGGGTTCTATCCGCGCGGGGCGCGCGTCCTGGTTCGGGCTCTCGAGCACGCGAGCCGGCGGCCACCAGTCGCGATCAACGGTCACGGCTTCGGTCACGGGGCCTCCTCGGGTGGACGCTGCAGACAGGCCGCGAGGGCCTCGCGCAGTAACGGCAGGCGTGGCGGGGCCTCGAGACGGCCGTGGTAGGCACCGGCATTGAAGACGAACAGGGCCGGGAGGTGGAAGACCTCGAACTCGCGCACCAGTGCGGTATCCGTCTCCGCATCGACGACGAACAGGGCGGGCGCTTCAGACTCGGCCTGCCACTGCTCCAGCACCCGGCCCATGACCTTGCAGGCCCCGCAGCCCCGGCGAGTGAACAGGATCACCGCCGGGCCCGGGACCTCCAGGAGGTGTTGGTGGAGGTCGAACTGCGTCAGGCGGGGCAGGCCCGCCTGACGCGGGGACGGGTCAGTTGGAGTTGTCTTCGGCCTGTCGCTCAATGGATTCACCGGCATCCTGCACGTCTTCGCCAAACCCCTCCATAGTGGCGCAACCAGCGATGCCAAGCGACCCCAGGGCCACCAGCAGTATCAGCAGGGCGGCGGGAATGCGTTGGGTGAAATGCATGTGTGCTCCTTGTCTCTTTCGTGATTCGGTCCGTGATACTGACCGCCAAAGGGCACTCCCGGGGCGGTCACACTTTATGAGGCGCACGCACTGGGGTAGTTTACGCGCCGCCCTCTTTTCGTGAAGGAAGTCGCAACCCCGTGTCCGAGCCAGGGAAATACTGATCAATGTACACACTCGCGTTGGTATCCCAGGTTTTCCGAGACCAGGCGCCTCTGGCAGCGGGTCGTGGTTCTACCCGCCCGTGGTTGATGGATGCGGGGCGCAACGCAAGATCGAGGAACCTGGGATACCAACCCCACAACTTAATGAACGAAGGGGCTCGGCCGCCTGTTGCTGTCAAAAACGGGCGCGGGAACGGCGTTGCGGCTCCCTTGTGCAGAATGACTGCACGGCGGCCACCGCGCCGGGTTCCCACACAAAAGCGACTCGAGCGCGAGGGTGTCCATTGATCAGTGCTTCCCTGAATCCGCAACAGCAGGCGGCCGTGACCACCACGGACCGCCCCCTGCTGGTGCTGGCCGGAGCGGGCTCGGGCAAGACCCGCGTGATCACGGAGAAGATCGCGTACCTGATCGAGCAGCGCGGGCTCGAGGCCCGCCGGATTGTCGCGATCACCTTCACCAACAAAGCCGCGCGCGAGATGCGCGAACGCGTCCAGGGGCGCCTGTCGAAGGAACAGGCACGCGGGCTCGGCGTCTCCACCTTCCACACCTTCGGGCTGAACTTCCTGCGCCGCGAACTGGCCGCGTCCGGACTGCGTGCGGGCTTCTCCATCCTCGACCCGGGCGACTGCCGCTCGCTGCTGCGCGAGATCACCTACCGCGACGATACCGGCTCCGAGGTCGATGCCCTGATCGGCCATATCAGCCGCTGGAAGAACGACCTGATGACGCCGGAGGAGGCGCTGCACGAGGCCAGCCAGATGCGCGACGCCCCGGAGGCGATCGCCGCGGCCAACCTCTACCCGCGCTACGAGGATGCCCTGCGCGCCTACAACGCGGTGGACTTCGACGACCTGATCAAGCGTCCGGTGGACTGCCTGCGCGTGGATGCCGATCTGCGCAACCGCTGGCAGGACCGCATCCGCCACCTGCTGGTGGATGAATACCAGGACACCAACGCCGCGCAGTACCAGCTGGTGCGCCTGCTGGTAGGCGTCAGCGACGGCCTGACCGTGGTCGGCGACGACGATCAGTCGATCTACGCCTGGCGCGGGGCCCGGCCGGAGAATCTCGCACGCCTGCAGCAGGACTTCCCGCGTCTGGAGGTGATCAAGCTGGAGCAGAACTACCGCTCCACCAACCGCATCCTGCACACCGCGAACGCGCTGATCGCCAACAACCCGCACGTGTTCGAGAAACGCCTGTGGAGTGCACTCGGCGAGGGCGAGAAGATCGAGGTGATCGGCTGCTCTGACGCCGATACCGAGGCCGCCCGCGTGGTCTCCGAGCTGATGCGCCGTCGCTTCCGCCTGAATGCGACCTGGGGCGACTTCGCGATCCTCTACCGCAGCAACCACCAGTCACGGCTGTTCGAGAAGCTCCTGCGGGAGCAGGGCATCCCCTACCGCCTGAGCGGCGGGCAGTCGTTCTTCGAGAAGGCCGAGATCAAGGACCTGGTCGCCTACCTGCGCCTGCTTGCGAACCCGGACGACAACACCGCCTTCCTGCGCGTGGTCAACGTGCCGCGCCGCGAGATCGGGCCGGCGACCCTGGAAAAGCTCGGCCACTACGCCAACCAGCGTGGGACCTCGCTGCTGCAGGCCGCACGTGGTGCCGGCCTGTCCGAATACATGGATGCCCGCGCCCAGGCGCGGCTGGAACGCTTCACCGACTGGGTCGACGGCTTCCAGCGCCGGGGCACGGAGGAGGCCCTCGACGCCCTGCTGCGCGCCCTGGTCGAGGACATCGACTACGAATCCTGGCTGCTGGAAAACAGCCCCAACCCGCGCGCCGCCACACGGCGCATGGAGAACGTGCGCGAGTTCATCGACTGGGTCGGGCGCATGGGCGGCGGCAGCACCAGCGCCGAATACGGCGACGACGAGGCCGAGGATGACCGAGGCATGGACCTAGCCGACATCGTCAACCGCATCAGCCTGATGGACATCCTCGACCGCAATCGCGAATCCCAGGACGGCGACGAGTCGGTACAACTGCTAACCCTGCACACCGCCAAGGGCCTGGAGTTTCCGCACGTCTGCCTCGTGGGTTTCGAGGAAGAGCTGCTGCCGCACCGGGTCAGCGTCGAGGACGACTCCATCGAGGAGGAGCGCCGCCTGGCCTATGTCGGCCTGACCCGCGCCCAGCAGACCCTGCTGATCACCTACGCCCAGCAACGCTCCCGCTACGGCGAGACCATCGACTGCGAGCCCTCGCGCTTCCTCGACGAACTCCCCGAGGAACACCTCGAATGGCCGGACGCCAAACCGCCGGACCCCGAGACCCAGCAACTCACCGCCCGCGCCCACCTCGCCGGCCTGAAGGCCATGCTCGGCAAATAGGCCATGGGCGGCCGCCGGGGGAAGCAAACAATCGCTAGTGGAGGCGCCCGGCCCATTCCGGGCGCCCCGCCCCGCTCCCCCCTTGTCTCCTCAGCCTGCAGCTGTGCGTTGTGCTGTTGCCGGTCACTTGGCGGGCGGCGGCAAACGCACTGCGACCCTCAAAGTGACATACGACTCGCTTGTCAAAAGCTTAGGTCGCCGGAAAAGTATGGTATTCGTCACACGCCATCTTCGTTTCTTATACCAAAGGCCCCACCTCAATTGAACCAGCGAGGCTCACTGAGACGACACCCCTGTACAGCGTCCAGCGCCGACGGCATCAGTGGCGCAGCTTCAGGCCGACCCTGGTGATGCGGGCACCGTCCATCTCGCGGATGACCAGGCGCATGGGGCCGAGGTCGACGGCGTCGCCGACGACCGGTTCGGCCTGGAGTTCGTGGCGCAGATAGGCCTCGAGGGTGTCGCCCTGGCGTTCCGGAGGCACCGGGGCGCCGTAGGCCATGCCGACCGCGTCCAGCTGGGCGTCGCCATTGAGTGCAAATTCGCCAAACACGCTGCGTTCGGTCAGGCGTTCGGGCACCTCGTCCTGCGGGACGAACAGACGGTCGAGGTCATGCAGGTCCGTCGGCGCGACCATAATGTAGAGGTGGTCACCGGCATGCAGGTCCAGTAGTTCCAGGGTGTCCAGCAGCTTGCCCTCACGCAGGTGCGCGACCACCCGCGCGGTGCCCGGCAGGCGGAAACTGGACCAGGCCTCGCGCACCACGGGCGTGGTCTCGGCCAGGCGATAGCCGACCAACTCCATCTCCTGCTGCCCCGGGATATCCAGCTCGGTGCGCTGCACGCGCGCGGTGGTGGGCGGCAGTTCCAGCCCCAGCCAGCGCGCCGAAGTCGCCACCGTCCAGCCCTGCACCAGCAGCGAGATCAGCACCACAAAGAACACCACGTGGAAGAAGTAGCCGGCCAACTCCAGCCCGGCGAGTAGCGGAAACAGCGCCAGGATGATCGGCACCGCGCCGCGCAGTCCCACCCATGAGATGAACACCTGTTCGCGCCAGGGGAAGTGGAAGGGCAGAAGGCACAGCCAGACCGCCAGCGGCCGCGCAACCAGGATCAGCACGGCCGCGACCAGGCCCGCGTCCAGCGCCACCGGAGGCAACCCCGAGGGCGTCACCAGCATGCCGAGCATCAGGAACATCCCGATCTGCGCGAGCGAGGCGATCCCGTCGTGAAAGCGCTTGATGTTCTGCGAGGCCTCCAGCGGACGATTGCCGATCAGCAGCCCCGCCAGATAGACGGCGAGGAAGCCCGAGCCTCCCACCAATCCGGTCAGACCGAAGATGGCCAGCGCCCCGGCCATGGCAAACAGGGGGTACAGGCCGCCCGCCATCGGCACCCGGTTGATCAGGGCCAGCAGGGCAAAGCCCCCGGCCACGCCCAGCAGCGCCCCCAGGCCCATCTGCTGGACAAACTCGACCGCCACCACCACACCGAATTGCTGATCGGGCATCAAAAGCAACTCGATCAGCACGATGGTCAGAAAGATCGCCATCGGGTCGTTGGAGCCGGACTCGATCTCGAGCGTGGCGCCGACACGGCTTTTCAGCTCCAGCCCGCGCGAGCGCAGCAGCGAGAACACGGCGGCGGCGTCGGTAGAGCCGACGATCGCACCGAGCAACAAGCCCTCCAGCCAGGACAGCCCCAGCCACCAAACGGCAAACACCCCGGTCAGCCCGGAGGTCACCAGCACACCGAACGTGGCCAGCCCCAAGGCCGGCTTGAGTCCAATGCGGAAATTGCGGGCCGGTGTGCGCATCCCGCCGTCAAACAGGATGATCGCGAGCGCCGCCGAGCCGATCAGATAGGCCAGGGTGATATTCTCGACCTCGAGACCGCCCGGGCCCTCCGGCCCGAGCAGCATGCCGATCACCAGGAACACCAGCAGCAGGGGCACACCCAGCCGCGAGGTGATCACGCTCGAAAGGATGCTGCCCAGCAGCACAATGGCAGCCAGGAAAATAATCTGGTTGGAGAGATCCATGCGTCGATCATACCGGAACGCGTGTGCCCCCCGGCGCGCCGGAAAGCTACTGGCCGGCCGGTCCATGCTGGGGGCCACAGCCGCCTGCATGCTCTTGCTGTGCGCCTCACCGGCACTCGCGGAGCGCGGCGTGGATGCACTGCATTTCGAGTTCGAGAACGATCTGTTTGCCGGCGAGGACCGGTACTACACCAATGGGTTTCGCATCGGCTGGACGCGCAGCGAGGAACGCGTACCACCCTGGCTGCAGCGCGTCGCCGACACCCTGCCCTATTTCATTGACCGCGAGGAACGCGGGCGCCTGAAGTCGGCCATCCACCTGGGCCAGAACATGTACACCCCGGAGGACATCGAACGCTCGCCCCCGGACCCGGATGACCGACCCTACGCCGGCTGGCTGTATCTGAACTTCAGCCTGGCCGAGGATCACGGCGATCGCCGCGACCGTTTGCAGGTCACCGTAGGCACAGTCGGCCCCGCCTCCCTGGCCGGCCGCACCCAGGAGGAGGTCCACAGCTGGTCCAGCGCGCCGCAGCCACAGGGCTGGGACGACCAGATCGGTAACGAGGCCACCCTGATGGTGGGGTACGAGCGCCACCTGCGCGGGTATTCGCATCACGCCGAGGGCGGCTGGGGCTGGGATCTGACCCCGCACTGGGGCGTGACCGTCGGCAGCCCGTTCACCTTCGCCAATGCCGGGGCGATCGTGCGTGCCGGGCGCAACCTGCCGCGCGACTACGGCCCACCACGGATCAACCCGGCGCTATCGGGTTCGCATACCTTTGAAACGACCGGGCCAGTCGGGGGCTATCTGTTCGCCGGCGTGGACACCCGGCTAATGGCCTACGATCTGTTCCTGGACGGTCCGCTGTTCCGCGACGGCCCCTCGGTGGACAAGCACCCGGCGGTAGGAGAATTCACCGCGGGGTTCGTATTCCATGTGGGCGGGGTGCGTCTGGGATACACCCATGTCTGGCGCTCGCGCGAGTTCAGCGGCCAGGCCAAGGGCGCGGCGGAGTTCGGCTCGCTGCACGCCACCTGGCAGTTCTGAGCCCGCGGTGACCAGGCTCAGAACACCGCGGCCTCGACATCGGGGTAGGTGGTGGCCACCGAGCGGTCGATCTTGTCGTCGAATCCCGGGTAATCGCCGATGATGTCGGCCATGCGTTCGCGCACCAGCGGCACGGTTTCGAAGTCCGCCAGCCCCTGCTCCACGCCTTCCTCGATTGCGTCCCATAGCGTGACCAGATAGTTCTGCAGCCGCGGCAGCGTCTCCGCGCCCTCCAGCCGCCCATGCCCGGGCACGACCACGTCAGGCTCCAGCGCGATCAGATCATCCAGCAACTCGATCCACTGCGCGACGTCGCCATCCCAGACGGACGGGGCGCGATCGCTGTAGACCACGTCCCCGGCCAGCAGCACTTCCGTCTGCGGCAGCCATACGATCAGGTCACCCGGCGAATGGGCGCCTCCGGAGGGCAGAATCACCACTTCCTTACCGCCCAGGTCGCGCGTCATGCGCTCGTCCACGGGCATGTTGGGCAAAAGCGGCGTGGTGTCGCCGGTGGCCCCCTCGGTCATCTCGCGAAAGTTCTCGACCCAGGTGTCGGCCTCCGCCTTCATGCGTTCGACCGCCTCGGGGCCGGCCATGATCTCCGGGTCATCCTCGGCAAAGGCGTGGTTGCCCAGCCAGTGGTCGCCGTGACTATGGCTGTTCACGACCCAGCGCACCGGCTGATCGGTAACTTCGCGGATCGCCTCGCGCAGGGCCACGCCCATGGTCTCGGACGAACCCGTGTCAAACACGAGCACCCCTTCGCGGGTCACCACAAACGCCATGTTCGCATTCCAGCCGAGATTCTCGCGGCTGGGAAAATCGCGCGCGGGTGTCATCACCGCGTACACGCCCGGGGCCACTGGCTCGGCTGTCATCTCGTAATCCTCGGGCGCGGCCGGTTCGCCGGCCGACAATGAAGTGGTCAAGGCCAGCACCCCGGCCAAACCTGCCAGTACAACGCATAACGGTTTCCATCCCAGCATCGCGGTCACTTCCCAATGGTCTTGTACGCTCAAGAGTAGACCCGCCAGCGCCACCAAAGTGCGCGGCGCCGCGCGTGGCCTCGAAACTGGTAGCATCGGGACTTCCCTGGGATGGAGACGGCTGGTGCGCAATATTTCCCGGACCTTCCTGACAGGCCTGGCGGCGATCCTGCCGCTGGTCATCACCCTGGCCCTGCTCTGGTGGCTGGGCAGCACGGCCGAAAAGGTCCTCGGCGGACTGCTGGGTGCGATCCTGCCCGACGCCCTGTATTTCCCGGGTCTTGGTATCCTTGCCGGCGTCGCGCTGGTGTTTGCGCTGGGCGTACTGCTTCAGGCCTATGTGGTGCGCGGGCTGTTCGACTGGATGGAATCGCTGATGCAGCGCATCCCGGTCATCAAGACGATCCACGGGACCGTGCGCGACGTCACCAACCTGCTCTCCGGCGACATCCACAAGCGTTTCGGACAGGCCGTGCTGGTGACCTTTCCCGGCAGCGACTTCAAGCTGGTCGGCTTCGTCACCCGCGAGGATTTCGAGGGCCTTCCGAACAACCTGGGCGGCCCGGAAACCCTCGCGGTGTACATGCCCATGAGCTACCAGATCGGTGGCTACACCCTCATGCTCCCGCGCGAACGCATCGAGCCGCTGGACCTGTCGCTGGAGGATGCCATGCGCTATGCCCTGACCGCCGGCGTCTCCGCGCGCCAGGAAAAGACCTAAGGAGACGCTGATCAATTCGCACGTCCGCGTTGGTGCCCATTTTTTCCGAGACAAGGCGCGGTGCGCAGTGCCGTAGTCACTCTACGGCCCCGTGTCGATCATCGGGGCGCAACGCAGGATCGGGGAAAATGGGGCACCAACCCCGAAGGGGCTCGGCCGCCCCTATTGGATAAAAATGGGCCCGCTGACGGCGTTGCGGCTCGCTTATGTAGCTCGACTACACTTCGCTCGCCGCGCCTTGTCATCGAGAAAAATCGACTCGAGCGCGAACGTGCGAATTAATCAGCGTCTCCTTAAGGGGTAGAATCCGCCGCATGACGGAACACGATTCCAAGCCACGGATACTGGTCGGCGTCAGCGGCGGCATCGCCGCCTACAAGGCCTGCGAGCTGGTGCGCGAACTGAGGCGCGCCGGCTGCGAGGTGCGTGTGGTGATGACCGCGGGCGCCCAGGCCTTCGTAACCCCGCTGACTTTCCAGGCCCTTTCCGGCGCGCCGGTGCGCACCGAGCTGCTGGATGCCGAGGCCGAATCCGGCATGGACCACATCGCGCTGGCGCGCTGGGCCGAGCGCATCGTGGTCGCCCCGGCCAGCGCCAACCTGATCGCACGTTTTGCCCAGGGCCTGGCGGACGATCTGCTGAGCACCCTGTTGCTGGCCACCACCGCACCGGTCGCGCTGGCGCCGGCGATGAACCACCGCATGTGGGCCCATCCGGCCACACAGGCCAATATCGCGACCCTGGTCGAGCGCGGCGTAACCCTGATCGGGCCGGACAGTGGCGACCAGGCCTGCGGCGAACAGGGCGAGGGCCGCCTGCGCGAGCCGGCCGCGATCGCGCGCGAACTGCTGCAGCCGGCCGACGTCCCCCTGGCGGGACGGCACGTGTTGATCACCGCCGGCCCCACCTTTGAACCGATCGACCCCGTCCGCTTCATCGGCAACCGCAGTTCCGGGCGCATGGGCTTCGCCCTGGCCGCGGCCGCGCGCGAGGCCGGCGCCCGCGTGACGCTGGTACACGGCCCCACGGCCGAGGCCGTGCCCGCCGGGATCAAGGGCGTGGCCACCGAGACCGCCGCCGCGATGCACGCGGCGGTAATGGAACGTCTGCCCGAAACCGACATCCTGATCGCCGCGGCGGCGGTGGCCGACTACCGCCCGGCCGAAGCGCAGACGCAGAAGATCAAGAAGGCCGCTCCGGTACTGAACCTCACGCTGGAGCGCACCGAGGATATCCTGGCCGAGGCCGCAAGCCACGCGGCCACGCTCCCCCGGCGCCCGTTCCTGGTGGGCTTCGCAGCCGAAACCGAGCAACTGCGCGAACACGCCGAGGCCAAGCGTCGCACCAAGGCTGTCGACCTGATCGCGGCCAATCGCGTGGGCGAGGGCCTCGCCTTCGGCACCGCCGACAACGAACTGCTGTGCATTTGGGAAGGCGGTGAACGCACCCTGCCGAACCAGCCCAAGACGCAGCTGGCCCGGGCACTGATCGACCTAGTCATCGAACGTCTGGCCGAACGTGAAACCGACTGATATTGGAAAGGAAAACCGGATGCCCGTCCCCGAGATTGACCTGAAGATCCTCGACCCGCGCATGGGCACGGACTTCCCGGTGCCCGCACCGGCTACAGACGGCTCCGCCGGGGTGGACCTGCGCGCGATGATCGACGCCCCGCTGACACTGGAACCCGGCGCAGCCGAGCTAATCCCGACCGGCCTGTCGATCCATATCGAGGACCCGGGCTACGCCGGGATGATCCTTCCGCGCTCCGGGCTCGGCCACAAGCACGGTCTGGTGCTGGGCAACCTGGTCGGCCTGATCGACGCCGACTACCAGGGCCCGCTGATGGTCTCCTGCTGGAACCGAGGCGCGAACGCCTACACGCTGGAGGTGGGGGAACGCCTGGCGCAGCTGGTCATCGTACCGGTGGTCCAGCCGCAATTCCACGTGGTCGAGGACTTCGAGGAAACCGCACGCGGCATAGGCGGCTTCGGTTCCTCCGGTCGCGGATAACGACCGCAGCGCATCGATCCGTCAGCCAGAGGGATACGGCACACCCACCCCGCCCAGGCCGCAGTATCCGTTGGGCACCTTGGCCAGATACTGCTGGTGGTAGTCCTCGGCGAAGTACCAGGCATCCAGCGGCTGGATCTCCGTGGTGATGGGGCCGCGCCCTGCGGCGTCCAGCGCGGCCTGATAGCGCTCGCGGCTGACCTCGGCAGCCGCCTGCTGCTCGGCCGAGTCCACGTAAATCGCGGAGCGGTACTGGGTCCCGACATCGTTGCCCTGGCGCATACCCTGGGTCGGGTCGTGCCCCTCCCAGAACACCCGCAACAGGGTCTCCAACGCGACCCGATTCGGGTCGAACACCACGCGCACCAGCTCCGTATGCCCGGTCTGCCCGGAGCAGACCTCCCGGTAGGTGGGGTTGCGCGTGTAGCCGCCACCGTAGCCCACGCTGGTCGAGTACACGCCGTCGGTCTGCCAGAACAAGCGCTCCGCCCCCCAGAAACAGCCCATGCCCACATGCAGCACCTGCAGGCCATCCGGGTACGGGGGCGCAAGCGGCGTACCCAGCACCATGTGACGGGGCGGGACCGGCAGGGGGTCATCACGCCCTGGCAAGGCCTCCTCGGGCGCGGGCAGGCGCGGGTCGGAAAATGCGAACATTACGCGTTCCTTCAGTCGGTCGGGGTGAGCCGGATCAGCTCGCCCGGGTTGTGATCGGTCAGCACCCAGATTGCGCCATCGTACACGCGCACATCGCGGATGCGGCGACCGAGATCGGGTAGCAGATCCACCTCTTCCACCAGCTCGCGATCTTCGAAGGTCAGCTTGCGCAGGGTCTGGCCGCGCAGACCGCCCACCAGCAGATCGCCATCCCAGTCGGCAAGGGCCGGATCGCGCAGGATCGCCATCCCGGATGGGGCGATGGCCGGTGTCCAGTAGTGTATGGCGGACTCCATACCCTCCTTCTCCGACTCTCCGGTACCAATCGGGCCACCGGAATAGGCCTCGCCATGCGAGATCACCGGCCAGCCATAGTTCAGGCCGCGCTCGATGATGTTCACCTCGTCGCCACCACGCGGGCCGTGTTCGTTCTGCCAGAAGGTGCCGGTCTCGGGGTCCATGACCATGCCTTGCGGATTGCGCACGCCAATCACCCATATTTCGGGGTGCGCGCCGTCCGCGTCCACGAACGGGTTGTCGTCCGGCACCGAGCCATCGTCATGCAGGCGCACAATGCTGCCGGCATGGTCGTCCTTCTTCTGAGCGCGGTCCTGGTCGCCACGGTCGCCGACGCTGACGTAGACGTAACCATCCGCGTCAAACACGATGCGCGAGCCAAAGTGGCGCCCGCCACGCGTGGCCGGCTCGGCGGAGAACAGGATCTCGACATCCTCGAGTGTGCCGTCGGCAAACTGGCCTCGGGCGAGTCGTGTGGTCTGGCCGCCATCGGCCTGGGCGGAGTAGGTGAAGTACAGCCAACCGTTGTCCTCGAACTCGGGGTGCAGTGCGAGATCCAGCAGCCCGCCCTGGTTCTGCGCAACCAGGTCGTCCGGCAGGCCGGACACCAGATCGCCACGCCCCTCGAAGTTCGACACATCCGGGAAGTGGCGCAACTGCCCCGGGCGTTCACTGATCAGGGCACCGCCATCCGGCAGGAAGGCGATCGCCCAGGGGTGGTTCAGTCCCTGCTGCACCACCTCGCCCCGCAACTCGCCATCCGCGGCGGAGAACTCCTCGGCCGCGATCCCGGCCGAGCCCCCGCAGGCCACCAGCAGGCCGCCAAACAGGGGCGCCGCCAGCAGGCGACCCGGGGTCCATGCATGCGCTGTCATGTTGCGCTCCTCCGCTGAAACCTGGTTATTGGTGGTCGCGGGGCCTGTCGAGGTTCCCCGGCTGGCAGGAGGGGCACCAGTAGGTGGCGCGCAGGTGCTCGCCCAGTAACGCCCGTTCCACTGGCGTCCCGCACGTCCGGCAGGCCTGGCCCCCACGCCCGTACACATGCAGGTACTCGTCCGTCTCGGCCCGCGCGCGCGTAATGCGCGGCCCTGGCTTCAGGTTGCGTCGCAACAGACGTGCGGAATCGCAGTAGATATCCAGCAAGTCGCGATCCGTGATCGCGCCGACCGGCGTCAGCGGGTACCGGCCTTGCAGGAACAGCACCTCCGACTTGTAGATGTTGCCAATGCCCGCCGCCAGCGACTGATCGAGCAGTACATCCAGGATCGGCCGCGCGGGATCACAGTTCGTGCGGATGCGTTGGACGACCTCATCCAGCTCCACAGTCGCATCCAGAAGATCCGGCCCTACCCGCGCGTCCAGTCGCTCCGGATCGGCTCGCCCCTCCGACAATAACTGCCAGGCGAGCTCACGCGGATGGAAACAGACCAGCACTCGGTCCGCCAGGCGCAGCACGGCCCAGGCCTGATGGTCCGGCTTGTGCCAGGCCGCCCCGGGCGCGTACTGGTGCCAGGTCCCGTACATCCCCAAATGCGTGCGGAGGCGCCAGGCCCGGCCCGCGGCATCCTCCAGCGCGATCAGCAGATGCTTGCCACGAGCGCTCACCCTACGCACGGTCATCGCCCCATGCTCCACCAGTACCGCACCGCGCCGCGCGCGCGTCGCCACCGACTCCAGGGGGGCACCAGCCAACGCCGGACCAAGCACCCGGGCCAGCTTGTGGATGGTATCGCCCTCGGGCATCGCGGGAAGCGGAGATCAGCGCTTGCGGCTGGGGTAGAGCGGGGGTTCGCCCTCGGGGCGGGTGCGGAACAGGCGCATGGACCACAGGTACTGGGCCGGGGCCTGTTCGATGCCGCGCTCGATGGCCGTGTTCATGGCGCGTGCGTCCGCCGACTCGTCGTCGCTGGGGAAGTCGTCCAGCGGAGGCCACAGGCGCATCACGTACTGGTCGCGGGCGCTGTCGTACCAGGCGAAGCTGGGCAGCACGACCGCCTTCGACATGCGCGCCAGGCGACCAAGCGCCGTCAGCGTGGCCTTCTTCACGCCAAAGAAATCGACGAACACTGCGCCTTCCGCGCCCAGATCCTCGTCCGGCAGGTAGTAGAAGAAACGGCCGCGGCGCAACTGGCGAATCGCCGGACGCAGGCCCTGCTCGCGGGCGAAGATGTCACCCGAGTAGCGCGTGCGACTGCGGTGATTGATCCACTCCAGCACCGGATTCTTCATCGGCTTGGCGAACGAGACGCCGTCGTGCATCTGGCTCATGCGCACGCCGCCGTAATCCAGCGCCAGCGAGTGCGGGGCGAGGATGATCACCGGAGTACCCGCGGCCTGCAGGCGCTCGTAGTGTTCCAGCCCCTCGATACGGATACGCGTAGCATGCTGGCCGGGCTTGCCGAACCACAGCAGTCCGTAGTCCAGCACCGTCTGCGCCTGGTAGCGGTAATAGGCCTCCATGCGCTGCTCGCGCTCGGCCGGGGTCATGTCGGGAAAGCACAGCTCGAGGTTGCGCTGCACCACCGCGCGGCTGCGCCCGGCCGCCCGGCGGATCAGCCGCCCGAGTCCCCGGGCCAGTGCGTGCACGGCCGGGCGCGGCATCTCCTGCAGCACCCAGGCCACACCCAGCAGCAGCCAGCTGCCCCAGTAACGCGGAGCGAAATGCGCGGCCGTCAGTGGGGCCTGATAGGCGCCCGCCTCTTTGCCTGAACGGGTCTCCCCGGTCTTCTCACTCATGCGCTCCCGCCCGCATCGAGCTGCTTGCGAGCACGTTTCGCGTAGACCTCCATCTCCTTCGCCGCCTGCAGGTCGCCCTTCTCGGTGGCGATGGCAATGCCGCGTTCGCAGGCCGACAGCGCGGCCTGCGAACGCTCCAGGTCGACCAAGGTCTTGGCCAGCAGCTTCCATGCAGCGGAATACCCGCCATCCAACTCCAACGCGCGTTCCAGATGCGGGATCGCGGCCTCCTTCTGGCCGTCGGTCGCCAGGGCATTGCCCAGCGAGAAACGCAGCATCGCGGAATCCTGTCCGCCATCCAGCATGTTCTGGAAGCGTTCGATCATGTCACTCATGGGGCACCTCCATCGCCGCGTGCCATTCAGTTACTGCAGGCTAACGCCGCCAGAAGGCCGGCGACAGAAGCACCAGCACGGTAAAGATTTCCAGACGCCCCATCAGCATCGCCAGCACCAGCACCCACTTGCTGAAGTCGTTGATCGACTGAAAGTTGGGCCCGACCTCGCCCAGCCCCGGGCCCAGATTGTTCAACGTCGCCGCGACCGCGGAAAACGAGGTCACCTGATCGAGCCCGGAGGCCATCAGCGCCAGCATCATCACCACGAACACCATCACGTAGGCGGCGAGAAAGCCCCAGACCGCCTGAACCACCCGGTCCGGCGCCTCTTTACCGTTCACCTTGACCGCAATGCGCGCATGCGGATGAATCAGGCGCTTGATCTCGCGCAGCCCCTGCTTGACCAGCAGCAGTACGCGCACCACCTTCATCCCGCCACCGGTGGACCCGGTGCAGCCACCGATAAAGGACAGGAAAATCAGCAGGACCGGCAGGAACCCCGGCCACAGATAGAAGGCATCGGTGGCATAACCCGTGGTGGTCGCAATGGAAACGACATGGAACACCCCGCGGCGCAGGGCGTCACCCGCCTGGTCGGTGAAACCACTCCACAGCATGTAGCTGACCACAATTACGGCAGCGGAACCGAGCAGCAGCAGGTAGGTACGCAACTCCTCGTCCCGCTGATAGGGCTTCCAGGTTGCGCGATGAAGCACCAGAAAGTGCAGCGCGAAGTTCATCCCGCCAAGGATCATGAACGCGATCGCGACCGTCTCGATCGCCACCGAATTGAAGTGGCCAATACTGGCATCGTAGGTCGAGAAACCGCCGATGGCCACCGTGGTAAAGGAGTGAGCAACCGCATCGAAGGCCTCCATCCCGGCGGCCCAGTAGGCCAATGCACAGGCCACGGTCAGACCCAGATAGATGTACCAGAGATTGCGCGCGGTCTCCGCGATGCGCGGGGTCAGCTTGTTGTCACGGATCGGGCCCGGGGTTTCGGCCTTGAACAGCTGCATCCCACCCACGCCCAGCAGCGGCAGGATCGCGACCGCCAGCACGATGATCCCCATGCCCCCCATCCACTGCAGTTGCTGGCGATACCACAGAATCGCGCGCGGCAAATCATCCAGTCCGGTGAGCACCGTCGCGCCCGTCGTGGTGAGCCCGGACATGGATTCGAAGACGGCGTCGGTAAACGAGACTGGCAGGTTGGGGTCCAGCACCAGTGGCGCCGCCCCGGCAATCCCCAGCCCCAGCCAGAACAGCACGACAAGGATAAAGCCGTCGCGTACCTGCAGATCACAGCGCGCCTTGTACAGCGAACCCCAGAGGATCCCGCCAATTAGCAGCAGCAGCGCGAAGGCCTGGAGAAACACCCAGGCAGTGGCTTCGCCGTAGAGAAATCCGATCGCCGCGGGGGGCAGCATGGTCAGGCTGAACAGGGTCAGCAGAACCCCGAGCAAGCGGGCAGTGGATGCGAGATGCAGCATCGGCCAGGGAGCCCTAAAAGAACAGGGCGGAGGGCTGGAACAGGCGCTGCACCTGCTTGACCTTGCGCCGGTCGGTCAGGAACAGGATCACGTGATCACCCGCCTCGATCACGGTGTCGTGGTGCGGAATGATGACATCCTCGCCGCGCACCACCGCACCCACGCTCGTGCCTTCCGGGAAATCGATCTCCTCGATCTGCCGACCCACCACCTGCGAGGTACGCGCATCACCATTCACGACTGTCTCGATGGCCTCGGCGGCGCCGCGACGCAGGGTGTGTACGGTGGCCGTGCCACCCTCGCGTACGCGCGCCAGCAGTGCGCTGATCGTCGCCTGCTGCGGCGAGATCGCGACGTCGATGGTGCCGCTTTGCAGCAGATCCACATAGCTCGGGCGATTGATCAGCGACATCACCTTGCGCACGCCCCAGCGCTTGGCCAGCATGCCGGCAAAGATGTTCGCCTGGTCGTCATTGGTCACCGCACAGAAGACGTCGTTGTTCTCGATGCCGATCGATTCGAGGAAGCGATCGTCCGCACTGTCGCCATGCAGGACCAGCACATTGCTGGGCAGCGAGCGCGCCAGGTGGTCGGCGCGGTCCGGGTCGCGCTCGATCACCTTGACCCGATAGCGCTTGCTGAGCGTCTCCGCCAGGCGCTCGCCGATATTGCCGCCACCGGCGATCATGATGCGCTTGTACGGCTTTTCCAGCTTGCGCAGCTCCGAGGTGACCGCACGGATGCTCTTCTTCGCCGCGACGAAGAAGACCTCGTCGTCGGCCTCGATTACGGTGTCGCCATCCGGCTGGATGGAGCGGTTCTTGCGAAAGATCGCCGCCACCCGCGTGTGGATGCCCGGCATGTCGCTTTGCAGATTCTTCAGCTCGTGCCCGACCAGCGGCCCCCCGTAGTAGGCGCGCACACCGACCAGCGAGACCAGCCCCTCGGCGAACTCCAGTACCTGCAGCGAGCCCGGATGCTCGATCAGGCGGTGGATGTGGCGGGTGACGATCGCCTCCGGCGAGATCAGCATGTCCACCGGCATCGCGTCCTGGGCGAACAGCTCCGGGGTCTCGTGGTAGTCCCGCGAGCGCACACGGGCGATCTTGGTTTCGACATTGAACAGGGTCGAGGCGACCTGACAGGCGATCATGTTCACCTCGTCGGAGTCGGTCACCGCGATGACCATCGAGGCATCCTGCGCCCCGGCGGCCTCCAGCACGCTGGGGTGCGAGGCGAAGCCGTTCACCGTCTTGATGTCGAACTGGTCCTCCAGCTCGGCCAGGCGCTCGGCGCGGGCGTCGACGATGGTGATGTCGATGCCGTCGGCGCTCAGGGCCTCGGCCAGTGACTGGCCCACCTGCCCGGCGCCGAGGATGATGATGTGCTTCATGCGTCTCCCGTCCCGGAGATGTCAGGGCATCGTGCCAGGGAAACGAAGGCTGGCCTCTCAGCCGTCGGCCTTCACCCGTTTTGGATCGATGCCCAGTGCCTTGAACTTGCGATAGAGGTGGGTGCGCTCCAGCCCCACCCGCTCGGCCAGCCGTGTCATGTTGCCTTCCGAGCGCTCCAGTTGCTGGATCAGATACTCGCGCTCGAACTGCTCGCGCGCCTCGCGCAGCGGCAGGTCGGGGATCGCCAGTGCCCCATCCTCGAACTCCTCACCGCGCTGCGGCTGGCCGGTCAGGGTGCGCTCGACCTCGTCGCGGGTGATCTCGTCACCGGAGCCGAGGATCATCAGTCGCTGCACCAGGTTACGCAGCTCGCGCACGTTGCCGGGCCACTGATACTGCTGCAGCCGCTCCAGCGCCGGGCGCTGGAACAGCCGCATCGGCAGGCCTTCCTGCTGATGCAGATGGCGCATATGGTAGTCCAGCAACTCCGGGATGTCCTCCGCGTGCTCGCGCAGCGGCGGGATCGCCAGTGGCAGGACGTTCAGCCGGTAATACAGGTCCTCGCGAAACCGGCCCTGCTCCACCGCCTCGCCGAGATCGTGCTGGCTGGCGGCGATCACCCGAACATTGACACTGATCGGCTGATCGCCCCCGATCCGGGTAATGCGCTGGGTGTCCAGGGCGTGCAGTAGCCGGCCCTGTGTCTGCATGTCCATCTCGGCGACCTCGTCGAGGAACAGCACGCCACCGGCGGCTTGCTCCAGCAAGCCATAGCGCACGCGATCGCCCTGCTCGCTGCCGAACAGCTCGGCCACGGCCTCGTCGCCCGACAGCGAACCGACCGAGACTACGATGAACGGGCTGTCCCGCCGCGCACTGCGCGCATGCAGCAACCGGGCAAAGGTCTGCTTGCCTACCCCCGGCTCGCCCGTGATCAGCACCCAGGTGTCGTGTTGCGCCATGCGCTGCACCTGGTCGCGCAGGTTCACCATCACCGCGCTGCCACCGACCGGATCGGCGACCGTGCCGGCATGGCGCTTCAGGCCCACGTTCTCGCGCTGCAGGCGGGCGGCCTCCAGGGCATTGTTGAGCGTGATCAACAGCTTGTCGATCGACAGCGGTTTTTCAATGAAGTCGTAGGCGCCCAGCCGCGTGGCGTCGACGGCGGTCTCCACGTTGCCGTGGCCGGAGATCATCACCACCGGACAGGGCAGACCCTCGTCGTCGCCCCACTCCTTGAGCAGGGAGATCCCGTCGCCATCCGGCATCCAGACATCGAGGAGGATCAGATCCGGGCGGCGGCTGCGCCGCTGGGCCTTGGCCTCGGCCACCGAGCCGGCCAGCGCCACCTGGTAGCCCTCGTCCTCGAGGACATCCTGCAGCAGCATCCGGATATCCGGTTCGTCGTCGACGACCAGTACGTACGGTTCGCTCATTCCGGTTCCTCGTGGGCCAGGGCCTGCGGGGTATGTTCGACCGGGATGCGAATGCGGAAAACCGCCCCACCTTCGCCCGCCGGTTCATTATGGCACTCAATCATGCCGCCATGTTCCTCGACGATCTTCTGCGCGACCGCCAAACCGAGACCGGTTCCACGCGGCTTGTCAGTGGTGTAGGGCTCGAAGATGCGTTCCAGCAGCTCGGGCTTGATCCCCGGGCCCGTGTCGGTCACCCGCAGCTCGATATGCGGCCCAGTCGGATCGTCCAGATAGGCAGTGGCGATATGCACCACGAAGGCCTCCTGGTCTTTGCCGGCCTCCAGCGCGTTCTTGATCAGGTTGTGCAGCAGCTGTCGCAGGCGTCCGGCGTCGCCCCGAATCCCGGGCAGATCCGGCTCGAGGTCGGTCTGCACACGGGAATGGCCGTCGGAATCGACATACAGCTCGCAGACATCCTGGATCAGCTGGTTCAGGTCCACCGATCCCAGCTCCAGTCGCGGGGCCTGAGCGTAATCGCGGAAGGCGTTGACCAGCGTCTTCATCGCCTCCACCTGCTGGATGATCGTGCCGGTCGCGCGATCCAGGACATCGCGGTCGGCCCCGTCGAGGACCTTGCCCAACCGGCGCGACAGACGCTCGGCGGATAGCTGGATCGGGGTCAGCGGATTCTTGATCTCGTGTGCCAGACGCCGGGCCACCTCGCCCCAGGCGGCATCGCGCTGCGCCTTCAGGAACTCGGTCATGTCATCGAACACGATCGCGTGCAGGCCGCGACTGGAGCCCGAGGTTGGCAGCCAGACGGCACGCGTCATCAGCACCTTGCGCCCGGAACGGGTAAACACGACGACCTGCCGCGACCACTCGTCTTCCTGGCGCGCCAGGGCATCGTTGATCGCCTCGAAAAACTGCCCGACCAGCGGACACTCGGCGCCCAGCTCGGAGATCGGACGCGCACGGGCGCCCTGCAGGTCGCACTCCAGGATCTGGCCGGCGGCCTCGTTCGCGGTGCGAAGGCGCAGACTGCCATCCAGCGCGAGCACGCCGGAACGCAGGTGCTGCAGGACACTCTCCAGGTAGGCGCGCTCGGCATCCAGCAGGCGGCGGTTGCGCTCGGCCTCGTCACGCGCCTCGTTCAACGTGCGCGTCATGGCGTTGAACGACTGCACCAGAAAGCCCAGTTCGTCCGCCCGCTGCACCGCGAGCCGGGTGGAATAGTCGCCAGCGGCCACCAGCCGTGTCCCCTGCACCAGATCGGAGATCGGACGCACCATGCGCCGCGCCACCAGCAGCCCGGCCCACAGGGCCGCCATCAGCGAGATCGCCAGCGCCAGCGACAGGGTGAAGATAAAGCCCTGGATGATCGGGCCGCGCAGGTAGGCGAACTCGCGGTAGCCGGCAAAGGCGTCCTCCACGCGTTGCGACAGGGCCGACATGCGCGGGTCGACCGGGTAGATCCCCTGCAGGATGCGGTTCTCCGCCCCCGGCCTTCGACTGCTGGTGGTAGCCACCACACGGATGACCAGCGAGCCGTCGGTCTGCGGTTCCAGGCGCGAATACGGCTGCTCCGGGCGCACGCGCATCAGGATATCGGCCCCCGGGGGACTGGGCAGGCGGCGGATCGGGCTGTCGGTGGAGGAGGCAATGATGCGGTTGTTGGAGCCGACCAGCGTCAGTTCCTGGGCCCCAACCTGACGGCGGTAGTCATTCAACGCCAGCGGAACCAGGCCCTCCGAGACCCCTTCCAGCTCGCTCATCATCTCCTGCGTCTCGGTCGCCAGTTGGCGCACACGCAGATCCAGCGACGAACGCGACAGCTCCAGGGCATCCTCCAGCGCAGAGTCCACGCGCACGTCGAACCACGAATCCACGCCCTCGTTCAGGAACTCGAAGGAGAAGTAATAGACGACCGACACCGGCAGCACCGCGACCAGCATGAACCCCCCGACCAGCCGCAGCGTCAGGCGGCTGCCGGGAACGCCCTGGCGATACTGAGCAACCATGCGGACGACCTGGTGGACGATCAGGCCACCCAGTACCAGCAGGATCGCGGCGTGGAATACCAGCAGCCACAGGAACAGCTGCTCGAAGCGGGCCTGGTCCTGCGCCGCCCCGCCCATGACCACCAGCGAGGTCAGCAGCAGCAGGAACAGCAGGCCCATGCCCAGCAGGCCCCATGGGAAGCGTCTTAGGGAAACGCTGATCAATGTACACACTCGCGTTGGTAACCCAGGTTTTCCGAGACAAAGCGCGTCGTGCAGGGGGTAGTGGTTCTATCCGCCCGTGTTTGATGGATTCGGGGCGCAACGCGGGATCGGGAAACCTGGGTTGCCAACCTCAAGGGGCTCGGCCGCCCGTTATTGACAAAAACGGGCGCGGGAACGGCGTTGCGGCTCCCTTGTGCAGAATGACTGCACGGCAGTCGCCGCGCCTTGTTCGCACGCAAAAGCGACGAAGCAGCGGGCGTGTACATTGACCAGCGTTTCCCTAATCCAGTGACCATCGATGCCACTCCCGCCGGGTGGTGAGGTCACCGCGCAGACCGGCATCCAGCTGCAGCGGCAGGGGCAGCGCCGAATACACGAGCAACAGCCGCGCGGCCATGTTGTAATCCTCCGGCCGCTCGCGCACCGCCCCCGGGACGCCATGCATCGGCAGGCGCCCGAGTCGACGGGCCACATACTCCAGGGCATCGCCCAGGGTCGGCTTGAGCTCCATCCGGTCGTCGTTCACGTCGGTTACCAGGTAATACCGGTTCAGCGCAAAGTATTGCAGCTTGACCCGGCGTGTCTCGTGCTGCACGGACTCCCGCCCCAGCCAGCGATCCCGTTCGATCCGGGCCTCGGCCTCGAATTCCAGCGTGACCCCGTTGGCCAGCGCGTCCTCCAGCACCTGCGGCAGTCGCATGTCGAGCACAAGGCGCACCAGCAGGGTGTCATCGTCCATCCACATGTGCCGGGCGTCGCGGATCTCCAGGGCCTGCGCCGCACCCGGGACCAGCGCCAGCACAAGCGACCACGCCAGCAGCAATCCGATCGGCGACCGCCCCGCGCGCATGTCCTAATCCTTTGTCAACAACGCGTAGTAGAAGCCATCGCCGCCTTCCAGGCCCAGCGGCAGCGCCCAGCCGACCGAGCGTGCGTGCGCGCCGGCGATCGGTGGACCACCCTCGGGCTCCAGCGCTCGGGCATCCGGCATCCGCTCGAGAAAGCCTGCGACCACCGCGTCGTTCTCCTCCGACAGGAGCGAACAGGTCGCATACAGCAGGCGCCCGCCAGGGCGCAGCAGCCCCCAGGCGGCCTCCAGAATGCGCGCCTGCTCCGCCGCCAGGCGCGGGATGTCGTCGGCACGGCGCAGGGTCTTGATGTCCGGGTGACGCCGGATCACCCCGGTCGCCGAGCAGGGGACATCGAGCAGGATCGCATCGAAGGGCCGACCATCCCACCAGGCGTCGGGATCGGCGACATCGGCCGCGGTCAGTTGCGCGGCGAAGCCCAGGCGGTCGAGGTTCTCGCGCACCTGCACCAGGCGCTCGGCGTCGCTGTCCAGCGCAGTGAGCTGGAGATCACCACCCGCCCGTTCCAGCAGATGACCGGTCTTGCCACCCGGGGCCGCGCAGGCGTCCAGCACGCGTTCGCCCGGCTGCGGATCGAGCAGCACCGCCGCCCACTGCGCGGAGGCGTCCTGCACCGAGAGCCGGCCCTCGGCAAAACCGGGCAGCTGGGCGACGTCGGCGGGTTCGTCCAGGGTCAGGGCCGCCTCCAGCTGAGGATGCGCCTGTGCCGGGTGTCCCGCCGCGACCAGCGCCTGAAGGGCCTCCTCGCGCGAGGTGCGAGACAGGTTCACGCGCAGGGTCATGGGTGCGGGACGGGTGGCCGCCTCCAGCAACGTCTCCCAGTCGTCGGGCCAGGAGGCGCGGATCGTCTCCAGCAGCCATTCCGGAACGGCGAAACGCAGCGCCGGGTCTTCCCGGACTGCCGCCTCCAGCGCATCCTGCTCGCGCTGCGCGCGCCGCAGGACCGCATTGATCAGCCCCACCGCACCGGGGCGATGGATGGCCCTCGCCAGCTCCGCGGTCTCGCGCACCGCCGCGTGGTCCCGGGTGGAGAAATGCATGAGCTCGGCCAGCCCCTGGGCCAGCAGCACACCGATCACCGCGTCCTTCTTGCGCAGCGGGCGCTCCAGGAACCCGTTCACCAGCGCCGACAGCTGCGGATACCAGCGCAGCGTAGTGTAGGCCAGCGCCTGCACCCAGGCCGCGTCGCGGGCGTTCAGCCCCTCGGTTGCGTGCTCGACCGCACGCGTCAGGGAATGCCCCTGCAGTACGACCCCCTCGGCCGCCTCCAGCGCCCGCTGGCGCGGGGAGCGCGAGTCCACCCGCGAGGGTACGATGCGTCCGGCGCGCTTGCCTGCCATCGCCTAGCGCCCCGCGAGGCGCTGCCCCGCCAGCGCCGTAGTGTTGGCCCAGTCCGCGGCCGCAACCGGGCGCCTGCCCGGCAGCTGCACGGTCTCCAGACGCAGCCGGCCCTCCCCCGTGCCGACTTCCACCCCGTCGCGGCCCGCGGCGCGGATGGTGCCCGGCTCCGGGTCCGCCGGGCCGGGCAGCGGGCGCGCGGCATGCACGCGGATCACCTGCTCGCCCCAGCGCGCCTGGGCGACCGGCCAGGGGTTGAAGGCCCGCACCTGGCGATCCAGTTCCACCGCCGGGCGGGCAAAGTCCAGCCAGGCCTCGTTCTTCTCCAGCTTGTGCGCGTAGGTCGCGTCGGCATCGTCCTGGGGTTCCGGCTGCGAACGCCCCGCGAGGATCTCGGGCAGCCACTCCAGCAGCAGCTCGGCGCCCAGTGTGGCCAGCGTGTCGTGCAGCTCGCCGGTGGTCGTCGTCGCCGTGATCGGGGTCGAGCGACAGGCGTGCACCGGCCCCGTGTCCAGGCCGGGCGCCATCTGCATCAGGCAGACCCCGGTCTCGGAATCGCCGGCAAGGATCGCGCGGTGGATCGGTGCGGCGCCGCGCCAGCGGGGCAACAGCGAAGCGTGGATGTTCAGCCCGCCCCGGCGGGGGATTTCCAGCACCGCGCGCGGCAGGATCAGCCCGTAGGCCGCGACGATCAGGATATCCGGGCGCCAGGTGGCCAGTTCGGCCTGGGCCTCGGGCGATTTCAGGGATTCCGGCTGCCGCACCGGGATACCGGCCGCCTCGGCGGCGACCTTGACCGGGCTCGGACGCAGCTGACGCCCACGCCCCGCCGGGCGATCCGGCTGGGTGTACACGGCCACGGGCCGCGGGCCGCACTCGATCAGGGCCTCCAGCGCGGGGACCGCGAAGTCCGGCGTGCCAGCGTAGACCACGCGCGGCCTTGGAACATCCTTGTCGCTTTGCGTCATCAGACGGCGGGCGCCGCGGCCTTGTCTCCCGCGCCAGTCCGCGCGCCCTGCTTCTCCAGCTTTTTGCGGATGCGGTTGCGCTTCAGGCTGGAGAGGTAGTCCACGAACAGCTTGCCGTCGAGGTGGTCGATCTCGTGCTGGATGCACACGGCCAAAAGGCCGTCGATGTCGAGTTCG
Source organism: Thioalkalivibrio sp. K90mix (assembly GCF_000025545.1). Lineage (NCBI taxonomy): Bacteria > Pseudomonadati > Pseudomonadota > Gammaproteobacteria > Chromatiales > Ectothiorhodospiraceae > Thioalkalivibrio > Thioalkalivibrio sp. K90mix. The sequence goes on from NC_013889.1 coordinate 2,393,985, forward strand.
AAGGGCTCGCCATCGCGACCGAGGGCGCGCACGCGGATACGATCCGCGCGTTGTACCTTCTCGTAGAAACCGGGCACCGAGAGGCAGCCCTCGTCCATCTCCTCCTCGCCGGAGGTCTCGAGGATCTCGGGGTTGATCAGCACATGCGGCTCGCTCTGGTCATCGGAAACATCCGCGACCAGCACCCGCTTTTGCACGTTGATCTGGGTGGCCGCCAGACCAATGCCCGGCGCGTCGTACATCGTTTCCAGCATGTCGTCGACCAGGGTGCGGATCTCGTCGTCCACCGTCTCGACCGGCTCCGCCTTCAGGCGCAGGCGGGGATCCGGGAAATGCAGTATTTCGCGCTTGGCCATGAAAAACCTCAAACTTTGTACTGTACAGATGCCGCAATTCTGCTAACGTTGGACCGCAATATCCGCGGAATTGCGTCATCCGCATGGGGCCGGGCTAAAGCAAAAGAAGGCTCGGGGAGCGCGCGGATCTGACAGGGGACAGCAATGTACAAGACCAGGGCGACCACGACCTTCGTTCTGCCGGGCATTTTATTCAGTGTAACGCTGTTGCTCGGCGCCTGCGCAGCCACCCAGACCGAAGAGGGGGCTGCCACCGCCGAGGACACCGAGGCCACACAAACGGCCCGCAGCGAGGACACCTCCCGCGAAACCGACCGGGCCGCCGAGACCCCGGAGCCGGAACCCGAGATCCGCGAATCCGCTCCCGAACGCTACGTGGTCCGCGAGGGCGACACCCTGTGGGACATCGCCGCGATGTTCCTGCGCGATCCGTGGTACTGGCCGGAGATCTGGCTGGTGAACCCCGAGATCGAGAACCCGCATCTGATCTATCCGGGCGACGTACTCAGCATCTACTACGTGGACGGCGAACCGCGCATCACCGTGGATGGCGGCCCGCGCGTTCGCCCGACCAAGCGTCTGTCGCCCGAGATTCGCGTAGTCGATCGCGATGAGGATGCGACCCCGATCTCCACGCTGCAGTCGTTCATGTTCCGTCCGCAGGTGCTGGACGACGAGACGCTGGACAACGCCCCCTACATCCTGGCCTCGCAGGATGAGCGCGTGATCTTCGGCCCGGGCGACCGCGTCTACGTGCGCAATGCCGAAGACACCCAGCAATACGACCTCTATCACATCGTGCGTCGTGACGGCGAGCTGGTGGACCCGGACACCGGCGAGAACCTGGGCATTGCGACCCTGCCGATTGGCGAGGCCGAGATCGTCGAGCCCGGCAACGTGGCACGCGCAAACATCCGCAAGGGTGAGCGCGAAGCCATCCGTGGCGACCGCCTGGTCCCCTATGCCGATGAACAGGACATGCTGTTCGAGATCGGACGTCCGCCAGAAGACCTGGAGGGCACGATCATCTCCCTGTTCGACGCGATCAGCCAGATCGGCCAGCTCCAGGCTGCGATCATCAACCGTGGCGAGCGTGACGGCATCGAGAACGGCCAGGTGATGACCGCCTACACCGCCGGCCGCCAGGTTCGCGACCCGATCAGCGACCGGGCGAACGAGGTCGTGACCTTGCCCGAGGAATCGGTCGGAACGGTGATGGTGTTCCAGACCTTCGAGAAGGTCTCCTACATCCTGGTCACGGAGTCCGACCGCACCCTGCGCGAGGGTGACAAGGTCCGCCATCCGTCGCACTGATCCGCTCGCACGGGCATCCGCACCACCGATGACCGACGACTGGGACCGGGCGACGCATCAGCGCGCCTGGCTGGAACTGATCAACACCCCGGGGCTCGGCCACCAGCGCCTGCTGCATCTGGTCGAGGCCTTTGGCGGTCCCGGCGCCGCCCTGGCCGCTTCTCCTAGCGAATGGCGCCATCACGGCGTCGAGCTGAATATCGACCCGGCGGCCCGCACGGCAGCCGCCGATGCCGACCAGGCCTGGCTCGACCAGGACGAGCGGCACCACCTGCTATGCCGGGATGACCCCGACTACCCGCCGCTACTGGCCGAAATCCCCGATCCGCCCCCGGTCCTGTACCTGAACGGCGACCCGAGCCTGCTGCATCGGCCGCAAATCGCAATCATCGGCGCACGCGAGTGCACGCCGCAGGGCGAACGCCTGGCCGGGGAGTTCGCGCGCGAGCTCGCCGGTGCCGGCGTGGTGGTGACCAGCGGCCTGGCGCGCGGCATCGACGGGGTGGCCCACGAGGGCGCCCTGGCTGCCCCCGGTGGCCGCACGATCGCAGTCGTCGCGACCGGCCCCGACCGCATCTACCCGGCGCAGCATCGTCGCCTCGCCCACCGCATCGCGGATCACGGACTGGTCGTATCGCTGTGGCCAACCGGCACGCGCCCACTGGCGCGCAACTTCCCGCAGCGCAACCGGGTGATCAGCGGCATGGCCCTGGGCACGGTCGTGGTCGAGGCCGCACTGAAGAGCGGATCGCTGATCACCGCCCGCCTGGCGGCGGAACAGGGCCGGCAGGTCTACGCGGTGCCGGGCTCGGTACTGAGCCCGGTCAGCCGAGGTTGCCATCGCCTGATCCGTGATGGGGCGCAACTCGTGGAATCGGCCGACGAGGTGCTGGAAGACCTGGCGGACTGGCTCGGCGTCGCCCCCGGGGAGACAGCCAGCACACCACCGGAACCGGCCCGGGAGCCACTGGATCCGGAGCAGGAACGCGTGCTGAACGCGATGGGTTTTGACCCGATCCCGCTGGAAACCCTGCGGGATCGCACCAAATTGACCATCGAGCGCCTTTCATCCATGCTGGTTTTGCTGGAACTCAACGGCCGTGTGGCCGCCCTCGACCACGGGCGCTACCAGCGCCTCGACGCAGGATCCCCTGAATCATGAACGAAAGCGTGCTGGATGTGCTCATGTACCTGTTCGAGCACACCATGGACGAGGAATCCGACGAGGAGCCGGATCGCGCGGAACTGGAACGCCACCTGGTGGAGGCCGGTTTCGCCCGCCCCGAGATCGACCGCGCCCTGGGCTGGCTGGATCGCCTGATGAGCGAGGCCCCCCTCACCGGTCGCGGCGGCGACAGCGCGGCCCAGCGCATCTATGCCCCGGAAGAGCGCAAGCGCCTGGACACCGAGGCGCACGGCTTCCTGCTGCACCTGGAGCAAAACGGGCTGCTGACCGCCGGCACCCGCGAGCTGGTACTGGACCGCGTGATGGAACTGGACGCCGAGGAGATCGACCTCGACCAGCTGCGCTGGGTGGTGCTGATGGTGCTGTTCAACCAGCCCGACGATGCGATCGCCTATTCCCGCCTGGAAGAGGTGATGCGCGACGATGCCGGCCCGTCGGCCGTGGATTATCTGCACTGAGTCCACCGTCCTCCGCAGACAATGCGGTAGCCACGGGCGTTTTCCTCCTCTAGTCTTTAGCGCCCGTGAACCCGGTCGCTGCCATGCGACCGCGATCGCCCCGATACGGAACCCGCTGCCACGGAGACGGTCCCGAGCGACATGAGCAAGCACCTCGTCATTGTAGAGTCGCCCGCCAAGGGCAAGACCATCGAAAAATATCTCGGCCCGGACTACCAGGTCATGGCCTCCTATGGCCATGTCCGCGACCTGGTCCCCAAGGAAGGGGCGGTGGACCCGGAAAACGGGTTCCGCATGAAGTACGACGTGATCGAGCGCAGCGAAAAGCAGATCGAGGCGATCGCCAAGGCTCTGAAGAAATCCGATGACCTGATCCTCGCGACTGACCCCGACCGTGAAGGCGAGGCAATCTCCTGGCATCTCTACGAGGTGCTGCGTGACCGCGGCCTGCTAGACGATCGTGGCGTGCATCGGGTCGTGTTCCACGAGATCACCAAGAAGGCGATCCAGCAGGCGATCGAGGAACCGCGCGACCTGGCCAAGCCGCTGATCGATGCCCAGCAGGCGCGCCGCGCGCTGGACTACCTGGTCGGCTTCAACCTCTCCCCGCTGCTGTGGCGCAAGATCAAGCGCGGCCTGTCCGCCGGGCGCGTGCAAAGCCCGGCACTGCGCATGATCTGCGAGCGCGAGAACGAGATCGAGGCCTTCGTCCCGCGCGAATACTGGACCCTGGATGCGAAGGTCGAGCGCCAGGAGCAGCCGTTCACCGCGCGCCTGACCTACCTGGACGGCAACAAGCTGGACCAGTTCGACCTGAACAGCGCCGAACTCGCACATGACGCCCAGAAGCGCCTGACCGAGGCCGCGAACGGCGAGCTGCGTGTCGCCAAGGTCGAGAAGAAGCAGCGCCGCCGCAACCCGGCCGCGCCGTTCACCACCTCGACCCTGCAGCAGGAGGCCTCGCGCAAGCTGGGCTTCACCGCATCGCGCACCATGCGCACCGCGCAGCAGCTGTACGAGGGGATCGATCTGGGCTCCGGCGCGATCGGCCTGATCACCTATATGCGTACCGACTCGGTGGCCCTGGCCGGCGAGGCGATTGGCGAGATCCGCGGCCTGATCGAGGAGCGCTATGGCGCCAACAACGTCCCCGACAGCCCGCGCCAGTACAAGACCAAGTCGAAGAACGCGCAGGAGGCCCACGAGGCTATCCGCCCGACCTCCGTGCGCCGCCTGCCGAACGAGGTCCGCGCCCGCCTGAGCAGTGACCAGGCCCGGCTGTACGACCTGATCTGGAAGCGCACCGTCGCCTGCCAGATGATCCACGCGACCTTCGACACCGTGGCCGCCGACCTGGTCCCGGGTGACAGCCGACACCAGTTCCGCGCCACCGGCTCCACCCTGGTCGACCCCGGCTTCATCGCCGTCTACCAGGAGGGCCGCGACGACGCGCAGGATGACGACGAGGACAAGCGCCTGCCGGAAATGGCCGAGGGCGACACGGTCCAGCTGGAAGAGGTCACCGCCGACCAGCACTTCACCGAGCCGCCGCCGCGCTACACCGAGGCCAGCCTGGTGAAGACGCTGGAGGAATACGGCATCGGCCGTCCGTCCACCTACGCCAGCATCATCTCCACGCTGCAGTCGCGCGAGTACGTGGAGATGGACGGCAAGCGCTTCATCCCGACCGACACCGGCCGGATCGTGAACAGCTTCCTGACCCAGCACTTCGACCGCTACGTGGACTACGACTTCACCGCGAAGCTGGAAGACGAGCTGGACGCGATCTCGCGCGGCGAGAAGGACTGGGTCCCGGTGCTGGAGGATTTCTGGGGCGACTTCCGCGACCGGGTGAAGGAGAAGGAAGAAAACGTCACTCGCGCCGAGGCCGTGCAGTCGCGCGAACTGGGCCCCGATCCGCAGAGCGGACGCCCGGTCAGCGTGCGCCTGGGCCGTTTCGGCCCGATCGTGCAGATCGGCACCAAGGACGACGAGGAGAAGCCGCGCTTCGCCGGCCTGCTGCCCGGGCAGAAGATGGACAAAATCACCCTCGACGAGGCGCTGGAGCTATTCAAGCTGCCGCGCGACCTCGGCGAGACGCCCGAGGGCGAGCCGGTGATGGTCAACATCGGCCGCTTCGGACCGTACGTGAAGTACGGCTCCAAGTACGCCTCCCTCGGCCCGGACGACGACGTCTGGACCATCGAGCTGCCGCGCGCGCTGGAGATCGTCGCCGAGAAGAAGAAGAAGGACGCCGAACGCTTCATCAAGAGCTTCGACGAAGAGGGCATCCAGGTCCTCAACGGGCGCTACGGCCCTTACGTGACCGACGGCAACAAGAACGCCAAGATCCCCAAGGAGACCGATCCCAAGTCCCTGACGCTGGAACAGTGCCAGGAACTGATCGCCGCCGCCCCGGAACGCAAGGGCCGCGGCCGCAAGGGGGCGGCCAAGTCGACCGGCAAGTCCTCCGGGAAGACCGCCTCCAAGTCGTCGACCGCAAAGAAGACGACCACGAAAAAGGCAGCCACCACCAAGAAGGCCGCCAGCAAGACGGGCACGAAAAAGGCCACCGCAAAGAAGACGAGCACGTCGAAGAAGGCCCCGGCGAAGAAGGCTTCGACCGCCAAGTCTGGTAGCGCGAAATCCGGCAGCGGCGACAGCCGCCTGAGTGCCCAGCCCTCCGGCGACCGTGGATCCGAATAGCCAACCGCTGCTAACCCCCGAGATCGAGCCCGTCGCGCAGTGCGTGCGCGACGGCGGCGTGGTCGCCTACCCCACCGAGGCGGTCTTCGGCCTTGGCTGCCGCCCGGATGACCCCCGGACGATCGATCGCATCCTCGAGATCAAGGGCCGCCCGGCCACCAAGGGACTGATTGTGGTCACCGACCGGCTGGATCGCCTCGCGCCCTGGCTGGCGCCGCTACCGGCCGAACGCCGGGCCGAGATCGACGCCAGCTGGCCTGGGCCGACCACCTGGCTGCTACCCGTCACCGATGCCTGCCCGCCGCTGCTGCGCGGCGAACACGACAGCCTCGCGGTACGCGTCACCGCCCACCCGGAGACGCGCGCGCTGTGCGCGGCCGCGGGCAGCCCCCTGGTCTCCACCAGCGCCAACCGCGCGGGCATAGAGCCCTGCCGCACCTGGGACTGCGTGAACACGCAGCTCGGGGCGGGCATCGACGCGATCCTGCAGGCAGAATGTGGCGGGCGCACCGCACCCAGCACGATCCGCGATGCCCGCACCGGGGCCTGGCTCCGGGGCGCGCCGGATACCCACGAATAACCAACCGGGACGCAGCATGAGCCAGGACCACGTCTCCATCGACCGTGTCATCGACTACCTGCAGGGCCTGCAGGACCGCATCTGCCAGGGTCTCGAGGGCCTGGACGGCCAGGCCCGCTTCCAGGAGGACGCCTGGGAACGCCCGGCCGGCGGCGGCGGCCGCACCCGTGTAATGCACGAGGGGCGGGTCTTCGAGCAGGCCGGGGTCAACTTCTCCCATGTGATGGGCGACAACCTCCCGGCCTCGGCCACCGCGCACCGCCCGGAGATGGCCGGACGCTCGTTCCAGGCCACCGGCGTGTCGCTGGTGATCCACCCGCACAACCCGTATGTGCCGACCTCGCACGCGAATGTGCGCTTCTTCATCGCGGAGAAGCCCGGCGAGGAGCCGATCTGGTGGTTCGGCGGCGGCTTCGACCTGACCCCGTACTACGGTTTCGACGAGGACTGCATCCACTGGCACCGCACGGCCGAGGCCGCCTGTCGTCCGTTCGGCGAGCACCTCTACCCGGCGCACAAGCAGTGGTGCGACGAGTACTTTCATCTCAAGCACCGCGACGAGCCGCGCGGCGTCGGCGGGCTGTTCTTCGACGACTTCAGCGAGGGCGGCTTCGAGCACGCCTTCGGCTACATGCAGAGCGTCGGCAATGCCTATCTGGATGCCTATGGCCCGATCGTCGAGCGTCGCCACGCGACCGAATACGGCGAGCGCGAGCGCCAGTTCCAGCTCTACCGGCGCGGGCGCTATGTCGAGTTCAATCTGGTCTACGACCGCGGTACCCTGTTCGGCCTGCAGTCGGGCGGGCGCACCGAGTCGATCCTGATGTCGCTGCCGCCGCTGGTGCGCTGGGAATACAACTACCAGCCGGAGGCCGGCACGCCCGAGGCCGAACTCTACGAGCGCTATCTGAAGCCGCGCGACTGGCTGGCCGAGTCCGCCGGCTGACCCACCAACAAGGACGACCCGCATGACCGCACCGATCGCCCCCTATCCCGCCGGCCGTCCGCGCCGCATGCGCCGCGACGCCTTCTCCCGCCGCCTGATGCGCGAGCATCACCTGCGCGCGGACGACCTGATCCTGCCGGTGTTCGTCACCGAGGGCGAAGGGGTGCGCGAGGCGGTGCCGTCGATGCCCGGCGTGGAGCGCGTCAGCATCGACCTGCTGCTGGAGGAGGCGGCCGCCGCCGTGCGCCTCGGCATCCCGGCGCTGGCCCTGTTCCCGGTGGTCCCGGGCGAGAAGAAGAGCCTGGATGCCGCCGAGGCCTGGAACCCCGAGGGCCTGGCCCAGCGCGCGGTACGCGCGCTGAAGCAGGCCCACCCCGAGCTCGGCGTGATCACCGACGTCGCCCTGGACCCGTTCACCACCCACGGCCAGGACGGCATCATCGACGATGACGGCTACGTGGTGAACGACATCACCGTCGAGGCGCTGGTGAAGCAGGCGCTGTCGCATGCCGCGGCCGGGGCCGACGTGGTCGCCCCCTCCGACATGATGGACGGGCGCATCGGCGCGATCCGCACCGCGCTGGAAGATGGCGGGCACGTGCACACGCGCATCCTCGCCTACTCCGCCAAGTACGCCTCGGCCTTCTACGGGCCGTTCCGCGATGCGGTGGGCTCGGCCAGCAATCTGGGCAAGGGCGGCAAGGAGACCTACCAGATGGACCCGGCCAACGGCGATGAGGCCCTGCACGAGGTCGCGCTCGACCTGGCCGAGGGCGCCGACATGGTGATGGTCAAGCCGGGGATGCCGTACCTGGACGTGGTCCGCCGGATTCGCGACGAGTTCCAGCGCCCGACCTTCGTCTATCACGTCTCCGGCGAGTACGCGATGCTCAAGGCCGCCGCCGAACGCGGCTGGCTGGACGAGCGCGCCTGCGTGCTGGAGGCCCTGACCGGCATGAAGCGCGCCGGGGCCGACGGCATCCTCACCTACTACGCCCGCACCGTGGCCGAATGGCTGACGGAGGACGCGGCCCGATGAGCGAGCCGCGCCCCGATCGTTATGGCGTGGTCGGCAACCCGATCCGCCATTCGCTGTCGCCGCGCATCCATGCCCTATTCGCCGAACAGACCGGGCAGCACCTGACCTACGAGGCCCTGCTCGGCACCCCGGGGCAGTTCGCCGAGGAGGTCTGGGCATGGTTCTCCTCCGGGTTCCGCGGCCTGAACGTGACCGTCCCGTTCAAGGAAGAGGCGTTCGCCCTGGCCCGGGTCCTGACCGACCGCGCCCGGCGCGCCGGCGCCGTGAACACCCTCTGGCGCGACGACGAGCGCCAGCTCCACGGCGACAACACCGACGGCATCGGCTTCTGCCGCGACCTCGACCGCCTGGGTGGCGAGGTGCCCGGCCGGCGCATCCTGATCCTCGGGGCCGGCGGCGCGACCCGCGGGCTGCTGCAGCCCCTGCTGGAGCGCCACCCCGCACAGCTGGTGATCGCCAACCGCACTGCGGCGCGGGCCGAGGCACTGGCCGAGGACTTCGCCGACCTGGCGATCGATACCGAGCTCTCCGCCTGCGGCCTCGACGCCCTGCCCGCCGGCCCGTTCGATCTGGTCATCAACGCCACCGCCGCCGGCCTGTCCGACGCGGGCCTGAACCTGCCCGCGACGCTGGTGCACCCGGACAGCCTGGCCTACGACCTGGTCTACGGCCCCGGTGCGGCCCGGTTCCTTGACTGGGCCCGGGATGCTGGCTGCCGGCAGACGTCGGACGGCCTGGGCATGCTGGTCGAGCAGGCCGCCGAGGCCTTCGCGACCTGGCGCGGCATCCACCCCGACACCACCCCGGTATTGCGCCAACTGCGTCACGAAAACGACACGGCCTGACGCCCGGTTCACCTTCCGTTCAAGCAACGGCGCAATCCTGTTCCCGAGCGCGCCCGTGGGCGCAGACTGAAACCCGGGAGTTCCTTCCCGGCTGGGGGGCAAGCATGATCTCGCGCATTGGTGTTCTGGTACTGGTCGGTTTTCTGACCTTCGCCATCGGCTGTACCACCACGGATCCCTATACCGGCGAGGAGCGGGTATCGCGCACGGCCATCGGCGCCGGTGTCGGCGCGGCTGCCGGGGCCGTGGTCGGCAGCATCACCAGCCGCCGCAACCGCACCCAGCGCGCGATGATCGGGGCCGGGATCGGGGCCCTGGCCGGCGGTGCGATCGGCAACTACATGGACCGCCAGGAGGCCGAGCTGCGCGAGCAGCTGCGGGGAACCGGTGTCAGCGTGACCCGCGACGGCGACAACATCATCCTGAACATGCCCGGGCACATCACCTTCGATATCGACCGCACCGACATCAAACCGGAGTTCGAGGAGGTGCTGAACTCGGTGGCGCTGGTCCTGGCCGAATACGACCAGACCGGTATCGAGGTCGCCGGCCATACCGACATCACCGGACGCGTCGAGTACAACATGGACCTGTCGGAACGGCGCGCTCAGAGCGTCGGGCGCGCCCTGATACGGCGCGGCGTCCAGTCGGTGCGCGTCGACACCGTCGGCTTCGGGCCGCATCAGCCCATCGCGACCAACGAAACCGCCGAGGGCCGAGCGCTGAACCGGCGTGTAGAACTGACCCTGTTCCCGCTGACCGCGGACTGAGCGCCGGCCCCCAGCGCGGCCGGGCCGGGGATTGCCCGACCCGCCCCCTTCCGCATCCATCCGGCGCGCCGGGCTGGTAAGCTTGGCCGCCATGGACGCACGTGCACGCCTGTGGGAACTGGCCCGACTGGTCCGCCTGGACCGACCTGTCGGCATCTATCTGCTGCTGTGGCCGACCCTGTGGGCGCTCTGGATCGCAGCCGAGGGCTGGCCGCCGGGTTCGCTGATCTTCATCTTCGTTGCCGGCGTCGTGCTGATGCGCTCGGCCGGCTGTGCGATCAACGACTACGCGGACCGCGACTTCGACGCCCATGTCGCCCGTACGCGCGACCGCCCGCTGGCGCTGGGCACGATCACCCCGAACGAGGCACTGGCGACCTTCGCCGTGCTGGCCCTGACCGCCTTCGTGCTGGTCCTGTTCACCAACCTGCTGACCATTCTCTATTCCCTGGTCGCGGTGGTGCTGGCCGCTACCTATCCCTTCGCCAAGCGCTTTCACCACTTTCCGCAGGTGCACCTGGGCGCGGCCTTCGCCTGGGCCGTGCCCATGGCCTTTACCGCGGTCACCGGGGATCACCCGCCGCCGCTCGCCTGGCTGCTGTACGTGACCGTGCTGGCCTGGACCGTGGTGTATGACACCTTCTACGGGATGGTGGACCGAGAAGACGACCTGAAAATCGGGGTGAAGTCCACCGCCATCGCGTTCGGCGAGATGGACCGTCTGATCACCGCGGGGCTCCAGGTGCTCGTCTGGCTGGGGCTGTACCTGATCGGCCAGCATGCCGGGCTCGGCGGCTACTACACGGCGGGGCTGGTGATCGTGGCGATGCTGATGTTCTACCAGCAGTTCCTGATCGCCGAACGCGAGCCGACCGACTGCCTGCGGGCATTCAAGAACAACCATTATCTCGGTGCCGTGGTCCTGCTCGCGATGATCGCAGACCATCATCTGGGGGGCTAACTCGGTTACGCGCGGGCAAGCGCCAGACCCTCGACCGATGCCGCTCCCGCCGCCCGCAGCGCACGGGCCAGCGCATCCAGGGTCGCCCCGGTCGTGACCACATCGTCCACCAGCAGCACCCGCTCGCCCGCCAACTCCGCGTTCACGGCAAATGCATCGCGCAGGTTCCGGCGCCGCTGTGGACCGCTCAGCGTCTGCTGCGAAGGCGTGGCCCGTACGCGGCGAACGCATGCGGTATCCAGCGGGAGCCCCAGGACCTCGGCGACGCACCGCGCCAGCGGCTCGCACTGATTGAACCCGCGCTCGCGCAGGCGCGAGGGGTGCAATGGAACGGGCACCACGCGGGTAGGCAACGGTGTCGGCACATCCCGGCGTTCGCGGGCTGCCTGTGCGGCCAGGTCCACGAGGATCCGTTCAGCGCGGGCGTGGCCGCTGCGCTTGTAGGCCAGCAGCACCCGATCCAGCGGCCAGGCATAGGCCCATGGCGCCCGCAGGGCGTCTACTGCCGGAGGGCGGCGCTGACAGGCGGGGCAGGCCACTGTCGCCGGCAGGGGTGCCGCGCAACCCGGGCACGGGGCCTCCACCCGCACCAGGTCCTTGCGGCAGGCAGGACAGATGGCCCCGCCCTCCGGCAACGGGGCCAGACACAAGCCACAGTGGTCGGGATACAGCGCCCGGGCCGCCCAGGCGCTCAGCGCACGCAGCGCGCCCGATCGCTCTCCAGTTTGCCCCGGCGTGGCTGAAGGGGGATGAGCCATGATGGTATGCTTCCGCTTTTGCATTCAGGGTAGTCCATGGCGACCAAGACCGTCTCCGCACGCAGTTCGCGGCGCGCCGCCGCGATGTTCGACGTCGGCAATCTGATCAGCGTGTCGATTGCCGGCATCCCGCTGTTTGTGGTTAGCAGCGAGGGGGTCGGAGTCGGCTTCATCATTGCCGCGATCATGGGCATCGTGCCGCTAGTGCTGTGGTTTGGCGCCTCCATGCTGGTGTACGCCCTGAACAAGCACCACCCCGATCCGCGCGTGGGCCATTTCACGCAGTGGGCGGCCTATCGCTACTACGCGCTGATGGGCCTGCTGATCGGGGTCGCCACCTTCTTCCCGCCGGATCTGGCCTACTACCGCGCCTATTGGGCCGTGGCTGCCGCCATCCTGCTGCCGTGGACGGTCTACGCCCTGTTCCGCGTCTACCGCGAACCCTGGGCCGATGTCGCCATCCCGGCGGAAGCCGACAAGGAGCCACACTCATGAGCACGCCCCGCCACGACTGGAACACCGACGAGGTCGAGGCCCTGCTCGACCTGCCGCTGAATGACCTGATCTTCCGCGCGCAGACCGTGCACCGCGAACACTTCGATCCGAACGCAGTACAGGTCAGCACGTTGCTGTCGATCAAGACCGGGGCCTGCCCCGAGGACTGCGCCTACTGCCCGCAGAGCGCGCACCACGAAGTGGAGCTGGAACGCGAGCGCCTGCTGCCACTGGACGAGGTGCTGGAGGCGGCGCGCAACGCCCGCGCCCAGGGTGCGACCCGCTTCTGCATGGGTGCCGCCTGGCGCAACCCCACCGACAAGAACCTGGAGCGCGTGATCGAGATGGTGCGCGCGGTCAAGGACGAGGGTCTGGAGACCTGCATGACCCTCGGCATGCTGAAGGCCGAGCAGGCGAAGCGCCTGTCCGAGGCAGGTCTGGACTACTACAACCACAATCTCGACACCTCGCCGGAGTTCTACGGGCACATCATCTCGACGCGCACCTACGAAGACCGCCTGGAAACCCTGGAACACGTACGCGAAGCGGGCATGAACGTATGCTGCGGCGGCATCCTCGGCATGGGCGAATCGCGCCGTGACCGGGCGCGTCTGCTGCAGCAGATGGCCAACCTGCCGAAGCACCCGGAGTCAGTCCCGATCAATCAGCTGATCCAGGTCGAGGGCACCCCACTGCACGGGATCGAGGACCTCGACCCGCTGGAGTTTGTGCGCACCATCGCCGCCACCCGCATCCTGATGCCGGCCTCCTACGTGCGCCTGTCCGCCGGGCGCACCGAGATGTCCGACGAGATGCAGGCCCTGTGCTTCCTGGCCGGCGCCAACTCGCTGTTCTACGGCGACACCCTGCTGACCACACCGAACCCCGGCGAGAACCACGACCTCGCGCTGTTCGAACGCCTCGGCCTGCACCCGGAGACCGGGCCGGAAGCCCCCGGGGAATCGGACCGGCCCGCCTCCGCATCGGCCTGATGCCGACCGGCCAGTGGCGGGCGACTTTCCCGATCATTTCTCGGCGGTGGCGGCGGCGTATGCCCGCCACCGCCCGGACTACCCCGCCGATCTCTTTGACTGGCTGGCCGCGCGCACCCCGCACCACGAACAGGCCTGGGACTGCGCCAGCGGCAATGGCCAGGCCGCGCAGGGCCTGCAGCCTCACTTCTCCCAGGTCGTAGCGACCGATGCCGCCCCAGCCCTGCTGGCCGCTCTGCCGGCGACAGCCGGGATCAACCGAGTAGCCTGCGCCGCCGAGGCCTGCGCACTGGCCGATACCTCGGTGGATCTCGCCTGCGTCGCCCAGGCCGCGCACTGGTTTCGCCACGCCGAGTTCCATGACGAGGTTGCACGCGTCCTGCGCCCGGGCGGCCTGCTGGCGATCTGGGGCTACGGCATCCTGCGCGCCGAGGACCCGGCGCTGGACCGCCTGCTGACCGACTTTCACGACACCACCCTGGCGCCCTGGTGGCCGGAAGAACGCAGCCATATCCGCAGCCACTACCGCGACCTGCCGTTCCCCTGGCCGGAGATCGAGACGCCCGAGTTTCGGATCGACCGCGAATGGGGCCGCGACACCCTGCTCGGCTACCTCGGCACCTGGTCAGCCATCCGCCGCGCGCAGACGGCCGGCCAGGATCCGCTGGCCGCACTGGAGCCAGCCCTGCACGCACTGTGGCCGAACGCGGACATCACCGCCCGCCTGCACTGGCCGATCTTCCTGCGCGCCGGGCTGCGGCCGTGAGTCCGTCACCATGAGCACCTCGCTGCAGGCCTTCCTGCAGGCCCGTCTCGACCGCGTGCGCACGGACGGTCGCTGGCGCCGGCTGCGCACGCTGGACGGTCCGCAGCAACCGGAGCAGGTCATCGACGGCCAGCCGGTTGTTGCCTTCTGCTCCAACGACTACCTGGGTCTGGCGGCGGATCCGGCCGTCGCCGCCGCCGCCCGCGAGGCCCTCGACCGCTACGGGTTTGGGGCCGGGGCCGCCCATCTGATCAACGGCCACACCCGCGCCCATGTGGAACTGGAGCAGGCGCTGGCGCGCTTCACCGGGCGCGAGCGCGCGCTGCTGTTCTCGACCGGCTACATGGCCAACCTGGCGCTGGTACAGACGCTGGCCGGCCGCCACGACACGGTGTTCGAGGACCGCTGGAACCATGCCTCGCTGATCGATGCCGTGCGCCTGGCCGGCGCGCGCAGCCAGCGCTATCGTCATGCCGATCCCGGGCACCTGCGCGATCGCCTGGAGCGGGCTCCCGATCGCGGGCATCGGCTGGTCGTCACCGACGGGGTGTTCTCCATGGACGGGGATATCGCACCCCTGCCGGAGCTAGCCGCGCTGGCGCGCGAGTTCGATGCCTGGCTGATGGTGGATGACGCCCACGGCCTGTCGGTGCTGGGCGCGACCGGTGGCGGCAGCTGCCAGCACCACGGCCTCGGCGCGGACGATGTGCCGATCCTGATGGGCACGCTGGGTAAGGGATTCGGCGCCGCCGGGGCCTTCGTTGCCGGCTCCGAAGCCCTGATCGAGACCCTGATCCAGACCGCCCGGCCCTACATCTATACCACCGCGATGCCGGCCGCCCTCGCCGCCGCAACGCTGGCGTCCGTGCGCATCGCCGAGGCCGCAACGGATCGGCGGGCGCACCTGCAGGACCTGCTCCAGCGCCTGGGGGCGGGCCTGGACCGGCTCGGCCTGCAGCACCCGCCTCCGTTGACCCCCATCCAGCCGGTCCAGATCGGTGACGCCCACCGCGCTAGCGACGTGGCCGAGAGGCTGCTGGCCGCCGGGTTTCTGGTCCCGGCGATCCGTCCGCCCACAGTCCCCGAGGGCCAGGCACGGCTGCGCATCACCCTGTCCGCCGCCCACACCGAGGCTCAGGTGGATGCCTTGCTACGGGCGCTGGAGCAGGCCCTCGATCATGCGACTCCGTGAACCCGTACACACCCCGGCATTGACGCCCTTCACGTTTCCGAAAACCGCCATTCCCCGTTAAAGAACCGTTCAGCGACCCCGCGCGAGGCTGGGGCCGAGCACGGTCGAAAGGAGACGGACCATGGCACGGAAACGCAACCATTCCCGACGCGGTGTACCCACTCATCTGAAGGCGCTGGCGGCCGCGATGCTGTTCGGCTTCGCCGCCGACACCCTGGCCGCCCCACCGCCCTGGGCACCGGCCCACGGCTGGCGCGCGCAGAACGACCCGGGGTATGCCGGGTACCACGGCTACAGTGTTGACCGCTGGGAACACGACTACGGCGTGATGGACGGCCGCTGCAACCGCGACGCAATCGGCGCGGCGATTGGCGGCGGTGCCGGCGCCGTCATCGGCCACCAGGTCGGCGACGGCGATCCGGTGGCCATTCTGATCGGGGCGGCGGGGGGCGCGGTCCTGGGCGGCATGATCGGACGCCAGATGGACCGCAATGACCAGGCCTGCATGGGACATGCCCTGGAACTGGCCGAGCCCGGACAGCCCGTCTACTGGGACAATGCCAATGGGCAGCCGGTGCACATGACGCCGGGGCGCGTTCGCGACAGCGGCTGCCGCGACTTCGAGATGATGATCGACGGCGAACGCCACACCGGTACGGCTTGCCCGGACGAACCCGGACACTGGGAGATCCGCGGATAAACGACCATTGGCCCGGGGGCCTTGAACGCCCCCGGGCACCATCGCCTATCCTGCAGGGCCACCCTGCCCTGCCCCGGCCGGCCACACCTTCCGTCCGGCTACCGAAGGGCCGCACAGCACGGAATGTCTCACTCCATGGCCCGGATCCTGCCCGCCAATACGTCCCCGTCCGCACCGGAACGCGTGATCGTTCTGGATGTGCTGCGCGGAGTCGCGATCCTCGGCATCCTGGTGATGAACATCCAGTCGTTCGGACGCATCTCCAGCGAATACCTGAATCCGATGGCTCTCGGCCCCCTCCCGCTGGCGGACTGGATCGCCTGGGTCGTGGTCCACGTGCTGGCGGACGAGAAGTTCATCAGCATGCTGACCCTGCTGTTCGGGGCCGGGATCGTGCTGATGGCCTCGGGTTCGCGCCATCCGGCCGACACCTTCGAGCAGCGCTTTCGCCGCCGCATGGGCTGGCTGTTCCTGATCGGGCTGGCACACGGGCTGATCCTGTGGCCCGGCGACATCCTCGCGGCATACGCGGTGTGCGGACTGGTGGCCATGCATTTTCGCGACCACCCGCCGATGACGCTCCTGGCCTTCGGGGTCGCGCTGCTCGGAGGACTGACCGCGCTCTGGCTCGTTCTGAGCGCGATCCTGATCTTCCTTGTCCCCGAGCACTGGCTGCAGACGCTCAACGAGCGCTACTGGCAGCCCGGCGCCGATGTCGTCAGCGACGAGCTCAACCGGATGTCCCTGCACTGGCTGGCGGCGACCGGCGAACGGGCGACCGGTGCACTGACTGCGCAGCTGTGGATGTTCTTCTCCGAGCGCCTGTGGCAGATGCTCGCGATGATGTTCATCGGCATGGCCCTGCTGCGGCTCGGTTTCCTTCACGGGACCTGGTCACTGGCCGGCTATCGGCGCGTCGTGCTGATCGGACTGGGCGCCGGCATCCCGCTGGTACTGGCGGGGCTGTGGTTCAACACGGCCGTGGAGTGGGATCTGCGCTACTCGATGTTCCTGGGCCGCATCGCCAACCTGTGGGGCAGTGTCGCGATTGCCCTGGCCTGGGTCGCCCTGGTGATCCTGCTGGCCCACCCCGACGGGCGGCGGCGGATCCTGCCAGGCGTCATCCGCGCCCTCGAGGCGGTCGGCCGCCTCGCGCTGACCAACTACATCGGCCAGTCGATCCTCGCCGCGATGATCTTCTACGGGATCGGGCTCGGCCTGTTCTCGCAGTTCGGGCACCTCGAACTGCTCGGCATCGTGCTGGCGATCTGGGTGTTCCAGATCACCTTCTCCCTGCTCTGGCAACGCTACATCGGCCCCGGGCCAATCGAGACCCTCTGGCGGCGCCTGGCAAGCTAGCCAGGGTCTACAGCAGCCCCCGTTCAGCCATGGATACGGGGGTGTCGGCGATCACCACGTGATCGAGTATCCGCACATCCACCAGCCCGAGGGCCTCGGTCAAACGCCGGGTGATCGCGATATCCGAGCCCGAGGGCTCGGCCACCCCGGACGGGTGGTTGTGGGCAAGGATCACCGCGGCCGCATTGTGGTGCAGCACACGCCGCACGACCTCGCGCGGGTGCACGGCGGCGCCGTCAATCGTGCCGCGGAACAGCTCCTCGAAGGCGATCACCCGATGGCGGTTATCCAGGAACAGGACCGCGAAGACCTCGAAGGGATAGTCGCGCAGACGCGCCGCAAGGAACTGGCGGGTGGCAGTCGGCGAGGTCAACGCATCGCCACGCTCCAGGTCGGCGGCGAGGTGCCGCCGACCCATCTCGAGCACCGCCTGGAGCTGGGCGTATTTGGCATCCCCCAGCCCCGGCGCCGCGCAAAATCCCGCCTGATCGGACTGCAATAGAGGCCGCAGCCCGCCGAAGCGGCTGAGCAGATCGCGCGCGACATCGACCGCGCTCTTGCCGGCCACGCCGGTGCGCAGAAAGATCGCCAGCAGCTCTGCGTCCGAAAGCGCAGCCGCGCCCCGTTCGATCAGCTTCTCCCGCGGGCGCTCGGCCGCGGGCCAGTCGGTAATCGCCATCCCCACCTCCCTGTGGTTCAGTCGTTTGGTTTTTTCGTTCCAGGCCGTCTCGGTCATCCCGACCGTAGCGAAGAACCGTAGGATGCGTTGAGCGGCAGCGAAACGCATCGATTCGGACACCAATGGCAAGCATGATGCGTTTCGCTGCCGCTCAACGCATCCTACGACCCTGCTGGTAGCCCTCGGTCAGTCCTAGAAGCGGGAGATATCACGCACCGCGCCGAAGGCGGCGGAGGTCGTCATCAGGGCGTAGGCGCGCAGGGCCTGGGTGACCGGGCGGGTCCGCGACTCGGGCTTCCAGGCCTTCGCGCCACGGGCCTCCATCGCCTCGCGCCGGGCTGCCAGGGTGGCGTCGTCGACGTCGATGCGGATCTCGCGCCCGGGGATGTCGATCACGATGGTGTCGCCCTCCTCGATCAGGCCGATCGCGCCGCCCTGCGCGGCCTCCGGGGAGACGTGGCCGATGGACAGCCCGGAAGTACCGCCGGAGAAGCGCCCGTCGGTGATCAGCGCGCATTCCTTGCCCAGCCCCTTGGACTTCAGATACGAGGTCGGGTAGAGCATCTCCTGCATGCCGGGGCCGCCCTTCGGACCCTCGTAGCGGATGATCACGACGTCACCCGCCTGGATGCGGTCACCGAGGATCGCCTCGACGGCCGCGTCCTGGCTCTCGAACACCCGCGCGGGGCCGGAGAACTTCAGGATGCTCTCGTCGACCCCCGCGGTCTTCACGATGCAGCCGTCCGGGGCCATGTTGCCGTAGAGCACGGCCAGGCCGCCGTCCTGGGAGTAGGCATGTTCGATATCGCGGATACAGCCGTTCTCGCGGTCGATGTCGAGGCTGTCCCAGGTCTTGTCCTGGCTGAACGCGACCTGAGTGGGCACGCCGCCCGGCGCGGCCTTGTACAGGGTCTCGGAGGCAGCGGCGTGGCGCATCACATCCCACTGCTCCAGCGCCTGGCCCATGGTGTCGGCGTGGACCGTCGGGATATCGCGGTGGATCAGCCCACCACGGTCCAGCTCGGCCAGGATGCCGACGACGCCACCGGCGCGGTGCACGTCCTCCATGTGATAGAGCTGGGTGGCCGGCGCCACCTTGCACAGGTTCGGGACCTTGCGCGACAGGCGGTCGATATCCGCCATGGTGAAGTCCACGTCGCCCTCGCGCGCGGCCGCCAGCAGGTGCAGCACGGTATTGGTGGAGCCGCCCATCGCGATGTCCAGGCTCATCGCGTTCTCGAAGGCCTCGAAGGTGGCGATCGAACGCGGCAGCACGGATTCGTCGTCCTGCTCGTAGTAGCGCTTCGCGAGCTCGACCACGCGCCGACCGGCCTGTTCGAACAGCGACTTGCGCCCGGCATGGGTGGCCAGCAGCGAGCCGTTGCCCGGCAGCGACAGGCCCAGGGCCTCGGTCAGGCAGTTCATCGAGTTGGCGGTGAACATGCCGGAGCAGGATCCACAGGTCGGGCAGGCGGAGCGCTCGATGGCCTCCACCTCCTCGTCGCTGGCGCTGGAGTCCGCGGCCTTGACCATCGCATCCACCAGATCCAGGTGGATCACGTTGTCGGTACCCGGCTGCTTCACCTTGCCAGCCTCCATCGGGCCGCCGGAGACGAAGACCACCGGGATGTTCAGACGCATCGCGGCCATCAGCATGCCCGGGGTGATCTTGTCGCAGTTCGAGATGCACACCAGCGCATCGGCGCAGTGGGCATTGACCATGTACTCCACCGAATCGGCGATAATCTCGCGCGAGGGCAGCGAATAGAGCATCCCGCCGTGGCCCATCGCGATACCGTCATCCACCGCGATGGTGTTGAACTCCTTGGCCACACCACCGGCCTTCTCCACTTCGCCGGCGACCAGCTGGCCCAGATCCTTCAGGTGCACGTGCCCGGGCACGAACTGGGTGAAGGAGTTGGCGATGGCGATGATCGGCTTGCCGAAGTCGCCATCCTTCATGCCGGTGGCGCGCCACAGGGCGCGGGCGCCGGCCATGTTGCGGCCGTGGGTGGTGGTGCGGGAACGATAGGCGGGCATGGTCGGATCTCGTGAACGTTTATGCAGATGCGGAATCGTACATAATGAGTCGTACAAACCCCAGTTTCCGGAGGAAACGTTGATGAAAATCGAGGTCGAGAACATCAAATGTGGCGGCTGCGCCAGCTCCATCCGCAAGGGCCTGATGCAGGTCGAAGGCGTCACTGAAGCCGAGGTCGATGTGGAAGGCGGCGCCGTGGAAGTCCATGCCCCGGATAGCGCCCGCGAAGCGGTCGCGGCGAAGCTGGCCAGCATGGGCTACCCCGAGGTGGGCTCGGTCTCCGGTCTGCGTTCCGCCAGCGCCAAGGCCAAGTCCTTCGCCAGCTGCGCCGTGGGGCGCATGAGCGGCGACTAGCCGGCAACGGACGGCATGCGTGCAGTCTCGCGTATCGCGCCCGCCCTCGTGGCGGGCGCGGCTTTGCTGGGGGTCCTGCTGCTGTGGGGCGCGACCCAGGCCGAGTCCGGCCTGCCCGTCGCCGAACTCAAGGTCGGCGAGCGCACGCTGACCATCGAGATCGCCGCCGACGAGCCGGCCCGCCGCCAGGGCCTGATGTACCGCGAGGAACTGGCCGACGACCGCGGGATGCTGTTCGTCTGGGACCGCCCGGCACGTTACGCGATGTGGATGCGCAACACCTACATCCCGCTGGACGTCGCGTTCATTGATACCGACTACCGCATCACCAACATCGAGACCATGGAGCCGCAGACCACCACCCTGCACGAAGCCGAGCGCGACGTGCTCTATGCGCTGGAGGTCAACGCGGGCTGGTTCGCGGAAAACGATGTCAGCGCCGGCGACCGGATCGACGATCTCCCGCGCGCACTGGGCAAGAAATAGCCCAGATCTCACACTGATGCGCCCACCGCGTGCTTTCCCTACACTGTCCGACAAGCCCATCCGCGCGCGGACACGCCCGTGAACCCTCCCGCCACCGCCAGTGCCACGCCCGGCGCACCCAGTGAAACCCGGGCCGCCCCGCACCCCTCGGAACTCGACTGGTTCCGCGGGGCGGTGCCGTATATCGCCGCGCACCGGGGTCGAACCATGGTCATCGCCCTGGCCGGCGAGGCTGCGCTGGCACCGGAATTCCCGGAGCTGATGCGCGATATCGCCAAACTGCACGCGCTCGGTGTGCGTGTGGTGCTGGTCTATGGCGTGCGCCCCCAGATCGAGGCCCGACTGGCCGAGAGCGGCCTGACGCCGCAGTACGCGGAGGGCCTGCGAGTCACCGACGCGCCGGCGCTGGAGGCGGTACTGGATGCAGTCGGCCGGCTGCGCCTGCAGATCGAGGGCCTGCTGTCGCGCAGCCTGGGGCAGCCGGGCACCGGCAATGCACGGCTGCGCGTGGCCAGCGGCAATTTCGTCACCGCGCGCCCGCTTGGCGTGCGTGGCGGCGTGGACTTTCACTACACCGGCGAGGTGCGCGGGGTCGATACCGAGGCCCTGCGCAACCTGCTGGACCAGGATCAGGTGGCGCTGGTTTCGCCGCTGGGGTACTCGCCCACCGGTGAGGTGTTCAACCTCTCCGGCGAGGACGTGGCAACCCAGGTCGCGATCGCCCTGAACGCGGACAAGCTGATCTTCCTGACCGAGGCGGGGGTCCTGCGCGATCCACAACACGGGGTCCTGGGCCAGCTGACCGTGCCCGCCGCGGAACGGCTCCTGGCGGAATCGGACGATCTGCCGGAGGAGCTGGCCAATCACCTCAAGAGCGCGATCGATGCCTGCCGCCAGCGCGAGATGCGCGTCCACCTGGTGGACCGCCATGACGATGGCGGGCTGCTGATCGAGCTGTTCACCCGCCAGGGGATCGGCACGCTGGTCTCGCGCGAACCGCTGGAGCGGCTGCGTCAGGCAACGATCGACGATGTCGGCGGTATCCATGCCCTGCTGCAGCCGCTGGAGGCCGAGGGCATCCTGGTCCATCGTGCACGCGAGCACCTGGAGCTGGAAATCGAGCGCTTCCAGGTGCTGGATGTCGACGGTCTGATCATCGGCACCGCCGCGCTGTATCCGTTTGGCGAACAAGCGGCGGAGATCGCCTGCCTGGCTCTGCACGCCGACTATCGCGGCAGCGGACGGGGCGACCGCCTGCTGGCGGCCATGGAGTCACTGGCGCGGGAACAGGGCGCACGGCAGCTGTTCGTGCTGACGACCCGCACCGCGCAGTGGTTCCAGGAGCGCGGCTACACGACCGGAAAGGTCGACGATCTGCCGCCCGAGCGGCGCGCGCACTACAACCAGGCGCGAAACTCCCGGGTCTACACGAAACGGCTCCAGCCCTGACCCCGGCCGCCCGCCGCAACCGCGCCATCAGCGCCGGCGGCGGGTGACCTCCTCCCGCGAATCCCCCTCGGTCTCTGGGCGGCGATTGATCGGATAGCTGTCGGCGGGCCCGACGAATGGCTGGATCAGCATGCGATCGAGCCGCTCCCAGGCGGGGTCGCGGAACTGGTTCAGCCCAATCGTCATCCCGTCATGCCCGTCCTGCGGCTGCGCGCGGTAGGTCCCCATGATCCGGTCCCAGAGCGAGAGGTTGAATCCGAAGTTCGAGTTGGTCTCGTGCGGATACCAGGAATGGTGGACGCGGTGGAAGTCCGGCGTGACGATGAACCAGCGCAGCACCCGGTCCACCGCGGCCGGCATGCGCACGTTGGAGTGGTTGAACAGGGCCAGCGAGCTGAGGATCACCTCGAAGATCAGCACCGCCAGTGCCGGGGCGCCGATTGCGACCACCACCATGGCCTTGATACCGAACGACAGCACAATTTCCAGCGGGTGGAAGCGCAGGCCGGTGGTCACGTCGAAGTCGAGATCCGCATGGTGCATGCGGTGCAGCCGCCACAGCGACGGGACGGCATGAAACATCACGTGCTGGGCCCAGATCGCGAAATCGAGGACCACGACCGCGATCAGCACGACCAGCCAGAAGGGCAGGTCCAGCATCTGCAGCAGCCCCCAGCCCTGGGTCTCGACGAACAGCCCCAGGCCCACCAGCCCCGCCGGGAACAGGAACCGGGTCAGCAGCGTGCCGGTAATCACCACGCCCCAGTTATTCGACCAGCGATAGGCCTTGCCCACCGACAGGGGACGTCGCGGCCCCAGGATCTCCCAGGTCGCCATGATCGCCAGAACGGACAGCAGGATGCCGACCCGAATGATCGGCTCCTGCGCCAGAAACCAGTCCGCCATGTGTGTGCCCTGCGTTCGCTTCAGGCGCGGTCGCGCCCCTGCCTACTGACCGAAGCGCGCCTCGTTGCGTTCATGGGCCTCCTGGGCCGCCACGCTCAGGGTCGCGATCGGACGAGCCTCCAGGCGAGCGATACCGATCGGTTCGCCGGTCTCCTCGCAGTAGCCGTACTCGCCCAGATCAATACGCGCCAGGGCCGCATCGATCTTGTTCAGCAGCTTGCGGTAGCGATCGCGCGTGCGCAGCTCCAGCCCGGCATCGGCCTCGTGAGTCGCGCGGTCGTTGGGGTCCGGTTCCTGCCAGCTCTCGGTGCGCAGGTGCTCGAGCGTCTGCTCGGACTCCTCGATCAGTTCCGCACGCCAGGCCTCGAGCTTGGCGCGAAAGTAGTCCAGCTGACGCGGATTCATGTAGGGTTCGTCCTCGGACGGACGATACCCGGACTCCAGGATAGTTTCGGCTTCTTGGCTCATATCGGCCCCTCGCCGGACCGCCTTCCGACCCCATGTCGGAACGGACCCGGCACGACGACAGGTACACCCGATCCAGTATAGGGCACTTCCCCACGCGGACGGCAAACGCCGCGCAACAATCGCAGGACTTCATGGGAACCCATGCACACCATGAGCACCACGCAGCGCCTGATCCAGATCAGTGACACCCACCTGGGCCGCGTGCCCGGGCCGATCCGGGCCGGCTATCCGGACAGCGACACCCAGCTGGAACGAATCCTCGGCGCCCTGCCCCGGGAGCCGGCGGCGGATGCCCTGCTCCTGAGCGGCGATCTGGCCGAGGATCCGGAACCAGCGACCTATGCTCGGCTGGCGCGACTGCTGGGCAGCCGGCGCGAACCGATGCTCGCACTCGCCGGCAACCACGACGATTGCCAGACCCTGCGCACCGCCCTGGAGCCCG
The DNA here is from genome assembly GCF_000025545.1 of Thioalkalivibrio sp. K90mix. Classification (NCBI taxonomy): domain Bacteria; kingdom Pseudomonadati; phylum Pseudomonadota; class Gammaproteobacteria; order Chromatiales; family Ectothiorhodospiraceae; genus Thioalkalivibrio; species Thioalkalivibrio sp. K90mix. Next base: position 2,418,233 of record NC_013889.1, read on the forward strand.
AGACCTGTCAAGTCCATGGCGAGAGGATGCTGGGGCCCTGGAAGCTGATCGGCCTGGATTCCAGCACACCCGGCGAGGCGGCCGGGCGTCTGGACGCGTCAGAGTGCGAGCGCCTGGAGAAAAGCCTGTCGGCCGATCCGGACCGCCCTACCGTCGTCGCCCTGCACCATCCGCCAGTGGCCATTGGCAGTGCCTGGATGGATCGGCTGGGGCTGCTGGATCCGGACGCGCTGTTCGCGGTGCTCGACCGCCATCCGCAGGTGCGCGCCTGCCTGTTCGGGCACATCCACCAGGACTTCCGGGCCCGGCGGGGTGCGATCGAGCTCCTCGGAAGCCCGTCGACCTGCGTGCAGTTCACGCCGGGCTCCGAAGAGTTCGCCGTGGATGCGGCCCTGGACGCCGGCTACCGCATTCTGGATCTGCACCCGGATGGGCGATTCGATACGCAGGTGGTCCGCGTACCGGGGACCCGCATCGCCATGGAACCTTCGGCATGAATACGCCAGACGCCCGCGCCCAGTCCTTGCAGCACTGGCTGGACACCCTGCCCGGGGCGTTCGAGGACCTGCGCCTGCTGCGGGCGGATGCGAGCTTTCGCCGCTATTTCCGAGCCCGTCGGGACGGGGTGTCGGTCGTGATCATGGACGCCCCGCCCGAACGCGAGGCAACCGAGCCCTTCGTACGAATCGCCCGGCTGCTGGAGGGTCTGGGGCTGCGACCGCCCCGGGTACTGGAACACGAGCCCGACTCGGGCTTTGTGCTGCTGGAGGACCTGGGGGACCGCACCTTCACCCGGGCCCTGGCCGAGGGGGCGAACGAATGGCCGCTGTACCAGCGCGCCCTGGATACGCTCGCCACGCTGCATCAGCGCTGGCCCGAGCAAGGCCGCGCTGATCACATCCCCCCCTATGACCGCGAGCGCCTGCTGGCAGAGACGGCCCTGTACGCGGACTGGTACTGGCCGCGGCTGCGGGGTCACGCCATGCCGGAGGCCATGCGTGCGGAGTTCGACGCCGCCTGGCACCAGGTGCTGGAGGCCCTGCCAGGTCTCCCGGACGCCCTGGTGCTACGCGATTTCCATGTCGACAATCTGATGCTGCCTCCCGGCGACGAGCAGGCCTGCGCGCTGCTGGACTTTCAGGATGCGGTGATCGGCAGTCCCGCCTATGACGTGGTCTCGCTGCTGGAAGACGCTCGCCGCGAGGTCTCGGCCGACACGGTCGCCCGCGGGCTCGAACACTACCTGGCGAACGCGGACATGCCCCGCGCGTCGTTCATGGCGCACTATCACGTGCTGGGCGTGCAGCGCACGGTGAAGATCCTGGGCATCTTCGTGCGCCTGGCCGAACGCGACGGCAAGCCCCGCTATCTGGAGCACCTGCCGCGCCTGCACCGACTGCTGGAACAGGGCCTGCGCCACCCCGAACTGGGGCCGGTCGCCCGCTGGTTCGCTGCCCATGCGGCCAGGGAGCACGCCTGATGCGCGCGATGATCCTGGCCGCCGGACGCGGCGAGCGCATGCGCCCGCTGACCGACCATTGCCCGAAGCCACTGCTCCCGGTCGCCGGACGCCCGCTGATCGCCTACACCCTGGAACGCCTGGCCCGGGCCGGCTACCGCACGGTGGTGATCAACACCGCACACCTGGGCGCACAGATCCGCGAGGCGCTGGGGGCCGAGTACGCAGGCACGCGACTGTTGTACTCCGAGGAACCGGAGGGGGCGCTGGAAACCGCGGGGGGCATCCGCCAGGCCCTGCCGCTGCTGGGCGACGGGCCGTTTCTGGTGGTCAATGGCGACGTCTGGTGTGAGCACCCGCTCCACCCTCCCGCCCAACAGCCGCTCGCGGAAAGCGGCCCGCTTGCGCACCTGGTGCTGGTGGACAACCCGCCGCACCATCCGCAGGGCGACTTTCGACTGTCCGGCGGGCGGGTATCGCTGGATACCGGCACGCCGCTGACCTTCAGCGGCATCGGCTGGTATCACCCCGCGCTGTTCGCTGGCCTGCCCGAAGGGCGCCGCCCGCTGGGACCCTTATTGCGCGAGGCCATCGGCGGCGGGCGGGTGAGCGGAGAGCGCTACAGGGGGGACTGGCGCGACATCGGCACCCCCGAACGCCTCGCGACGCTGGAGGCGGACATCGACCGAAGTCGGGATCACGGCTTGATGTAGGTGTAGCCCGCGCGCTGCAGCCGCGTCAGCTCGCCAATGCCCGAGGACACACGGTCCTTGGGCTCGGCATCATGCAGATCGTCCAGCTCGATCCCGCGCTTGTCCAGGGTGTTGCCGCAGACGAGGAACCGCACATCCTGCATCTTCAGGGTGTCCACAGTACTGCGAAGGTCGGGGTCGTCCTTGGCGTGCTGCAGCAGACTGACCCCGCCACCGTGCATCACGACCTTGATCTCCAGACGATCCACCGCACTGCCGTCGATATGGTTCTGCAGGTTGCGCAGGGCATTGAGGTGCAGAGCCGGATCATCGGCATTGATGTGATAGACCACCTGCAGTGTGTCGTCGGCATCAGCGGTCTCGCCGCCGTCTCGCTCGAACGAGAACAGGGCCCAGGTGACCCCCAGCGACAGTACGAAAAGCGCCCCGGCCAGGAACCAGCCGGGGCGCGCGAGAAACGAGAGGGGGTTCATCGCCAGGCCGAACCCTCGGGATGACCTGCGACTGGCGCGATCATACCTTGATGTAGATCCAGCCTTCGGCCTGACGGCGCGCGGCCTCGGCTACGCCGGAATCGATCCGTTCGGCCTGCGGGAGGATGTCCACCGTGCCACCCTCCTCGCGGGCCAGACGATCGAGGGTCTGGGTGCAGGCCGTGAAACGCAGGCTCGCATACTCCTGGCTGAGCGCCGCAACCCGCTCGGGATACGGAGCCCGGTCCGTGCGCAGGAAATCCATCGCGTTGTTGTGCACCACGACCTGCACGTTCAGCTCGCGACCATCGGCCGCCGCGTCGCGGTACATCGCCTCGATGTCGTCCAGCAGCTCGGCCATGGATTTCGGGTCGGCCTCGTTGATATGCAGCAGGATCTGGTCAGTCTCGGTCGCCGCGACGACCTGCGGCGCGGAACCATCGGCCTGATCGCTACCGGCAATCAGCGCCGTCTCGCCGGCATCACCACCGATCCAGGCGGTTGGTTCGCCACTCCCGAGGAATCCGGCATCGCGCGTAATCTCGTAACCCGCCAGGGACCCCAGCACGAGCGCCACCACCCCGGCCGCCATCGACGGGAACCAGTGGGTACGTGATGATCGGGAGATACGACAGCGTCCGCCGCCTGACTGGGCCGTGGGAAGGTCCTCGTAGGCCATGCCCACCAGCTCCTTGAGCTGGTGCATATCGCAGACCTCTCGGCTCAGGCGCTCGCTGGAGGAGATCAGCTTCAGTGTATTGAGGCGATCCTCGGGCGAGAATTCGCCATCGACGAACGCATTGAGAATCTCCTCGCTGGGGCGATCCTGCGCATTGAGACGGTGTTCAGCCATGCCGATTCCTCACTACCTGAAGATGGGGTCCATCAGCCGCTTGCCCCTGGTCGGCCTGCTGTTCCAACAGCACCTTTTTCAGTTGCGCCCGAGCCCGGCTCAGGCGGCTCATTACGGTCCCGATCGGCACATCCAGCACCTCCGAGACCTCTGCGTATGCGAACCCCTCCAGGTCCACGAGCGACACCACCTGTCGATGATCCGCGCTCAACTGCGCCATCGCACGGTGGACATCCGACACCATCCGGTTGCGTTCGGTCTGCATCTCCGGACAGTCCTCGCAGGGCAGCTCCATGCTGTCCACGTCCACCGTATCCTTCTGCCGCCGTCCCCAGTCCCGGTAGCAGTTGGTCATGATGCGGAACACCCAGGCCTTCAGGGCGCTCTCGTCCTGCAGCGATTTCAGCCGGGTCAGGGCCTTCATCATCGCTTCCTGCACCAGGTCGTCGGCCAAAGCGGCGTCGTGACACCAGGCAAAGGCCATGCGGTACATTTGCGGTCGAAGGTCACAGACCTTCTGGCGCAACCGCCTCTGTGCGAACCAGGTCGCCATGTTGTATTTCCTCCATCCGCAGGGCCGTACGTGCGGCCTTGCTTGTTCTTGTACCTTGTAGGACGCTACCCCACGCAGCGCTATTCCGGTCCAGGCCCTTCTCTTTGTGGCCTGCGTCCCGAATCCCCAGCCTCAGGATACCCAATGCCCTTCGATCCGCAACAACTGGAAGCCTCCTTTGCATTCGACCCGGAGACCACCCGTGACCTGCGCGAGCGCTGGTCGCGTCTGATCACGGATGCCGTCTGGGGCGACCTGAAGACCGGGACGATCGGGGCAGTACCCCGCCTGCGCAAGCGCCTGCTGGAGCTGGGCGAGAACCTGCGGTCGCTGTTGTCCGACCGCGCCTGGATTCCGCACGAGCGCGAACGCGTGAAGGGGGCGATGGCGGCCGCGCTCAACCTGCGCGACAGCCTGCAGCAGACCGACCGGGCGGCGAAGCTGCTGAACGGGGGCGAGGATTTCGCGGCCTTCGAGGCCGACTACCTGGCCTTTCGCAAGGCGCTACTGACCTTCCTCGAACAGCACGAACAGGTCTGGGGTGATCTCCTGGAAAGCCTCTACGACGACGCGCCGGACGAGGACTGACTTTGGGCCAGGAGATCGCCGACGAGCACTTCAACGCACAGGACTACGAGCGTTTTCGCGCCGCCCTGGGTCGCGAGACGGCGCTGCTGCACGAATGGCTGGAACAGCAGACGGATGGCCCCGAAGTCCCGCCACGACTCGGGTTCGAGATCGAGGCCTGGCTTTGCGATGCGGCCGGACGCCCCCTGCCGGTCAACCAGGGGGTCCTCGAATCGATGGACAGCCCCCTGGCCACGCTGGAACTCGCCCAGTTCAACCTCGAGCTCAACTCGTCGGTCTTCCAGGTAGGCCCCGGATGCTTTGCGGCGATCCTCTCGGAGCTGAACGAGACCCTGCGCCAGGCACGCCGCGCCGCACGCCACCATCAGGCCGAGCTGCTGATGGCCGGCACGCTCCCAACCATCCAGCCGGAGGACCTCGGCCTGCACCACATGTCGCCCCAGGCGCGCTACCGCGCACTGAACACGGCGGTGCTGGAACAACGTGCACAACGGCCGCTCAAGCTCGACATCGTCGGGCGCGAACATCTGCAGCACGCCCACCGCGACGTGATGCTGGAGGCCCTGGCCACCTCGTTCCAGGTCCACACGGAGACCCGTCCAGCAGTCGCCCACCGCGCCTACAACGCCAGCCTGGTGGCCAGCGCCCCGGTACTGGCCGCAGCCGGCAATACCCCGTTTGTGTTCGGCCATGATCTGTGGTGCGAGAGCCGCATCCCGGTGTTCGAACAATCGGTCGAGGTGGGTGGCTTTGCCGACAGCGCGCGCGGCCCGATCCGACGCGTGACCTTTGGCACGGGGTACCTGCATCACTCGATCGGCGAACTCTTTACCGAGAATCTGGAGCACTTTCCGGTGCTGTTGCCGGCCAGGCTCGATGCCCCGTCGCGGGAGCTGCGCCATCTGGCCCTGCACAACGGGACGATCTGGCGCTGGACGCGCCCCATCGTGGGCGTCGACGACCGCGGCCACCGCAACCTGCGGCTGGAGTTCCGCTGTCTGCCGGCCGGGCCCACGCTGATCGACATGCTGGCGAACACGGCGTTCGCGATGGGACTGACCGAACACCTGATCCACGGATCGCCCGACGGCACGCTGGGCACACCCTTCTCGGAGGCACGCGACAACTTCTACAATGCCGCGCGCTACGGGCTGGATGCCAGACTGCGCTGGGGACACGCGGAGCCGGAGCCGGCCCCCCGGCTGATCCGACGGCACCTCCTACCCCGAGCCGCCGCGGGACTCGAGCGTCTGGGGGTGGACCCCGCCGAGTCCAACAGCCTGCTCGGAATCATCGCGGCGCGCACCGCCACGCGGCAGACCGGGGCCCAGTGGCAACGCGACTGGGTCGAACGTCACGGCCGAGACTGGTCCGGTCTCGTACGCGCCTATCGCGGCTGGCAGAACACCGGCTCGCCGGTCCACACCTGGGGACTCTGATTCGACCCATGACCACCACACTGCCCGAACTGTACGAACTGCCCGAGGGCTTCCTCGACGCGAGCCCGCAGACCTTGCACGAATGCGTTCCCGAGCCCACCCTCATTCATCTGGAGGGGCAGCGCGCGCCTGCGCTGGCCGTCGTGTTGCTACTGCACGGCAACGAGCCGGTGGGTCTGCAGGCCGTGCAACGCCTGCTGCGTCGCTACACGGGAAGGACTCTGCCACGAGCGCTCACCCTGATGGTCGGCAACCCGCGCGCCGCCGCCGTGAGCCAGCGCCATCTCGACGAACAACCGGACTTCAACCGCATCTGGCCCGGCACCGAACAGTCGGGATCGCCGGAGGCCGAGTGCTTCGCCGAGACCTGTCGACGCCTGGAACAGCGCGGCCTGTTCGCCGCGATCGACCTGCACAACAACACCGGGCGCAACCCGCACTACGCCTGCATCAACCACCTGGAGCCGGCATTCATGAACCTCGCGGCACTGTTCGGCCGCACAGTGGTGTACTTCACACGCCCGCGCGGCGTGGCCTCGATGGCCCTCGCGCGCATCGCCCCTTCGGTCACGCTGGAGTGCGGCCCGCCGAATGACGAGGCGGGTATCCAGCATGCCTTCGAGATGCTGGACGCGGTACTGCACCTGGATCACTTTCCGGAACACCCGCCGCGCAGCGGCGACATCGACATCTTCCACACCGTGGCGCAGGTACGCGTGCGGCCGGGGCTGCAGGCGGGGCTGGATGCACAGCACGACGTCCGGCTCGAACCCGATCTGGACCGCCTGAACTTCCAGCTGCTGCCGGCGCACTCGACACTGGTCCACATCCGCCCGGAGGTGGACAGCCCTCTGGTCGCCATCGCCGAGGACGGACGCGAGGTCACCGAGGAGTATCTGGAGACGCGTGGCGACGAGATCCGGCTCAAGCGCGCAGCAATGCCGTCGATGCTGACCCTGGACTCAAGGGTGATCGCTCAGGACTGCCTGTGCTACCTGATGGAACCGCTGGCCCTGCCCTGAGGCCGCGATGGCTGCCGGCCCCGAGCATGGAACCGGCAGCCGAGGCGCTACTTCTTGCTGCTGGCGCGGATCGCACGCAGGAAAGCGTTCGCTCGACGGGCGCCGAGCCAGACAAAAGACGAGCGGCACGGAGGACGCACCGCTCGAGAAATATCAGTCGTCGCGCTCGACGCGTTCCAGCACCTGCTGGACGTGGTCACCCTTGCGGTAGTTGGGGAGATCGCGCTGCATATCGGCCAGCGTCTTCTCGCGCTCCTGCTCACTGTCGTACCAGCGATAGGATTCCCAGTCCGGCCCCAGCAGGTGCGGCATGGACATGGTGCTGCCTTCCGGCAGGCGGATGCGGATTCCGTAACGTTTCATGGAGTTCGTCCGAGGTTGGTCCCAACGAGCCGGGCCGGCCGGGGCGCAGTCTAGCCGACCCCCGAATGACCAGCAACAAACGCACACATAGGCCCAGAACAGAAAAGGGGCTGCACAGGCAGCCCCTTTCGGGAAAACAGTGGTGGCTACGCCCTGATTCGAACAGGGGACCCCATCATTATGAGTGATGTGCTCTAACCAGCTGAGCTACGTAGCCACGCGGGCTGCGAATTCTCCGGAGCTGCCCGCCCAAAGTCAAGTTGGTGCGGGAGCGGGTCAGATCTGCAGACGCTCGACGACCCGTCCGTTCTTCAGGTGCTCCTCGAGGATTTCGTCGATATCGCGCTCGTCGTGGTAGGTGTACCAGACACCCTCGGGATAGACGACCGCGACCGGGCCCTCGTTGCAACGGTCCAGGCAGCCGGCGGTATTGACCCGCACCTGCCCCTTGCCGTGGATCCCCATGGCCTTGGCGCGATCCTTCGCATAGGCGCGCATCTCCGTCGCCCCGTGGTCCTCACAGCAGTTACCGTCTTCGCGACAATTGGTACAAAAGAAGATGTGGCGCTCGTAGTAGCCCATCACACTCTCCGGTTTGGCAGGCCGCATGATACGTCATCGGGCGGCGGGTCGATCCCTCAGTGGAAACGGTAGACCAGGCTGACGTCGGTAATCGTGTCGGTGTTCTCGGTGCCCGGTTCGACATCGGTGTTGTGCTTGACCGTGAAGCTGGTGCGCAATGCGAGCCGGCTGGTCATGTCCGCGGTGAGCGAGAGGATGTTTTCGATCTCGGTGTTGTCCGAGCCGTGGAGGATCAGCAGTTCGTCGGTCAGGCGCGCATTTTCGGAAAAGTCCCAGCGGAAGTTACCGGCCAGGCGGGCCACCGGTTCGCGGTCTCGGTCGCCCTCGGCGCGCTCGCGGTACTGGCGCATACCACCACCGATTTCGGCATCCAGCTTAACCCTCTCGAAATCCACCAGGCGGCGGCCATAACCGGTGGTCAGTGAGCCTTGATATACATAACTGCTAAACCGGTCACGCTCGTAGCGCGCCGCCCCGAACAGATAGTCATGCTCGCCCAGCTTGCGATCCAGCTGGTAGCCGCCGACATAACGCTCGCCCGTCGTGTTGTCGTCTTCCTCGTGGTAGTGCCCGTCCAGCCGCAGGCGGTTACGCCATTCCTCGCTCGTGTGCTGAGAGCGGAAGCGGGCGTTGGCCGTGGTGGACTCCGTATTTCCGGTGGTTTTGGAGGCCCCCAGCTCGATGCTGGTTTCCCAGCCCTCGGCATCCCAGGCGACAGCGGGCAGGGCTGGTATGCTCACCAGCATGAACAGTGCAAGCGAGGAACGAAGAGGGCGAGACGAGCGCAGCATGGAAGACCCCTCGGGGCAAAGTGACCGGGACGAAACCCTAGCAAAGCCCCTCGGCGCTTCGGACCAACCGCCCCGATTTCAGGGTCTTTCCGCAGCCGACCAGTGCGTGCACTGCGGGCTCTGCCTGCCGCACTGCCCGACATATGCCTGGCACCAGGTGGAGGGCGACTCGCCGCGTGGCCGTCTGACCCTGATGCAGGGGCTGGCACAGGGTCGCCTGGAGCCGCAGTCATCTCGCCTGCGCGAACATCTGGAGGGTTGTCTGGGCTGTCGCAGCTGCGAGTCCGTCTGTCCGGCACGGGTGCCATTCGGCGCACTGATGGATCGTGCCCGCGAGGTGCTCGCGGAGCATCCGCCAGCCCCCCGCTCGACCACCGCTGGCTTGCGCCAGACCCTGCAGACCACCGCGTTGCGCCACGGTGCGCTGCGCGGGCTCGGCGGCATGGCGGCCCGTGCCGCCCGCAAGACCGGCATCCAGCGCTGGCTGCGCCCCGGACAACCGTTGTGGCGCACCCTCGACCATACGCGTGCCTCGCTGGCACCGGCGCCGCGACTGTCGGACACGGTGGCTCCGGACCACGCCGATGCCCTGCTGTTTACCGGGTGCATGGATCGTTTCTTTACCGGCCCGGACCTGGAGGCGGCGCTGACCGTACTAAACGGCCTGGGCTTCCGGGTCGCAGTACCACGCGGGCAGGTCTGCTGCGGGGCACTCGATCAGCACGCCGGGCGCCCGAGTGCCGCCCACGCCCTGCAGGACCGGAATCAGGAAGCTCTGAGCGGCACGGTCCCGGTGATCGCCCTGGACAGTGGCTGCGAGGCCACGCTGCGCGAGATTCCCGAGGGCAGTCTTGGCCGCCGCAGTGTCAGCCTGACCCGGTTTCTGAACGAACACCTGTCCGCCGAACCCGCCGCCCCCGCCTGGATCGACACCCCCGTGCGGGTCGCGCTGCATCTGCCCTGTACCCTGCGCAATGTGACACGCGAGGCACAAGAGTTGACGGCGTCCCTGCAACGACTGCCCGGCGTCACCCTCGCCGCCGTGGCCGACGCCCCGAACTGCTGTGGCGCGGGCGGCACTGCGATGCTCACGCTGCCGGAGATGGCCGACGGGCTGGGTGCAGCCACCCTGGATGCGCTGACCGCCGATGTCCCGGACGTGATCGTGAGCGCAAACGTTGGCTGCAGCGTCCACCTGCGCGCCCTGGCGGAAGACCGCGGGGCACCACAAATCCTCTCGCCGGCGCGCTTTCTCGCCAGCCGGATGGGCCCCAGCGCCTCCCGGACCTGACGACCGCAGCGGCTTGCGTTACGCTTGAACCATTCCCAGCGAAACGGGCACCACAATGCGCAAACTCAGCCCCCTGGATCACCTGATCGGTCAGGCCGATGCCTTCATCAAGGTGGTGGCCGGCCATGCCCGCTCCACCGGACGTCCGTCACCCGGGGGTGACGACTGGCCGCATCTGGAGGAAGAGGACCGCCGGCTCTCGACCCGTCTGATGCGGGTCAACCACGCCGGCGAGGTCGCCGCCCAGGGGCTGTACCAGGGGCAGATGCTCACTGCACGCAACCCCAAGATCCGCGCACACCTGGACCAGGCCTCGCGCGAGGAAGGCGACCACCTGCACTGGTGCGCCCAGCGCGTGCACGAGCTGGGTGGCCACACCAGCCTGCTGGGGCCGTTCTGGTATATCGGTTCGTTCAGCCTGGGGGCCGCGGCGGGGCTGACGGGGGATGCCTACAGCCTGGGCTTTATCGACGAGACCGAGCGCCAGGTGGAACGCCATCTGGACCGTCATCTGGAGCGCCTGCCGAAGAGCGACGAGACCTCCGCGCGGATCCTGCAACAGATGAAGCAGGACGAGGTGGAACACGGTGCGCATGCCATGGCACTGGGCGGCAAGCCGCCGCCCTGGCCCGTGCGCAATGTGCTGATGCCGCTGACCTCGAGCGTGATGACCCGCACCGCCTACTGGATCTGACCGCTCCCGGCCGCGCGTTCGCTTATTCGTCGTTCGGGATGTCGCAGCGGTTGGGCAGATCGAAGTGTTCGATCCCCTCGAGGATGCCGCGCGCATAGGTGGCGTCGGCAAAGTAGATGCGCTGGAACCCGCGCAGCCCCTCGAGCTCCGGCTGGTGATTGCCGACCACAACGCCCAGCAGACGCCCGCGCAGCATGTCCTCGTCATTGCCGGAGTCCCCGGCCACCAGCACATGCTCCAGCGGGATGCCCCACTTGTCGGACAGGTAGCGCACTGCGAGCCCCTTGGAGGCCCGTACCGGCAGCAGGTCCAGATAACGTTTGTGAGAGTAGATCACGCGGGCGTGCAGGTCCTCGCGGTACAGGCGGGTCTCGATGCTCTCGGCATCCAGCTCCCCGGGCGGATCGACAAAGAAGCTGACCTTGAAAGCGCGCTGATCTTCCTTCGGCTGTAACTCCAGGCCAGTCACCTTCAGCAGGCACTCGCGCAGGCGATCCGGTTCCCAGCGATGGCTGATATGCCGTGACCAGCCGCGGTCCTCGGTGCGCTCCGCGCCGTAGTGAATCTCGCTGCCTACCGAGGTAATCCAGACATCCGGGGCGGGCACACCGTGCTCTTTGAGCACCGCTGCGGCCGAGTCCAGCCGGCGACCGGTCGCCACACCAAACACCACCTGCTTGCGATGGCGCTTGAGCCAGGCGACAAAGGCCCGCGTGGCCTTATCATCGCCCAGTAGGGTGTTGTCGATATCCGTGATCACCGCGCGATCGGCCTTGGCCAGACGCCCGGAGGTGGAATGCTGCTCGCGCCGCGTCTGACGCACTTCCTTGCTGAGCGCCTTGACCAGCTTTATGTATTTCTCGGCATGCCCGTCCCAGGAGTAATGCTGACGCACACCCTTCAGACCCGCGCGCGAATAGCGCTGCCAGCGCGGACGGTCCGCGAGCATGCCCTGGATGGCATCGGCGATGCCCTCCGGGTCCAGCGGGTCGACCAGCAGTCCGTTGTGACAGCGCGAGATAATCTCCTCGGGCCCCCCATCGTTGGTGGCAACGATCGGCGCCCCACTGGCAGCCGCCTCAATCAACGTCAGGCCAAACGGCTCGGTCAGCGCCGGGTTGACGAACACCCCCTTGCTGGCGGCGACCAGACGGTAGAGGTCGGGTACATCCTCCGAATCATGGTGTTTCGGGTAGGCCACCCGGCCGTACAGGTCGTGGCGGTCGATACGCAGCAGGAGATCGGTCATGACATCGCGTGCGCCCTTGTCGAGGTCGCGGATGTCGTCGCGATTGCCGGCCACGATTAGCAGGTTGGCGTGCTCTTGCAGCCACTCGTTGCCGGCATAGGCCTCGACCAGCGCGCGGATGTTCTTGCGCTCGTCGGCGCGTGACAGCGCCATGATCAGTGGGCGTTCGGGCTTTTGCAGAAAACGCCGGATCTCGGGCCAGATCGGCGGCTTGCGCTGGCCGCGCTTGGGCGGATGGAAACGCTCGAGATCGGTTCCGGGCGGGATCACCTCCATGCGCTCGGGCTGGTAGTTGTCGTAGGTGGCGTACTGCTCGCCGATCTCCTGACGCGTGCTGGCGATCACCCGGTGGGCATGGGCCAGGGCCTCTTCCTCGGCGTGGATCCGGGTGGCGATGTTGTAGCGCGATTCGATGTCGTCGTCGGACATCCCGCTCTCGCGCAGGCGTTCGCGCTTGACTCGACCCAGGGAATGGCCGGTCTGTAGCATCGGCGCGCCCAGCAGATTGGACAGGCGCACCGCGACGTGCCCGGCATCGGCGTAGTGGCCATGGATCACGTCCGGACGCAGCCCGATCTCGCGGATATGCCCCAGGGCGTTGTCGGCGAAGCAGTCGAGGTACGGCCAGAGCTTCTCCTTGCGCAGGTAACGCTTGGGCCCACAGTCCAGGCGCACAATATGCGCGCCATCGCCCAGAGGTTCCTCGCGCTGGGCATAGTCGTCGGAGACTCGGCTGTCGACAATGCGCCGCGTCAGCAGGTCTACCCGCCCTACCTGTGGGTGTCGCGCCAGGGCGCGCGCCAGCTCAACCACATACAGCGTCTGTCCGCCGGTATCGGCGTCACGTCCCAGCTCCAGACCCCCTCCCCGGATCAGTCCGTGGACACTGATCAGTACGAGGTACAGGCCCTCGCCGTCACGGGCCTTGCTCTGGGTCTTTTTCATCGACGCGGATGCCTCATCGCAATTCGGGTTCAGGGCTGTCGAACAGGCTCATGGTCTCGGGGTTGTCGAGCAGCGCCTGCGAGACCAGCACAGCGGTGGCCGACCAGGTCTGCTGATAGTTTGCGCGGCGGCCGATCAGGCGACCGTGACGGCCGTCGTAGTATTCCGGCCAGTCGTCGCGGTGCAGCCGTTCGGCCGCGACCGCATGTACGCTGCGTGCGAGGTCCGGCCGCCCGACCCGCAACGCGGCACCGGTAAACGCCCACAGCAGGGCCGGCCAGTTGCCGCCATTGTGATACGACCACGGGGTATTCTTGGGGTCAGAGCCGGTCAGCAGTCGCCACTCCTCGCCGCTCATCGCCGGGTAACAGATCTTCACCGGCATGGTGCCGATCAGGTCTTCGAAGCGCTGCTCGAAGGTCTGCATGATGGAACGCGACTCCTGCTCGTCGGCCAGCCCGAACAACACTGCCAGCAGATTACCGAAGCTGAAGAAACGAAAGTCCATGCGCCCCGGCCCGAGGTTGCCGACGAGATACCCGCTCTCCGAGGGCAGCCAGTCCACCAGCCAGTCGGGGATGCTCTCGGGGTAGATGTTCAGCGCGTTCTCCGACTCGTGGCCGAAGTGCTCGGTGCGGTAGCGATGGATGTCGTTCAGACGTTCCAGATCCAGCCAGTAGTAACGGCGGATGTAGTCGGACAGCTGCCGGGTACGGATCGCGGACTGTTCGCAGAGCTGCTCGGAGTCGGTGTCGCAGGGTTCGAGCATCGCCAGCGAGGCCTTCAGCATCCCGTAGAACAGCGCCTGGATCTCCAGCGGATGGCCGAACACGCCCATCCGGCGATCGATCATGAAGCTGCCATCCGGCACCAGCAGGGTCGGAAACACCTCGAAGCGATCCTGCAGACAGATGCTGAGGATCAACCGGATGCCGCGTTGCACATCCGGGCTCTTAATAAAGTCGTGGTCCCCGGTGCGGTTCTGGTAGGCACGTGCGAGCAGCACCCACCACATCATCGAGTCCACCGGGGCCACGCGACCGATCGCGCGATCCCCAAAATCGGCCGCCAACCCCTCACGACCGTTCTCGTCGGTGAATACCCGGAAACTGGCCGGCATCACCCGTGGCAGGCGGCGGTGGCCCTCGATCTCTTCCTGGGTGTCACGGATCTGCAAGATTAGCGACAGGAAGTTGCGCACCACTTCGGGCTCGTCGTGCAACAGATACACGAGCCCCGAGGGCACAAAGTCGCGGATAAAACAGTCGGCGTAGTTCTCCGCTGGCGCACGCGTATCCAGGCTGGCCACGGTGCCCACGATGCGCCCTTCGTAGCGCACCTCGGCATCACGCAGCAGCTGGAACGCCGCTTCCAGGGTCGGGTTGCGGGCATCGGGCGGGAGTTGGTTCATGCCCTTGAGTCTATGGAATCACGTGCGCTTGTGCACGCACCCCGGGCGCTTGCAGCACCACCATAAACTTCATAATACTTGCATCATTAAAAAGAAAGTGATTAATTACTTGCATGAAGCGGAAGTCTGGCGAAGAACGACGCGAAGAGATCGTTCAGGCATTGCTCGACCTGACAGCCGAGCACGGGGCGCGAGACGTCTCCACTCAGGCCATTGCTGATCGGGTGGGGATCGCCCAGCCCACGATCTTCCGGCATTTTCCGACCCGCGACGCAATCTTCCGCGCGGCACTGGATTCCATCGGCCGCAAGCTCTTGGACGTGCTCACACCGATACTGTCTGGACGAGGGTCGGCAGACGTCCGCCTGCGCAAACTCCTGACCCGGCAATTACGGTTCATCAGTCGTCGCAAGGGTCTTCCTCGCCTGATCTTCTCGGAACGTCTGCACCAAGAAGACCCCGCGTTGAAAGCCGTGGTCCGGGACATTATCGACCGCTACACCTCGCGGCTGGAGGAACTGCTCCGGGAAGGGGTCACCCAGGGAAGCTTTCGCGGGGATCTCGAACCGGCTGAAACCGCCCGTCTTATCGTGGCAATGATCCAGGGCCTGGTCATGCGCTGGTCGCTCTCCGACTTCGAGTTTCCGCTTGACCAGCAAGGCGACGTGCTTTGGCGCCTGCTGGAGCCTGCATTGCAAGCACCGCAGGGCCAGCCAGCTCAGGCACCCGGCCCGCACTCGAACACATCCGACTAACCCGAGGAGACTGGATATGTCCTTCCCCCGAGCCACAAGCCGTGCCGCCCTGGTCGTCGCCGTTCTCGCCATGCCCCTGGCCAGCACTGCGGCAGCCGAGACCTTTCAGTCCGTGATGCAGGGGCTCGCGGACGACATGAACCGGGTGCAATCTGCGCTGTTCGTCGAGGACTTCGCTACCGTCACCGAGGCGGCCGAGGCGATCGCGGACCATCCGAAACCCTCGCTCGGCGAGCGGCGACGTGTCCTGTCGGCAGTCGGGTCGCGAGTCAGCGAGTTTCGTGCGCTGGATCAGCAGGTGCACGACACCGCCGAAGGGCTTGCCAACGCGGCGCGGGACCAGGATCTGGACCAGTCCATCCGCTACCACGCCAGGCTCGTGAATGCCTGCATCGCCTGCCACAGTGCATTCCGCGACGACGTAGTCAGCGCCCTGTCGCCGGAAAATGCGCCGGAACGCTGAGTACAACATGAATGCCTCCCGCACCCCATCCAGTCGCCGTAGCCTTCGGCGGGCCCTGGGCCTCCTCGCATTGGCCGGGGTGGTGATCGTGACGACCTGGAGCGCGACGGACCGGCTGTCGGAAAGGTTCTCTCCCGAGGCCGCGCGCGCCGTACCACCCCCGGCCGTCACCACGATCTCCGCGGAACCCACGCGGGCCACGTTCTATAGCCCTGTGTATCGGGGCAGCATTGAGACCCACGACGAGACGACCATCTCGGCCCGGATCACCGCCCAGGTACTGGAAAGCCCCCTGAACGCCGGCGACCGGGTCGGGGAAGGTGAAGTCCTGGTGCGCATGGATACCGACGAGACGCGCCTGGAGGTCCGCCAGAGAGAGGCCGCGGACCAGCGCCTGGATGGAGAACGCGCCACCGCCCAGCGCAACCTCGATCGCCAACAGGACCTCTTTGCCCGGGATCTGATCCCGGAAAGTGAACTCGACGACGCTCGCCAGCGCGTCGCCACACTGGAAGCCCAGCTCCGCGAAAACCGGTCCGCACTGGAACTGGCGCGCAAACGACTCGAATACACAACGGAACGGGCACCCTTCACCGCCCAGGTGCGACACACCCATGTCCGCCCCGGCGACCTGGCCGTTTCGGGCCAGCCCCTGATCGAACTGGTCGGCCTTGAGGGTCTCCATGCGGTCCTGCGCGTGCCGGAGCGCGACATCCTGCTGCTCGAACCCGGCCTGGACGTCGAGCTGACCATCCCCGCCCTGGAACATACCGTGACGACCCGGCTCGATCGGGTCCATCCCACACTGGACATCAGCCGGCGCAGCGGGAGCTTCGAGACGCGCCTGATCGACCCACCGGAGGCGCTGCGCCCCGGCATGGCGGCACAGGCACGGGTCGTCCTGGAATACCTGGACCCGGTCATCCGGGTACCGGCTCACGCCGTCTGGGGCGACGTCGACAACCAGTGGATCTATCGGCTGGAAGACGGCCGCGCATACCGCACGGAGGTGGTGACACGGTCCTTGCCAAATGGAGAACGGGCGATTCTCGAAGGGATCGAGCCGGGTGACCGCATCATCGTGACGCCGGATCGCCGGATCCGGGACGGGATGCCCGTGCACGCCGTGGACGACAGCCCCCGATGACCTGGGTCGAGGGCCTCCTGCGGTACCGGCACACGGTGCTGGCCCTTCTGGCTGCCGCTCTGATCCTGGGCTTGCAGGCGCGCTTCGACTTGCCCGTCCAGCTCTTTCCCGACACCGACCCGCCGACGGTCACGGTCATCACGGAATACCCCGGCATGGCGGCCCTGGATGTCGATCGCGAACTCACACGCCTGCTGGAGGAGGAGTTTGCCAGCCTCGACGGCGTCACCCGGATCAGCTCCTCCAGCCAGACCGGCCTGTCCGTGGCACGGGTGGAATTCGACTACGGCATCACCAGCGCCCTTGCCGCCGTGGACGTCCAGAACGCCGTCGGACGGTTGCGCCCGGACCTGCCCGCCACCATCGAAGAACCGCAGATCCTGGAGTTCTCCACCGCCGACAAGCCAATCATCACCATCGCCCTGACCAGTGACACCCTGGCGCTCGACGCGATCCGCGAACAGGCCGACAACGCGATACGGGAACGGCTCGAATGGATCCCCGGCGTCGCCGCGATCGACGTGGTCGGCGGGCACAAGAGGGAACTGCATGTTGCGCTCGATCCCGAGCGCACCGAGGCCCTCGGGATCGACATGCCCCAGGTACTGGAGGCCCTCGACGACTGGAATCTCATGGCGCCGGGCGGTCGTGTCCGCATCGGTGAACTCGAAAGTGTGGTGCGGTTCGATGCGCCGCTGCGAAGCGAGGCCGATGCACGCGAGATCATCCTCGTCGCGGACGGCGATACGCGTGTGCGCCTGGGCGATATCGCCCGAGTCCGCCTGGAGCCCGGCGAGCCCCGCTCGGCCTACCGTCATGACGGCCAGGCAGCGATCGCCGTGCAAGTGCTGCGGCGGGACGATGCCAACACGGTGGAGGTGGCCGCGCGGGTGCGCGAGGCGCTGGAACCCCTGCGCGATGCCGCGCCCGAGCTGAATATCGTCGTCGCCGACGATGATTCGGTGTTCACCGAGAAGGTGATCGCCGACATGACGCAGACCGTGATGATCGCCATCGCCCTGACGATGGTGATCGTCCTGCTGTTTCTCGCTGATCTGCGTCAGGCCGGGATCATCGCCCTCTCCATTCCGGCGGCGTTCCTGGTGACCTTCGGCTTAATGCAACTGGCCGGTCTGGATCTGAACATGGTCACCATGTCGGCGCTGATCCTGGCGATCGGCCTGCTGGTCGACGACGGCATCGTGATCCTCGAGAACATCCACCGTCACCTGGACGAAGAGGGCCAGCCGCCGCGCCAGGCCGCCATCCAGGGGGTCGGCGAGGTCTTCGGCGCCAAGCTGGGCGGCACACTGACCACCCTCGGCGTACTGCTGCCTCTCACGTTCATGGGCGGCTTTGTCGGCGAGCTGTTCCGGCCCCTCGCGCTGACCCTGGCGTTCGCCTTGAGCGCCTCGTTCGTGATGGCCGTCACCCTGATCCCTCTGCTGGCCACCTACTGGCTGCGACCCGCCACCTCGACCGCCACCCCGCGCTGGCGGGAGACCCTGGAGGCACCGGCGCGCGGCGTCCGTCACCTCTATCTGGACGTGCTGGCCCTGGCGCTAAAGCGTCCGCTGGCGACGCTGGTGGTGGCCGTCATGCTGCTGGCCCTCAGCCTGGGCATGCTCCGCATGACCGGGAGCGAGATGCTGCCGCGTTTCGACTCGGGCAGTTTCCAGGTTCTGGTCGACATGGCGCCGGGCACCCGTCTCGACACCACCCTGGCAACCCTGGAACCCGTCGAGCGGTATCTGGCCGAACACGAATACGTCGTGGATGTCAGCAGCCAGTTCGGCCACGAAGCCGGCGCCCGTTCGATGGGCGACCGCGGCGCCATGGGCGTCAATCAGGCCGAGATCACGGTAACGCTGGTGCCGCGGACGCAACGTTCTCTCACACAGTGGGAGATCATGGACGACGTGCGCCAGCGCCTGGAGACCACCCCGGGCGTGACCCTGGCCGTACCCCGGGAACTCGGCGGCACCGCGCGCTCGTCAACCGCCGCCCCGATCATCGCCCGGATCAGTGGCGAGCAGGCGCAAACCCTGGACCACACGGCGAGCGACCTGCTGGGCCACCTTTCGGGCATCCCCGGCATCACCGACCTGTACAAGGACTGGGCCCTCGACACCCCCGAGGTGCGGGTCCGGGTCGACCATGACCGGGCAGCCGAACTCGGGCTCACCGGGGCCGGGCTCGCCCGTGCGGTTCACCAGGCCATGGACGGCGCCGTGGCCACACGCTTCCGCCAGCCGCCGAAGCGGGACCTGGACGTGGTCGTGCGCTACCAGGCCTCCGACCGCCGCTATCCGGAAGACCTGGAGGGCATCCTGCTGCCCACCCGCGAAGGACCGGTCGCCCTGAGCGAGGTCGCAAGCCTTGAACATACCCTCGGCCCGCGCATTGTCACGCGGGAAAACGGCCAGCGGACCCTGGACATCCTCGGCTTCCATCTGGGACGCCCGCTGTCCGAGGTAGTGGCCGACGTGCAGCAGCGCCTGGACACGTTCGCCGCCCCGGATGGCTATCCGGCGACGCTGGCCGGCGAGCAGGCGGACTTCGACGAGGCCCGTGACCACATGATGCGCGCGCTGCTGCTGGCCGCCCTGGCCGTCTACCTCCTGCTGGTCGTGCAGTTCCGCAGCTTCGCCCACCCGGTGATCATCATGACTGCCATTCCGTTGCAGTTCATCGGCGTAGTCGCCGCACTGCTGATCGCCGGGAAGTACGTCTCCATGCCGGCGCTGCTCGGGATCATCCTGCTGATCGGCATCGTGGTAAACAACAGCATCATCCTGCTCGACCTGGCCCGGCGCCGACTGGCCGAGGGCCGCGACATTTACGCCGCCGTGACCGAGGCGGTGGAAACCCGCATGCGCCCCATCATGATGACCGCCCTGTCCACAATCGCCGGCATGCTGCCGCTGGCCCTGGAGATGGCCGTCGGGGCCGAACGTTTCTCGCCGATTGCCACGGTCATCATCGGCGGCATCCTGGCCGCGACCGTTCTGACGCTGGTGGTGATCCCGGCCCTGTTCGTGCTTTTACACCGAGTCGGACCCACACCCACGAGCACCAAGGGATAGAACGGATGCGCTATCAGGCCTCCGGGTGCGCGGGCATGGGCGGCTCGGCGGCCGGGCGGGCGAACAGATACCCCTGACAGTAGTCGACCTGATCCTTCAGCCAGCGCCACTCGCCAGGGGTCTCGATGCCTTCGGCAATGATCTGCACGTCCAGCTCGCGAGCAAGTTCGACGACCTTGCCGAGGATCTTCTGCTGGTAGACGTCGCCGTCGATACCGCTGACCAGTTCGCGGTCGATCTTCACGAAGTCCGGGCGCAGCTGCGACAGCATGTTCAGCGAAGCATAGCCAGCCCCGAGGTCATCCAGGGCAACCTGGAACCCGGCTCGCCGATAGCGCTCAACGATCCCGGCCAGATGCTCCAGATCGCTGACCTGATCGCTCTCGATCACCTCGAACACAAACCCGGCCGGGCGCGACTGATGCGCCGGCATCGAGAGGATCTCGCGCACGGTCGTCTCCAGGCAGAAGGCCGGGTCGTAGATCGCCGTGGGGTTAAAGTTGATGAACAGACGACTCCCGATCCCGCGCTCGGTGGCGCGGCGAATCGCGTTGATCCGCGCCGAACGGTCGAGATGAAACAGCAGATCGGCATCGCGGGCGGTGCGGAACAGGTCATTCGGCGGAATCACCTCGCCCGCCGGCGTGCTGGCTCGCACCAGCGCCTCGTAGGCGAAGACCTCGGCAGGATTGGCCGCATGCACGATGGGCTGAAAATGAAAGTCCAGTGCGTCGTTCGCCAGAATGTTCGACAGATCGCGCGCGTTATGGCGAGCGATCAGCGCGGACAGCAGGTGGGTGTCCTGCAGATGCCGCAACCCGAACTGCTCGCCCTCCGGCACAAACGTCGCCCGGCAACCCGCCTGCTCGGAGCCGCTCAGCACCTGGTCCAGCCGACTCAGCGCATCCGCAAGCCCCCCGTCCCCGGCAACCGGCATGGCCAGGATATCGGAGACCGGCTCACTGCACGGGATTTGTTCCTCGACCATCCGGCGCCGCAGGGCGCTGCGGGTATGGGCGAGTACCGGGGCCAGATAAAGGGTTCCGGACTCCGCCGGCAGCAGGTGGATCCGTTCACAATCCGGGCAACTCACGACCACCTCCAGCGGTCTGTCCTGGTCACGCCACATCCGGGCTGCCAGTGATAGCATCAGGCGAGCGGCACGGCGTGACGCACGCTGGTGCTGGGACCATATCACTCCTGCGGAGGTTGCATGAACGAATCCGGGTTTTCCGACGACGAGCTGCGCCGCCGACTCAGCCCCGAGCAGTATCGCATCGCCCGGGAAGGCGCGACCGAGCGGCCCTTCAGTGGCGCCTACAACGACCACAAGGGCGACGGTATCTACCACTGCGTGGTCTGCGGGGCCGCTTTGTTCGATGCCGCCGCCAAGTTCGACTCGGGCTCCGGCTGGCCCAGTTACACCGCACCGGCCAGCGCCGGGGCCGTCACCGAACACAGCGACCGGTCGCTGGGTATGGAGCGCATCGAGGTCCGCTGTGCCGGCTGCGATTCGCACCTGGGACACGTCTTCCCCGACGGCCCGGCGCCCACCGGCCTGCGCTACTGCATCAACTCCGCCGTGCTCGATTTTCGTCCACGCGACTGAACCGCGCCCGCGGCCATGACGGCCCGAGCCCGAACCCATGGCAGGGAGCACCATGTCTACCACCGTCCGTGAGCGCATCAACGTCCTGATCCTGGCCACCAGTCAGGCCCTGTTCCTGATCGCCGCAGTCACCGTAATGACCTTGAGCGGCGTGGTCGGCGAGCGCCTGGCCGCAGACCCGGCCCTGGCAACCCTGCCCGTGGCCGCGATGATGATCGGCACCCTGATCACCACACTACCCGCCTCGCTGTTCATGAAACGCTTCGGCCGGCGCACCGGCTTCCTCCTGGGCACCAGCGTGGGCGGGGCCGGCGGGGCCGCACTGGCGACGGCCGGGGTCTTCGCTGAGGCCTTCTGGCTGTTCGTGCTCGGCAACCTGCTACTGGGGGCCTACCAGGCCTTCGCGATGTACTACCGCTTTGCCGCCGCCGACGTGGCCAGCCCCGCCTTTCGCCCACGCGCGATTTCGCTGGTGATGGCGGGCGGGGTCGTGGCTGCCTTCCTCGGCCCGTGGAACGCGCACCACGCCCAGACCCTCCTCCCGGGCACGCCGGAGGCCGGTCCCTATCTGATCCTCGGCGCCCTGGCCCTGCTGGCGATGGCCCTGCTGGGCTGGCTGCGGGTGCCCGCACCGCCACCGGAGGAACGCGGCCCCGCCCGACCGATGCGCGAGATCCTGCCGCAGGGCCGCTTCCTCGTGGCCCTGACCGCCGCGGCCCTGGGCTATGCGGTCATGGTGCTGCTGATGACCGCGACCCCGCTGGCCATGCGCCAGGCCGGATTCGACATGGGACAGATCGCGCTGGTGATGCAGTGGCACGTGCTGGGGATGTTCGCGCCCTCGTTCGTGACGGGGCACCTTATTACCCGGCTTGGGATCACTCGCATCCTGGCGCTCGGCAATGCGTTCGTGCTGTTCAGTGTGGCGATCGCCGCGCACGGGGAAACGCTCGGGCACTTCTGGCTGGCACTGTTCCTGCTCGGGGTGGGCTGGAACTTCCTGTTCATTGGTGGCAGCACGCTGCTGACGACCACACACACCGCCACCGAGAAGGGCAAGGTCCAGGGCGTGAATGACCTGACCATATTTACGCTGGTCACCGCCGGATCGTTGCTGGCCGGGGCGCTGCTGCGACCACTGGGCTGGGACGGCCTGAATCTCGCGATGCTGCCAATCATCGCGCTGCTGACTATCGCCATCGCCTGGCTCTGGTTCGACGACACCCGCGCCCCGGCCCGCACCTGAGACGCCTCGAACGCTGATCAGCCGTTGCCAGGCCACTTCCGCCGTTGCGGCTGGCCTTGGCTCGTCATCCGGTGTTTACGTGCCTTCGGCCCGCCGCCTGCCAAGCGCTCACTCGCGAGCGCGCCGCGAGGTACTTCTTTGCTCGTGCAAAGAAGTACCCAAGAAACACGCCCGACTGCCGCGACCCCGGCCCGCTGCGCGGGCCGGGGTTTCCCTCGCTCCGAGGCTTTTCGCGGGCGGCGCTGAAACTCGCTGCGCCTTCGGCTTCGCTCAGACAGTCAGCTCCTCTCTTCCTGCGAAAAGCCTCTCCACTCGGCGCGACGACAACGGGGGTGAAGGTCAAGACAACGGCTGTCCCGACTATATTGCTCATGGATGGAGGCTAGGTATTCCCACATCCTGGGCACGCGCGGCCTTCGGCCCTGGCGTTCCGCGCCCGCGAGCGGGCGCCGGGGGCAGGTAGGATGCGGATGAGCGAAGCGAATCGCATCAGAGTTTCCCCGACGTCGGGACGGTGCGTTTCGCTGTGCTCAACCGCACCCTACGGCGTTGGAGTTGGGCGAAACGTTGGGGAATGGCTCTTGTTTTGACCTTATCCCCCCCCGTATGAAGCCCCTTGCGGAAGGGTTCTCGGGCCGGGAGAAGGCGCTGACTGTCTGAGCGAAGCCAAAGGCGTAGCGAGTTTCAGCGCCGCCGGCCCGAGGGCCCTGGAGCAAGGTCCCCGGGCGGAATCCGGGTGCGCCTCGACGGGTACTTTCTTGGGCAAGCAAGAAAGCCAGTTGTTGATCAAAAACGGGCGCGGCGCGCTCGCGAGTGAGCGCTTGGCAGGCGGTTGGACGAAGCCACCGTAAACACCGGATGCCGAATCAGGGCCAGCCGCAACAAGGCAGGCGGCCGGGAAACGGCAGATCAGGGTTCGGCGCGTGGGGCGGATGAGGCTCGGGCGCCGCGGCGTTCGCCGTCGACGTCGGTGACTTCGGCGTCGAGGTCGTGCAGGCGGCGGGTCGTCGCCAATGGCGACGTCGTGCCACGCGCCACCAAACGATAGGCGGCCGGGATCACGAACAGCGTGAACAGTGTGGCGAACAGCACCCCGGAGAACACCGCTACCCCGATCACGAAGCGCGTCTCCTCACCCGGGCCGGAGGCCAGGATCAGCGGAATGGAGCCGGCAACGGTCGTCAGCGCGGTCATCAGCACCGGGCGCAGGCGCATACGAGCCGCCTCGACCACGGCGCTGTCGAAGTCGCGCCCGCGGTCGCGCAGCTGGTTGGCGAACTCGACGATCAGGATCCCGTTCTTGGCCGCCAGACCGATCAGCATGACCATCCCGATCTGGCTGTAGATATTCAGGGTCTGCCCGGTCAAATGCAGCCCCAGTAATGCCCCGACCACGGCCAGCGGCACGGTCAGCATGATCACGAAGGGGTGCACGAAGCTCTCGAACTGCGCCGCCAGCACCAGGAACACGACCAGCAACGCCAACGCAAAGACAAACAGGATCGCCTCGGACCCCGCACGCAGATCCAGCGACTCGCCCTTGTAGTCGATCCCCGCCTCCGCCGGGAGCAGTTCGGCCGCCTTGGCATCCAGGGCATCGAGGGCCTGACCGAGTGTCATCCCATCCTGCAGCCCAGCGGTGAGGGTAACCGCACGCGCCCGGTTGTAGCGTTCCAGGGATGACGGCCCGGCAAACTCCTCGTAGGTCACCAGGCTCGACAGGGGCACCATCGCACCGGCTGCCGAACGCACATAGAGATTGTCGATATCCCCCGGTGTGCGGCGCTGGTCCGTCAGGCCCTCGATGATCACGTCGTACTCCTCGCCACGATCGACAAAGGTGGTCACATCACGCCCACCAAGCACGATGTCCAGCGTGCGCCCCACATCGCGCATGGATACGCCCAGATCCCCAGCGCGATCACGGTCCAGACGCACATTGATCTGTGGCTGGGTAGGCTCGTAGTCCAGATCGACGCGGGTCAGCCCCTCGATGCCTTCGGCCGCCTCGCGCATCGTCTCGCCCCACTGCTCGAGGGTGTCGTAGTCGGGCCCGGAGATCACGAACTGCACGGGCGGCCCAATGCGCCCGGGCGACAGGCCCTGGCGCATCACCACCCGGGCCTCGATACCCGGCATCTCGCCGATGATCCCGCGGATCTCGTCGATCACTTCCTGAGCGGACATGTCGCGGTCATCCCAGTGTTCGAGGATGGCAATCACGAAGCCGTTGTTCATCAGCTCCGAGCCGCCAAAGCCGCGCGGAGTACGCACCAGGGCGCGGCGAATCGGGCCGTCCTCGATCAGCGGCTGAATACGCGACTCGACCTCGGCCATCTGGCGGCTCATGTAGTCGAAGTTGGCCCCTTCAGGGCCGTCCACCAGCACGAAGAACGCGCCGCGATCCTCCTGTGGCGCAAACTCCTCGGGCAGGGTATCGAACAGATACCAGGCGGCCGCGAGCACCAGCGCGAGAACGGGGACAATCAGCCAGGCACCTTTCAGCCCCTTCTGCAACGCGCGTCCATAACCACGCTCCAGCGCCGCGAAACCGTGCCCGATATAGCGCGCCATACCGGTTTCGTCGTCGCCCTTGTGCATCAGGCGCCCGGACAATACCGGGGCAAGGGTCAATGCAACGAGGCTGGAAAAGAACACGGCAATCGCCATGGCAATCGCAAACTCGGTGAACAAACGCCCGACCATGCCCTCGAGAAAGGCCAGCGGCACGAACACGGCGATCAGTACCGAGGTGGTCGCGACGATTGCGAAACCGACCTGCCCGGCCCCACGATAGGCCGCCAGCAGGCCCGGTTCGCCGCGCTCGATGCGCCGGTGGATGTTCTCGAGCATGACGATGGAATCGTCCACCACCAACCCCACCGCGAGTACCAGCGCCAGCAGGGTCAGCAGGTTGACCGAGAACCCGAACAGATTGATGCCGATAAACGCCGCCGTGATCGCCACGGGGACCGTCACCGCCGGGATGATGGTCGCCCGCCAGCTCCCGAGGAACAGCCAGATCACGAACACGACCGCCGCCGTCGCGACGGCCAGGGTGATATAGACCTCGCGGATCGCCCCCTCGATGAACACCGATTCGTCGTAGGTGGTAACCAGCGAGGTGCCTTCTGGCAGGCTGTCCTGCAGATCGGCGGCCATGGCTTTGACCCCATTGGCGACGTCGAGCACGTTCGCGTTCGACTGACGGATGATCCCCAGCCCGATCATGTCTTCGCCATTGCCGCGAAACTCGCTGCGCTCGGTATCCGCGCCGATGTTCACCTCGGCCACATCACTCAGGCGAACCAGCTGGCCGCCTTCGCCGCGCTTGAGCACCAGGTTGGCGAAGTCCTCCGGTGTGCGGTACTGGCGATCCACCCGCACCGTGAATTCACGCTCCACCGACTCCAGGCGCCCGGCCGGGAGCTCGACGTTCTCTTCCCCCAGGGCGTCAGCGATATCCGTTACCGTCAACTCGCGAGCCGCCAGGGCCTCGCGGTCGACCCAGATGCGCATCGCGTAGCTGCGCGCCCCACCACGGCGAACCAGCGCCACACCGTCGACCACCGAGATCCGGTCAATCAAGTGGCGCTCGGCGTAGTCGGCCAGTTCCAGCGCATCCATCGTGGTGCTGGACAGATTCAGCCAGAGGATCGGGTTGGCGTCCGCATCAGCCTTGGTGACCTCGGGTGGGTCGATGTCCTCCGGCAGGTCGCGCAGCGCGCGGCCGACCGCCTCGCGCACATCGTTCGCCGCCGCGTCGAGATCGCGACTCAGGTTGAATTCGATGGTGATACGGGACTGTCCGTCCTCGCTCGAGGACTCAACGAAACGAATGCCCTCGATCCCGGCGACCCGGTCCTCCAGCCGCTGGGTCACCTCGCGCTCGATGATCTCGCCGCTGGCACCCGGATAGACCGTGTCGATCGTGACCACCGGCGGGTCCACGTCCGGGTATTCGCGCAGCGGCAGATTGTCGTAGGCGATCAAGCCGAAGGTGATCAGGAGCAGATTGAAGACAATCGCCAGGACCGGACGGCGATTGGCGACATCCGAGATAATCATTGCGCGGTGCCGGCCTCGCCGGTTTCCAGCGTCTCGGGCACCCGCGGCGGGAGCACCCGTACGGACTGACCATCACGCACGCGAGACACGCCCTCCGAGACCACGGTGTCGCCCGCATCGATGCCGGAGAGCACCTCGGCAAACCCCGGCATGCGCCGGCCGATACGAATCTGCACGCGTTCCACCGTGCCATCGTCCAGCAGGCGGAAGGTAAAGTGCTGATCGGCGACTTGCTGGACCGCGCCCTCCGGAATCGCCACACGTTCCACCGGGTCCAGGGCCAGCCGCACATTGGCCAGCATCCCGGGGCGCAAGATCAGGTCGGGGTTTTGCACGGCGGCGCGCACGATCAGCGTGCGGGTCGCGACATCGAGGCGATTGCTCACGGCCGAAACCTGTCCCTCGAATGCCCCGGACGCGCTGCGGCCATGGATCGTGCTGCCGAGCACAATCGCGGCCGCATGCCGCTCGGGGACCGCAAAGTCGACCTTTACCCGCTCGATGTCGTCCAGCTCCGCGATTGGGGTACCGGGGCTGACCAGGGATCCGGGACTCACCTGGCGCAGGCCCAGCCTGCCGGCGAAGGGCGCCCGGATTGTGCGATTAGCCACGCGCGCCTCGGCCGCGGCCACCCGGGCCTCCGCCTCACTCAGGCGCGAGCGTTGCTGATCCACCTGCTGCCGGGTCACGACGCCATCCGCCACGCGATCACGTACGCGTTCCAGCTCGCGCCGGGCGTCATCCACCTGGACCCGCGCCTCGCGCAGCGCGGCCTCGGCCTCGTCTGCATCCAGACGCACCAGAATTTGTCCCGCCTCGACCTCGTCGCCGTCGTCGAACAGAATCTCGACCACGCGCTCGGTCACGTTCGCGGTGACCGTCACCGATTCGTTGGCCTGAACCGTTCCCAGGGATTCGACGATGGTTTCGAAGGTGCGCGGCTGGACCACCGCTGTACGTACTGGGGTACGCCGATCCAACGCACTCGGGGCCTCGCCCACGGCCTGCGCTTCACCATTTGCAGTAGCGGATTCACCCTCGAACCAGTACCAGGCGGCCACGCCCAGCGCCACCACGGCCACCAATCCCAGCAACCCGCCAATCGCCTTCACCCAGCCAACCCCTCGATACGAAGGTGGCCCGGGCAAGCCCGAGCCACCGTGGTTCTCGCCAATAGTGTAACGACCGTCACGTTTCTGTGGCGTTCCGAAGCTCGACCGGCAAGTCTCCCAGCGACCGCCCGTGCGGCGCACGGTAATCGAGGAGCGGCCCCTTCGGCACGATTCGGCTCGGGTTCAGCATCGGGTGGCTGCCGTAGTAGTGCGCCTTGATGTGATCCATGCGCACCGTCTCGGCCACACCGGGGCGCTGGTAGAGCATGCGCATGTAGGCATGCAGGTGCGGGTAATCGATCAGGCGCTGGCGGTTGCACTTGAAATGGCTGTAGTAGACCGGATCGAAACGCAACAGCGTGGTGAACAGCCGCCAGTCGGCCTCGGTCAACCGGTCGCCCACCAGGAAGGGCTGGCGCGCCAGGCGATCCTCCAGCCAGTCCAGCGTCTCGAACAGGCGGTCCCAGGCCGCGTCGTAGGCCTTCTGGCTGGTCGCGAATCCGGAGCGGTAAACCCCGTTGTTCACATTCTCGTAGACGCGCTCGTTGACCGCGCGGATCTCCTCGCGCAGGTCCTCCGGGTAGAAATCCAGCGTATTGCCGGTGATGCCGTCGAAGGCGCTGTTGAACATGCGCACCAGGTCTTCCGACTCGTTGTTCACGATCCGGTCGGTCCGGGTGTCGAACAGCACCGGCACGGTCACGATGCCCGTGTACTTCGGATCGGTGCGGGTGTAGAGCTCGTGCATGTAGCGTGAACCGTGCACCCGGTCGCCGGTGCAGCCGTCGCAGTCATCAAAGGACCAGCCGGCATCGCCCATGTAGTGATGCACCACCGACAGCCCGATATGCGGCTCCAGGCCCTTGAGCTTGCGCAGGATCAGCGCGCGATGCGCCCAGGGGCAGGCGTAGGAGACATACAGGTGATAGCGCCCGGACTCCGCGGGGTAGCCGCCCTCGCCCAGCGGGCCCGCGGAGCCATCGGCGGTGACATAGTTGCGATACTGCTGGTCCTGGCGCACGAACTCGCCGTTCTCGTCGGACTCTTCTTCCAGCCAGCCCTCGCGCAGTTCGCCGTTGATCAGGAGACTCATGGGGTTCCCTCTGTAGCGGTCCAGCCGCCACCGTTACGGATGATGGGTTCGATTATCCTGTCGATAAAATCGAAAATAAATCGCGTTATTTCCGCCCGAGAGTTCGAAAATACCGAATCGACTGGGGGAGGGATCGCGAGGCTCAGGAGGCCCGCAGCGTGCCGTCGAAGTAGCGGGCAAGAAAGGTATCGAAGTCCAGGGTATCGGCCGCCTCGATCGCCGCCTGCTCCGCCAGGCTCTGGCGCGCCAGGGCCTCCAGCGTCTCGGCGCGCGGCAGCGGGCCGTTGAAGCGAAATGCCTCGCGGTGCTGCGCGGACAGGCGGCTGGCGTAGCGGTAGAAGCCCTCCTCGCGCGCCATCATGTCCTCCAGCATGCGCGCCGAGGGAGTCAGATCGGCCTGTTCGACCTTGCCCCACTGCTCGCTCAATGCACGGCGGTATGGGTCGCCCGGCAGTTCCTGATCGAGGATCGTGGCGACCGGGCGCATCAGGGCCAGCAGCTCGCGCGCCCAGTCCTGCAGCGCGACCTCGCCATCGGGGCGGCGCAGCGCAAGCCCCGGGCGCCGGCCGTAGTGCGCCACGTCCAGCAGGTTGGCATCGATTGCATCCAGCTCGCCCGGCTCCAGCAAGGGGCTCGGCTGCAACAGGCAGGCCAGGGCGAACACCTCGAGAAAACGCAGCTGGGTCTCGTCCACCCCCAGCGGGTGCTGGGCGTTGATGTCGACCGAGCGCAGCTCGACGTACTCGATCCCGCGCGCCTCCAGCGCATCGGTGGGCTTCTCGAAGCGCTCCAGCGGCTGCTTCGGGCGCACGGTGGAGTAGTACTCGTTCTCGATCTGCAGAATGTTGGCATTCAACTGACGGTACTCGCCATCAACCTTCACCCCGATACGCTCCCACTCGGGGCTGGGGGTGTTGATCGCGCAGCGCAGGGAATCCACGTAACCCGCCAGCGAGTTGTAATCGGCCTTGATGCCGGTATCCGCCTCCTTGCGGTTGGTGTAGCCGATATCGCCCATGCGCAGGCTGGTCGCATGCGGCAGATAGGAGGTGTCGTCGTCGAAGTCCTCCAGCACCGCGCCGTGACCCTCGAGGAAGGAATTGCACACGGCCGGCGAGGCCCCGAACAGATACGGCACCAGCCAGCCGAAGCGCAGCAGGTTGCGGATCATGCCCATCATGCGCTCGTCGCGGAACGCACGGTCGTCCTGCTCGCCCAGCACCTGCGCAAGTGCCGGCCAGAACTCGGGGCGCGGGGAGTAGTTGAAGTGCACCCCGGCAATCACCTGCATCTTGCGCCCGTAACGGTGCCCCAGCCCGATGCGGTAAACGGTCTTCATGCGTCCGGCGTTGGACGTGCCGTACTGCGCGACCGGGATCGCGTTGTCGTCGGCCGTCACGCAGGGCATGGAGGTCGACCACAGGGTCTCGTCGCCGACATTGGCCGCGGCGAAGGCCTGCAGGTCGTGCAGAAAACCCAGCGTCTCGCGCACATCGTCGAATGGCGGGGTGACCAGCTCCAGCAGGGCCTCGGAGTAGTCCGTCGTGATATTCGGATGGGTCAGCGCCGAGCCCAGTGCGACCGGGTGCGGGGTCAGGGCCGGTGACCCCTGCGGGCCGACGCGCAGCGTTTCTTTCTCCAGACCAATGCGCCCGTGCAGGCCTGTGCCCGCCAGGCGCTCCGCCAGCTGCGC
Source organism: Thioalkalivibrio sp. K90mix (assembly GCF_000025545.1). Classification (NCBI taxonomy): domain Bacteria; kingdom Pseudomonadati; phylum Pseudomonadota; class Gammaproteobacteria; order Chromatiales; family Ectothiorhodospiraceae; genus Thioalkalivibrio; species Thioalkalivibrio sp. K90mix. The sequence continues at coordinate 2,448,931 of NC_013889.1, forward strand.
GACCAGTCCCTGCAGATTGCGTTCGTCGGTTCCCACTGGGGTGCGTTTCCTGCCTGTCTGCAAACCCGGCGAACATACCGGAATGCGCCCCCGGGGTCACATGCAACCGGCACGGGGTTGCGGGAAGCCCGACGCCCGCGCAACCTTGCCGACAACCATTTGTGCTGACCGGAAGCCACCGAGATGTCCCGTAACGATTTACCCAATCACCTGATGGAACGCCTGAGCGCCCGTGCCCGCCGCGAAGGCCAGGACCCGCAGGCCCTGCTCGAGCGCTGGCTGGATACGCCGGCGAGCGCCGCCAGCCTGTATGTCTCGGCCCCGGTAAACGCCCTGGTCGAGGGGCTTTATCGCGAGGACACGACGATCGCCGACATCCTCGATCGTGGCGATTTCGGGCTGGGTACCTTCAACGACCTCGACGGCGAGATGGTGGTCCTGGATGGCGAGGTCTTCCAGCTGCGCTCGGACGGCCGGGCCTACGCGGTCACCCCGGAGACGCGCACGCCCTTCGCCTGCGTCACGCGCTTTCGCCCGTGGAGCGAGGAAACCATCGACACCCCGATGGACTACGATGGGCTGCTCGCCCTGTTCGACCGCCTGATCCCGTCGCACAACATGGTCTACGCGATCCGGCTGGACGGCGTGTTCGATTACGTACGCACCCGCTCGGTCCCGCGCCAGGACGCCTACCGGCCGCTGGTGGAGGTTGCCCGCGAGCAGCCGGAATACGAATTCGAGGGCATTGAGGGTTCGATGGCCGGCTTCTGGACCCCCGAGTTCATGCAGTCGGTCGCGGTGCCCGGCTACCATCTGCATTTCGTGGACGCCGACCGCCGCTGTGGCGGCCACCTGCTGGAGGCCCGCCCGCGATCCATCCGCATCGCCCTGCAGCACCTCCCGCGCGTGGATCTGGGCCTGCCCATGACACTGGACTATCTGACCGCGGACCTGTCGCGAGACACATCCGAGGACCTCAACGAGGCCGAACACTGACCCAGCCGCCATCGCATTGCCCTGAAACTACCACCCAAGGCCCGCCTTAACCTGGATAGCCGGCTCGCCGTGGCCTATAAGCTAAAGCTGCGGGGTGCAGGCGATGTCACAACAAACGGCCAGTATGCTCGACTTCTTTGCGCGGGGGCGTGATGCGCCGTTCCTGCGAGAGGTGCGGGCGCGCCAGGACCCTCCGGTCCCGATGATCGAGAACGCCCACCCGCCGGGGCGCATGAGCACGCCGCCGGTGCACGAGTTGATGATTAGCGACACCCGCGGGGCGCCCTTTCGCTTTCGGTGCGACATCGGCGCCGGGGCTTTTTCCGGCTGGGCAGACCTGAAGGAGTTCGTGGTGATCCCACCGAACGTTCCTACTTACTGCCAGATGCACGACCCCGCCAGGATGCGTTTTGTCGGTATACCAGCGGGACTCGCCCGCGCCTGTCTGGAACGCGACTCCGATGACCCGCTGGACTTTGGCCCCCTTCATACCCGCACACAGGCCGACCCTCTGGTGAGTCAGGCCCTGGCCGCCCTTTGGCAGGAGATGGGCCGGCAGGATCCGGCCGCACGTCTGTTCGTGGAGAGCATGATCGCGGTGCTGGTCGTGCGCCTTGCCCGCCTCGCGGATCAGCACCAGGAGCTGGAGGCGCGCCGCGCCGGCCTCGCGCCGCACCAGTCGGCACGTGTCATCGAGTACATGCGCGACCATCTGGATCACCGCGTCACACTGGGCGATCTGGCCACCCTGACGGGGCTGTCGCCCTGGCACTTCGCGCGCGCCTTTCGCGAGACGCACGGCTTGCCGCCGCATCGGTACCTTACGCGCCTGCGTCTGGAACGGGCCCGCGACCTGCTGGCCGACAGCCAGCTGAGCGTGACCGAGATCGCCAGCGCCACTGGGTATTCCCCGCAGCAGCTGGCCCGCCACTTCCGCCGTGCCTTCGGCGTGGCCCCGGGCGTCTACCGGCGCCTCCAGGCGGGCAGCGCCGCCCAGGGAAACACTGACTAATCTACACGCTCGAGTCGCTTTTGCGTGCGTTTAATGCGCGGTGACCGCCGTTCAGTCATTCTGCACAAGGGGACCGCAACGCCGTTCCCGCGCCCGTTTCTGATAACAACGGGCGGCCGAGCCCCAGCTTTCAATGGTTTGCGGGGTTGGCCCGCCAGCGTTACCCGCCCGGCGGGACATTTGCCGCAAGAAAGCGCCACCCGGCGCAAGTTTGTGACCGCGCGGGGCGGCCCCACCCCCTAGGCTCAAGACAAAGCCATCCGGCGCCATCCCCGAGCCCGGTCCATGTCTTCCGACCCACAAGCCAGTGCAGCCCCCACAAGAGCAACGCCACGGACCGCCGAGGCCTTCGGCGAGCACCTGATCGACATCCTCAACCACGGTGCATTGTGCCTGATGGTCTCGATCGGGCATCGCACCGGGCTGTTCGACCGGATGCGCGAACGCCCCGCCGCTACTGCAGAGGAACTTGCCACGGCCGCGGGCCTCAACCCGCGCTACGTACGCGAATGGCTGGGTGCGATGGCCACCGGCGGCTTAGTTACCGTGGAGCCGGAGGGTCCGCGCTTCGTCCTGCCTGCGGCGCATGCCGCCTGCCTGACCCGGGCCGCCGCGGCCGACAACCTGGCCGTGTTCGCCCAGTACATCGGCCTGCTGGGCGCCGTGGAAGACCGGATTGTCACAGCGTTCCACACTGGCGCTGGCGTGCCCTACGAACACTACACGCGGTTCCACGAGGTCATGGCCGAGGACAGTGGCCAGTCGGTCCTCTCCTCGCTGGAGAGCGACATCCTGCCCCTGGTACCGGGCCTGACCGACCACCTCGAGCGCGGGATCCGGGTGCTCGATGTCGGCTGCGGCCGCGGCCGCATCATCCACCGCCTGGCGACGCTCTATCCGCGCAGCCACTTCACCGGCGTAGATCTCTCGACTCAGGCCATCGAGCACGCCCGCGTCGAGGCAAAGGCGGACGGACTGACCAATCTTGAGTTCGTCGAGGCGGATGCGGCCGCACTGGATCGTCACGTCGAAAGCCGGTCATACGAACTGATCACCACCTTCGACGCCATTCATGACCAGGCCGCCCCCCTCGCAGTGCTGCGGGGCATCCACCGCGCGCTCGCACCCGAGGGGATCTACCTGATGCAGGACATTCGCGGCTCCGGCGCAATCCACGGTGATCTCGATCACCCGTTGGGCCCCTTTCTATACACCGTGTCCTGCATGCACTGCATGCCGGTATCACTCGCTCAGGGCGGCCCGGGGCTGGGCGCGATGTGGGGTGAACCCCGGGCCCGCGAGTACCTGGCGCGCGCCGGCTTTCACGACATCCAGGTCCATCGACTCCCCCACGACCCGCAGAACAACTGGTACGTGGCCACCCGATAACCCCGCGAGGAGGGATCACCATGACCGACACAAGTCTCTACGAACGCCTGGGCGGCGAGGCACGCATCCACGAACTCGCCAGCACCATCTTCGACAAGCACACGCAGAACACCACCATCCGCAACCGCTACGTCGACGCGGATCGCAATGACGTGATCCGTCTGGTGACCGAATTCATCTGCAACGGCACCGGTGGGCCGCAGGCCTACAGCGGGCGCGACATGCTGACCACCCATCGCGGCATGAACATCAGCGAGGAGGAATTCGTCGCGGTGGTCGACGACATCGTCGAGGCCCTGGATGAACACGGGGTCGGCCAGCGCGAGAAGGAGGAACTGCTGATGATCTCCTGGTCGCTAAAGCCCGAGATCGTGCGGGTCTGAAATCCCGGAGGAACGAACCATGAAGACCTACTCACCCTTCACGGCCCTTGCACTGTCTGTCGCGGCCGCCGTGACCCTGGCCCTGACCGCTCCGGCGGTCGCCGCCGAACCCGACGACCACTTCATCATTCACGACACCGAGCAATCGCGCGAGGAACTGGCGCGGACCATCCGCGAGTTTGCCGAAAACGAGGAGGACTGGATCTTTCTGGCCGAATTCGGCCTGGCCGGTGGCGACATCACGGCCCTGAAGGTCTGCTATCTACCCCTGGGGCCCGACATCCTGGATGCCGGGATGCATGTCGGCGCGATGATGCCCTGCGGCCATATCGGGCTGTACGAGGAAGACGGTGCGACCAAGCTGTCCATGCTGCACCCGAAATTCATGACCACGCTGCAGCCGCATCCGAGCCTGGAGCGGGCAGTGGAACGCGCCGAGCCGGCCTTCGAGACGTTGCTGAACCATGCCCTGGGGCCTGGGGCCGCGCCCGCAAGGCAATGAGCCGTAGCCGGACGCCAACGATCCGCGGCGGTGCGGCCCACGCCTGGCCACAGGCACGGGTCTCCGGACAGAGACGGTCCGGAGACCCGCCAGCCGCAATAGTCCTGAAGGAGACGCTGGTTTAATTGCGCAAACCGCCTGTCACAGAACCGTCACCTTCGCGTTGTACGCTGGCGCGATGAAGCACTCACGTTCACGCCACTGGGCCGGGGCCGGCGCCGATCTCTGGCTTCTGCTGCAAACGGTCGACGGAGTGGAAAAGGCACAGCGACTGGCCCGGGTCGCCGGCTGGGTGCTGGCGCTGGCCGGTGCGGTCGTCGTCGCACTCGGTCTGCTGATGCAGCACACCCCGACGATGCTGGAGGGGACCCTGGTCGCACTGCTCGCCGTCATCGGCGGCTGGCTGCGCAGCCGCATCGCCGCCATGATCCTGATGTTGCTGATGGCGCTTGGACTGGCCACCGGCCTGGCAGCCGGAGCGGCGACAGGAGGCCTGCTGCTGCAGGTCGCCCTGTTCGGCATTGCCCTGCGCATGGTCGAAGCGACCTTTCGCTTTCGCCAGCGGCATCCGTTCGAGCAGCGCCATAACGGTCAATAGATCCCAGAGCAAACGGGGCTTCGCCGCGGAGACTTGAACCGGTCCCGTGGGCCAGACAGGATGAGGCTTTCCATCCGCGAAGGAACCGCGCACGCGATGTCTGTCGTCGCCCGTCTGCAAACCCGCCTGCGGCGCTTTATCTGGCCCGGCTGGGCCACCCGTGTCCTGGGATCGCTGTCCATCCCGGGGCTGATCCTGGCCACGCTGTTCTTCGCCGCCTCGCTGACCCCGAGCCTGATCCCGCGTACCGACGATGTACAGGGCATCCTGTCCGGTCTGTCGCTGGCCGCGGGCTACGGGTTGGGTGTGTTTTTCCACTGGCTGTGGTCCTACCTGGAGCTGCCCGAGCCCAGCGAGCGCGTACACAACACCCTGGTGCTGATCGCCGGCGGCGGGGCCGCGCTGATCGTGCTGGCCTTTCTGTGGCAGGCCACCGAATGGCAGAACACCATCCGCGAGTTGATGGATCAGGAGCCGGTGGACGGGGGCTTCCCGGTCCGCCTGGGGCTGATCGCCGCGGCGGTGTTCGCAGCGACCCTGGCCGTCGCCCGACTGTTCCAGTTGCTGGTGCGCTTTCTCGCGCAGCACCTGCGGCGTTTCATCCCCCGCCGGCTATCGAACGTAATCGGTGTCGTGGCGGCCGCCGCAGTGTTCTGGGCCGTGATCGACGGCGTCGTCCTTGAATACGGCCTGCGCACCGCCGATCGCAGCTTCCAGCAGTTCGACGTACGCGAGTACCCCGGGGCCGAGCAGCCAGCCAACCCCGACCGCACGGGCAGTGCCGAGTCGCTGATCTCCTGGGAAGAGGGCCTGGGTCGTCAGGGCCAGCGCTTCATCAGCGACACCCCGGCTGCGGCTGACATCGCGGACTTCACCGGTGAAAGGGCCCTGGATCCGATCCGAGTGTATGTCGGGCTGAATGCGGCCGAGGAAATCGAGGAACGCGCCCGCCTGGCCCTGCAGGAACTGCTGAGGGTGGATGCCTTCGACCGCTCGGTTCTGATCCTCGCCACGCCCACCGGACGCGGCTGGGTGGACAACCGCGCGATCGCGCCGGTGGAGTACCTGCATAACGGCGACATCGCAACCGTCGCCGTGCAGTACTCCTACCTTCCGAGCTGGCTGTCACTGATGTCGGAATCCCAGTACGGTCACGAGACCGCCCAGGCCGTGTTCGCGGAGATCTACAGCTACTGGAAACAGCTGCCCGCGGATGCGCGTCCGGAGCTGTACCTCTATGGCCTGAGTCTGGGCGCACTGAACTCCGAACGCGCGGCGGACCTGTACGACGTGATCGGCGACCCGTTCAACGGTGCGCTGTGGGCCGGCCCACCCTTCCGCAGTGAGACCTGGCGTGACATCACGCGCCAGCGCCAGCCGGATTCCCCGGCGTGGCTGCCGCGTTTTCGCGACAGCTCGGTGGTGCGCTTCACCAATCAGGAGAATCACCTGGACATCCCCGGTGCCTCCTGGGGTCCGATGCGCATCGTCTACCTGCAGTACGCAAGCGACCCGATCACCTTCTTCGAGCCGCAGGCGCTGTACCGCAAGCCCGAGTGGATGCAGTCACCACGTGGCCCGGATGTCTCGCCGGACCTGACCTGGTACCCGGTCGTCACCATGATGCAGTTGGCCGTGGACGTGGCCATTGGCGATGCCGCACCGCGCGGCTACGGACATGTCTACGCCACCGAGCACTACATCGACAGCTGGCAGGCGGTGACGGCCACGGAGTGGTCGGAAGACGAACTCGAGTGGCTGAAACGCCATCTGACCGACTAGTCGGAAGCCCCTTCTGGAATCAGGCCCCGCTTGCGCAGGTTGCGTCCAGTGAGGTTCACCAGCGCCACCACGAATCCCGCATAAAGCAGCGCGAAGAAGGCCGCTATCCCGAGGGCCACGGCGTCGAGTGCGATACCTTCGGCCCATACCAGCACTAGCGTGAGGGGGAACTGCGTACCCCAGAGCACGGCCACCATCACCGCGATCACCCACCGCTTCTCGGAGGGTGACAGATAGCGCCCGTTTCTGCGCCCGAAGGCCTCACATGGCCACATGACCGCCAGTACGAGAATCGCGATGCCGAGCGCCGTACCAAGCTCGTCCAGCCCGAACCAGGCAACCACCGCCATCGCAGCGATCGACAGCGAGAAATAAAGCAGTACGAAACGTAGAAGCAAGCTCTTGATGGACATCGTCTCCCCTCCATGGGACGTCTGGAAACCGCACGCCCTTGTGCGGCCTGGATGCACGCCGGAGTCCCCCGACATGCACCATCATGACATGCAGCTACTCCTTGGAAAACGCGGCGTCTTCGATAATCACGGGATAGGTGTAACCCGCGCCGAAGTCGCGATCCAGGATCAGGGTCCCGGTCACCGAAACGCGATCGCCCACCTCGGGCAGCTCCGTCGAGGTGATGGTGATGTAGTCACCCTCGTGGCCGGTGCCATCCACGAAGTGGATGAAGTTGCGGCCCATGATGTCCTCTTGCACCCGCCCAACGATACCTTCCAGACGTACCTGTTCGCCCTCCAGCTCGGACGGGGCCTGGTTCAGCTGTTCCACCGTATGCGGCTCGTCTGCCTGCACCACGGCACCCGCCACCAGCATCACCGCCAGCAGCAGCCCCGCGATTCCCGTTTGCTTGCGCATTGTTTGACCTCATTGCTTGCAGTGTGCAGCCACTCGGGCTGCTCGAAAGGGCGATTCTGGCATAGAACCCCTCATGCCAGCGCCCAGCGCGACGGAAACTGTGCCACCATTCCCCGCGCGCGGGACATCCGAATCCTGTCGCGTTCACAACAAAAAGGGAGCATCGCCATGCACAACAAAAGCCGCTTCGGGATTGCCCTTGCGGGGGTTTTTTCTCTCCTGGCAATGGCCGGGTCCGCCCAAGCCAGTCCGTTCCACGGTTCGTACGTCGGCGGCCAGCTTGGCTGGGTGGGATACGACATTGACTACCGCGAAGCCGACGACGGCGGTATCTCCGGTCTCAGCGCCTCCGGCCTGACTGGTGGGGTAATGACCGGCTGGGGCACCGTCCTGGACAACGGGCTCTACCTGGGTGTCGAGTTCGACGCTCAGACCGAGGATGCCGATCTGACAGTCCGGATTGACGATGCGGAACTCGGGGTCGACAGCAAGTACAGCTATGGCATCACCGGCCGGCTCGGCACCACCGTCAACGACAGCGTCCTGCTCTACGGGCTGGCCGGCTACCAGCGCTCCCGTTTCGACTACCGTCTGACCGAAACCGACGAGGACCTGTCCCTCCGCTTCAAGGACAGCATCAACGGAGCCCGGATTGGTGTCGGCGTCGAATACCAGCTGGACAACCGCCTGTTCATGCGTGCCGAGTACTCCTACACCTTCTACGAGAGCGAACGCTATCGCATCGAAGACGAGTTCACCCTGCGCTTCGACCCCGACGCCCAGCGCTTCACGCTCGGCCTCGGCTATCGCTTCTGACCCCGCCCCCGTCGCGTCCGATCCGGGGCGCGACGGGTCCATCAGGAGGCCTGAGCCGCCTTCAGCCGGAGGGCTGCCACACGGTGCTTCAGACTCTCCGCGGTGTAGTGGACGACCAGATACAGGGAGGACACGACCACAGGCGTAGTGCTCGGGTCCGAACTCGACGCCCTCCCGACCGCAGATGCCCTCCAGGCACCCCGCGCTCCGGCTCACACCCCCTCGGACCACCGAGCAAGCCCCCAGGGAAAGCATACGCCGGCCTAACGCGGCGGCAGTCGGGCCACAAACATGCGACGATTAACCCATGCACGATACGCCCCACTATCCGTTGCGCGGCCTGCTCAAACGGCTGATCGAGCCCTTTGCGACCGGCCATGGCGGCCGCGTGCCACTCGGCCCCGATGAATGGGAGACCCTGCGCCGCCAGGTTCCGTTCATCGCGACGCTCACGCCCGAGGAAGCCGAACGCCTGAAGGGGCTGGTAGAAGAGCTGCTGGGCACCCGCGAGTTCGTGGGCATCGAGTCCGAGCCGACCCCCGGCCAGTGCCGCATGATCGCGGCCTACGCGGCACTGCCAGTCCTGGAGCTGGGGCTCGCCCCCTACCGCGACTGGCGCACGCTGGTGCTATACCCGGACACCTTCGTGCCGGAACACGAATGGGTGGACGAGGATGGCATCGTGCATCAGGGGGCCATGCCGCAGTCCGGCGAGGCCTGGGAGCGCGGACCGGTCATCCTGTCCTGGGCCGATGTCGTTCGCGACGGTGCCGTCGTGGTGCACGAGATGACCCACGTGCTGGATGCCGGCAACGGCGACGTGAACGGCTTTCCGCCGCTGGCGCGCGATCACTCCGCCGCAGACTGGACCCGCGACTTCACCGCAGCCTACGAGGCACTTGTCGAGGCCGTGGAAAACGACGTCCCGGAAGACCAGCTACCGCTGGACCCTTACGCCGCGACCGCCCCGGAGGAGTTCCTGGCCGTGGCCGCGGAGGCCTTTTTCTTCGAGCCGCAAGGGCTGCGCGAGGCCCTGCCGGCGGTCTATGATCATCTGGTCCGGTATTTTCGCCAGGAACCGCACCGTCGCGCGGCGGCCATCGCCACGCAAGGGACCCACTTGCCACACGAGATCTCCGCATGAAGACCCTGTCACCAAGCCTTTTCCTGCTCACCATGCTGTGGTGGATCATCCCCGGCAGCGCTGTCGCGGTCGACGACCTCGACAGCCGCTACGTGACCCTGGAACCCGTGGTGGTCAACATGGAGTCCTCCGATCGCGCCCGTTACCTGCAAGCCAAGATTCAACTCGAGGCGGCGGAGATGGAGGATGCCCGCGAGATCCGTGGACATATTCCGGCCGTGCGCGACCGGCTCATTCGCATCCTGGGGGGGCGCTCGCCCGACAGCCTGCGCGGCAGCGCGGCCCGCGAAGACCTGCGCCAGGAGGCGATGGAAGAGCTCAACGAGCTGCTGGAGGAACTGACCGGCGCCCCGCGCATCGAGGCCCTGTACTTCTCGGACTTCATCCGCCAGTAGTAACGCGCGCCACCGGCCGGACAAAGAAGACCCCGGCAGCCAAGATCTGCCGGGGCCCAAGCTGCCCGACGGAGGACCGGGCCGGGGTCCCGCCAGGGACCCAGTTCATCCTGCCAAGATCAGTGCGGCCGGTGCAGCAGCGGCATCTCGCCACGCTCGACCATGTGCCGGATCAGGGTTGCCCGGCCAGGTTCTTCCTGCTCCAGCTCGGCAGCGCACTGTGAATCCTGGTGCGTGGCCTCGGCCAGCAGCACCTCGAGCTCACGCAGGTCCACCTTCGGCTGCTGCAGATCCTCCGGCTTCGGGTTTTCCACCATGTGGGTCTCCCAGAACATGCGCGGGTGCCAGCAGTGCAATTGCGCATCCGGGTGCTGAAAGAGTTCGACACAACGACGATTGAGTTCCTGTGCATTCATTGCGAATGACTCCTCGTGCCGGTGTATTCACTCTCCTGTATAGACCCCCGAATACCCGAGTGCAAGGCTCGGATATTAGACCTGGCCCACAGAATACCCGCGCGCTGACTCGAGCGCCTCCAGCGCCTCCAGCGCCTCCATCCATTCAGCCTCGGCGTCCTCCAGACGCGCACGCAACTCGCCCTGCTCACGGGTCAGCTCGGCCAGCCGTCCCGCATCATCTCCGGTGTACAGTGCGGGATCGGCCAGCTCGCCCTCGATCGCCTCCAGCTGCTGCTGCAACTCACTACAGGCCTGCTCCGCCGCATCGGCCCGCTTTTGCAGTGGACGCAGCGCCGCGCGCGCCTGGGCGGCCTGCTGGCGACGCTCCTTCTGCGAACGTGGCGCTTCCGGCGCGGACGGCGCGGAGGCGACCGGCACCCCCCGTTCGCGCTGCAGCTCGCGCGCGTAGTCATCCAGGTCGCCGTCAAACTCGGTCAGACAGCCATCCTCGACCCGCCAGAAACGGTCGCAGACACGCGCCAGCAGTTCGCGGTCGTGCGCCACCACGACCAATCCGCCGGCATAGTTCTCCAGTGCCTCCGCCAGGGCCTCGCGCATGTCGAGGTCCAGGTGGTTGGTCGGCTCGTCGAGCAGCAACAGCGCGGGTGCCTGCCAGATGAGCATCGCCAGCACCAGACGCACCCGCTCGCCGCCGGAGCACTGTCCGACGGGGTTGTCCGCGCGCTCGCCGGGAAACCCCATGCCGCCCAGGAAGTCACGCAGGCGCTGTTCCGGTGCGTCGGCATCCAGCCGTGTCATATGGGTCAGGGGCGAGGCCGCCAGGTCCAGCTGCTCGCGCTGATGCTGGGCGAAGTAGCCTACCCGCAGGCCGGGGTCGACCCGCCGCTCGCCCGCCGTCGGCGCGAGCGTTCCTGCGAGCAGGGACAGCAGTGTCGATTTCCCGGCGCCGTTGGGTCCCAGCACCCCGATACGATCCTCCGGGCGCAGCCGCAGGTCGGTCGCCCGCAGGCGGCAGGTCTCGCCGTCGCAGACCTCCGCCGCCTCCAACGCCAGCAGTGGATCGGGCAGGCGCCCCGGCGTCGGAATCTCCAGGTGGATCGGGCGCGCGGCGCGGATTACCGCCACCTCGTCCAGCCGCTCGAGGCGCTTCAGCCGGCTCTGGGCCTGGCGCGCCTTGCTCGCCTTGGCGCGGAAACGGCGCACGAAGTCCTCCAGGTGCGCACGCTCGGCGGCGACCTTCGCCGCCGCCGCCTCGCTTTGTGCCGCGACCTCCGCGCGTCGTTTCTCGGCCTGGGTGTAACCCCCGCTGTAAAGCTCGATCCTTCCGCGCTCGATATGCGCGATGTGCGTGACCACCGCATCGAGGAAACGCCGGTCGTGGGCGATCACGATTACGGTGCCCGGATAGCGCGCCAGCCAGCCTTCCAGCCAGACGATAGCCTCCATGTCGAGGTGATTGGTCGGCTCGTCCAGCAGCAGGAGGTCCGAGCGGGTCATCAGGGTCCGTCCCAGACCAAGCCGCATCCGCCAGCCACCGGAGAAGTCGCTCATCGGGCGATCGGCATCCTCCGGCGCAAACCCGAGACCGGCCAGCAGGCGGCGCGCGCGGGCCTCGGCGGACCAGCCATCGACCGCATCGATGGCCGCATACAGCCGCGCGTGTTCCGCGCCGTCCTCGACCAACTCCAGCTGCCGCTCCAGGTCGCGCAGCTCGGCATCGCCATCGAGTACATAGTCAACCGCTCGACGAGGGCTGCCCGGGACCTCCTGCGGGAGGTGGGCCACCACCCACTCCGCCGGAACCTCGACATGGCCCGCATCCACGGAGAGTTCGCCTTGCAATGCGGCCAGCAACGAGGACTTGCCGCAGCCATTCGCCCCGGTAAGCCCTACGCGCCAGCCGGCGTGAACAGTCAGATTGCTGTGCTGCAGCAGCACCTGCCGGCCACGCCGCAGCTCGATGTCGGAGAGTCGGATCATGGGCGTAGTGTAGGGAAACGGGTACCCGCGCACACACGGGGGTTCGCGTTTAAAGCCCCTCCCGACCCATGCGTCAATTTATTGCCACCCTTTGCCGCCGGAGGCGGCTCTGCCTTGCCACCCCGGCAGGCAGGCGCCGATTTTCTGTCACCGCGCCCAAGCGAATAGATCCATCATTCTGTTTATTAAAGGCTTTCATCAAGTGGCACAAAATTCGCTTCATCTTGACCCCAAGACTTCTGGATACGGCGAGGCTGCCATGAATCGCGACGGAAACGCAGGGAATCTGCGCCTGGTATCGGGCAAGGGGAAATCCACCGAACGCCCCGAGGCCCCATTTGACGCGCTGGCCTTCGTCCAGTCCCTGACCGCGACACTGGAATTCGACGCCGTCCTTCAGCGCCTGCAAGAACAGCTCCATACCCTCCTGCAGCATTCCGGGTGGATCTTCTACACCGATGGCGACGACCAGTCCTGGTCGGGCGGCGAGGATGACCGCCACCGCATCGAATACGGGCTTAGCTACAACGGCGCCACCATGGGCTCCTTGATCCTGATGCGCGGACGCCGTTTCAGTGATGCAGAACAGCAGCAGATCGAGGCGCTGCTCGGGCTGGCGGCCCCCGCCCTGCACAATGCCCACCGGTTCCGGCGACTGATGTCCAACCTGGAGAGCGACGAACTCACAGGACTGGGCAACCGCCGCGCCTTCGAGATCCAGGGCGCCAAGTGGCTGGCCGACTGCCGCCGCCAGGACCGCCCACTGTCCGTGCTGGCCATCGACCTGGACCACTTCAAGCGCATCAACGACGACTACGGCCATGCGGTAGGCGACGAGCTGCTGCGCCGCGTAGCGGACACGCTGCGTGCGGCCACACGTCAGTCCGACCTGCTGGTGCGTATGGGCGGAGAGGAATTCCTGGCCGTCTTGCCGGGGGCCGACCTGGCCTGCGCCATGGAATGCGCGGAACGCATCCGCACGGCGATTGCGAATATCCGCGCCACCGCGACCGCCGATGATGCATCAGCCCTGCAAAGCGAGGGCATGGTCAAGGTCACCGCCAGCATCGGCGTCGCGAGCGTGGGCCGCAGCACAACGCTGCAGGCCCTCTATCAGAAGGCCGACGAAGCGCTGTACGCCGCCAAGCAGTCCGGACGCAACCGCGTCCTGGCGGGCAACTGACCCCCAACCGAAGCTGTACTCAGGGGTTCTCGCCGGGCTGAATGAAATCCACACAGGTGAGCGCCGTGGCCAGGATGGCCTGACGCAGGGCCTCGATCGCCTCCGGCCGCGGGAAACTGGTACGCCAGGCCAGCGCTACCCGGCGGCTGGGCGCCGGGTCCTCGAATCGACGCACGGCCAGCAGGCGCTGGGCGTAGCGATCGGCCCCCACCGCCGTACACGGCAGAATGGTCACGCCCATACCCGAGGCCACCATATGGCGAATGGTCTCCAGCGAGGAGCCCTCCATATTGCGCGGCGTACTGCCATCGGCGGTGACCGTCCTCTGGCAGGCGGGACAGCGCTCCAGCACCTGATCACGGAAGCAGTGCCCGGCACCGAGCATCAGCAAGGTGGCGTCCGCCATGTCCTCGAGGGTCAGCGTCTTCTTGTCCTGCAGGGGGTGGCCGCCCGGCAGCACCGCGACGAAAGGCTCGTCGTACAACGGCAGCGTGACCACCCCCGGCTCTTCGAACGGCAACGAGATGATGATCGCGTCCAGTTCGCCGTGCTTCAGTCGCTCGCGCAATCGGTCGGTGTAGTTCTCCTCGATCACCAGCGGCATTCTGGGTGCACGCTCGCGCAGCACCGGGATCAGCTCGGGCAGCAGGTACGGGCCAATGGTGTAGATGGCCCCGAGTCGCAGGGGACCCGCCAGCTGGTCCTGACTCTGCACCGCCACCGCACGCAGATGCTCCACCTCGGTCAGCACCCGACGGGCCTGGGTCACGATTTGCTCGCCGGCCGGGGTCACGCTGACCTCGCCACGGCCACGCTCGAACAGCGTAACCCCCAGTTCATCTTCAAGTTTGCGAATGGCGACGGACAAAGACGGCTGACTGACATGACAAGCCTCGGCCGCTCGACCAAAATGGCGCCGGTCGGCCACCGCAACGACATAGCGCAGCTCGCTCAGCGTCATCGTTCGGGGCCCCGATGCCCCGCACCGTTATCGCCATCCACCAGGCGCCCGTCATCGGGCAGGTCGAGGGTGACATGGCGCAGGCGACGGCCGTCCAGCGAGATCTCGCCGACATGTCGGCTGGCCCCATCGGTGGCGAATTCAAAGCGGTATTGCCGCCACCAGGCCAGGCCTCCGGGCCGGCGTCGAATGGACTGGCGCGTGCGTACCACGCTGCCATCCAGCAACTGTACGCCGGCCTGTTCGCAACTGCGCCGCGCGATCTGTCGCACCCGTTCGTGGGTGCGCCAGGAGTCGTTCACGTAAAAGGCCACCAGAACCAGGGCGAGGATTATCAGCAAAGCCGTCATGGACGGGTATGATACCCACATTCCATTTCTTGCCGACGACCGCCCTGCACTCGACGTCCCATGTCCATCAGCATAAATGCATTCAATCAACTCGCCGGAGAGCTCCGTTCTGTTGGCCAGAGCGAGCTGCTACCCCGCTTCGAGGCCGGGATTGCGGTGGACTACAAGGCCGATGGCTCGGTGATCACGCAGGCCGACCATGCCGTCGATGCACGACTGCGCGACCTGCTGGGGACCGCGATCGCAGGCGAACCCGTACTGAGCGAGGAGCAATCGCGGCAGGAGCAGGCCCGCGTACTCGACCAGGCACCCGCCTTCTGGCTGGTCGACCCGCTGGACGGCACCAGTAACTTCGCCGGCGGCATGCCCTTTTTCGCGATCTCGATTGCGCGCATCGAGGGCGACCGCGTCACCCACGGCGCGACCTACGACCCGGTACGGGACGAACTCTTTACCGCAAAAGAAGACGGGCCCCTGCTGCTGAACGATGCGCCACCCCCGACAGCCGCCCGCGCGCCGGCCAGCCGCCTGGACAAAGCCATCGCCCTCGTCGACTACAAGCGTCTGGACCCCGGTCTTGCGGCGGCCATGGCCACCGACGCCCCCTACCGCTCGCAGCGCAACCTGGGGGCTTGCGCCCTGGAATGGGCCTGGTTGGCGGCCGGGCGCGCCGATCTGTACCTGCATGGAGGACAGGCCCTGTGGGACAGCGCCGCCGGGACCCTGATGCTGGCCCGCGCCGGTGGCACGATGAGCAACCTCGAGGGAGAGGCGGCGTTTGACCGTTCCCTGGACAAGCGCTCGGCCATCGCGGCCCGTTCGGCCGCGTTGTTCGATCAATGGCAGGCGTGGACCGCCCCACGCCGACAGCTCTCCATGGCGTCTCTCTCGTGAAATCTCGAAAGCCAAACAACGGGCGTTTGTCGGCGGGCGATTTCACCCCCCGCTACCTCCCCATCGCCTGGAAGATCGTCGCGGTCGTCGCCATCCTGACCCTGCTGGGCATCGGCACCCTTTCGGTGGTGGTGCTGAACCAGGTCACCAATGTCCTCAACAACCAGATCCAGGCCCAGGCCGAACTGACCCTGGCGCCCGTCGCCCGCACCTCGGCCGAACTGATGCTGGCCGAGGACTACCTGACCCTGGAGACCCTGCTGAACTCGCTGGTCGAAGACGGTCGCGTCGAGTCGGTCACCGCCTACGCCATCGATCGCGGCGTGATCGCCTCGGCCGGCACCCCGCCCTCTCCCGGAGGAGGCATCAGCGAGGGGGTGTGGCCACTGGCGGGCCCGGTAGAGCCCTACCAGCGCGAGGTGCACTTTCAGGATGTCCAGGTCGGGTACATCGAGGCGCACATCGACACGACCCCCATGCAGGAGCTGATCCGCAACACCATCAATGCGGGGATTGCGACGGCGATCGGGGTCTTTCTGCTCAGCCTGATCCTGGCGATCGACATCAGCAAGCGCCTGGTGCGTCCGCTGGAGCGCCTGGCACATGCCATGCGCGAACGCATACGCCATCCAGTCGACGAGCACGGGCGGCCCTTGCCGATGGTGCACGAGGACGAGATCGCCCAGCTGACCGACGCCTTCAACAACATGGCCCAGGACCTGCTGCGCAAGGACCAGGTCGAATCGGCCCTGCGCCGTTATGTCTCCGACGCGATCGCGCAGGACATCCTGGAGAATCTCGACCGGATCGAGCTCGGAGGGCGGGCGGTCGAGGGCTCGGTGCTGTTCGCGGACATCAAGGGCTATACCGCGCTGTCGGAACGCTGCACCCCGGAAGAACTCGGCCGCATGCTGAATGAATTCTTCGGTCCGATGGCGGAATGTATTGCCCGTCACGGTGGGACGGTAGACAAGTACATGGGCGACTGTACCATGGCGGTGTTTGGCCTCGGCGGTGACGAGAACCATCGCCAGACGGCCGCACGAACCGGACTCGCGTTGCTGGAAACGGTCGCCGCGATCAACGCCGAACGCGAGGCCCGGGGCGAGGAACGCGTCGAATTCCGCATTGGCTTGAACGCGGGCGAGATGCTGGCCGGCAACATGGGCGCACAGGATCGCATGCAATTCACCGTGGTCGGCGACACCGTCAACGTGGCGGCTCGCCTGGTCACGGTCGCGCCATCCGCCGGCATGGTAACCACGCAGTGCTTCATGGAGCATGAGCAGGTGAAAGGGCAGTTTGAAACCGAACACTGGGGGACGCACGAGTTACACGGCGTCAGCGAACCCGCCGAGGTGATTCGTATCCTCGCGGTGGCGGACGCCCATTGATGAGACTCCCCGGCGCGCGACCAGGCCTGCTGCTGGCCACCCTCGCCCTGCTTTTTTTCCAGGGCTGTGCCGGCATGCAGCCCTTCATGACGGCGGAAGACCAGATTGAAGCCGCCGTCGAGGAAGGCGAGTACCAGCGCGCCCTGGAGCTGATCGACGAGCACGAGCCCGAGCCAGCCGCCGAATGGGCCTCGCGCCGCGAGCAGATCGAGATCATGGCACAGGAAGCAGCGGAACAGGCCATGAAGGACGCACGGGCTGTTTCCGCCGAGGGCGCGGTCGCGGAGGCCCTGGGAATCCTGGAAGACGCCGACTCCCGCCTGCCCGAAAGCGAGAAGCGTGCCCGCTTCATTGACCAGCTCGAGCGCCAGCGCCAGGTCGGCCTGCGCACCCTGCAGCAGCGCCACGATGTCCTCGAGGCCCGCAACCTGGTTCAGCAACTCCGCCTGCTGGAGATCATGCGTCCCCTGGTTCCGGATACCGATCAGCTGCCCGCGGACCCGGACGCCCTGAGCGAACGGGCCCCCGCCCTGGCCGAGGCCCTGGAGCAGTATGCCGACGACAGCGAGGGGCGCGAGCGCCTGGACCTGCTGCGCCTGGCACAGGATTTATCCCCGGTCAGCGAACGGGCCGCCCGCATCCGCGAACTCCAGGAAGAGATGCGCACGCGCGAGGAAGACAAGGACCGCGAAGAGCAGGCCGAACGCCTGTCCGCGATCAACGCGCAGCTGCGTCAGGCACTGCAGGCCGGCGAATTGCAGCGGGCCGCCCAGTGGTGTCGCAGCCGAGACATCCAGTTGGACGAGGACGCCTCCGGCCCCGACCAGGCCGCCCAGCGGGCGCGCATCTCCCTGTGCGATGAGTGGCGCGAACAGCGCGACCAGCGCGCCGAGCACCTGCTGGAAGAGGGTCGCCGCCAGTACACGGCCGGCCAGATCCAGGAGGCGGTCAACACCTGGGAAGAAGGACTTGCGCTGGCCCCCAGTCATTCCGGGCTGGCCACCGCGCGCGAGCGGGCCCTGCGCGTACTCGAGCGGCTGGACACCCTGCGCATCCCCGAGGCCCCGGCGCCGGTCGACCCGGAGGCCTCCCCCATCCCCGACACCGAGGATGCCGAGGGGGACGAGGAGTCGGAGTCCTGATATCCACAAGCTGGCAGGTCGTCCCCATGCGGCGACCCTGCTAGGATTGCCGCGCCCGCCTAACCGGAACCACCCCCTGCGATGAGTGCTTCTGTCCACGAGTTGATCACCGACGAACCCCACCGCGTCCTGCAGCTGGGCGATACCGAGGTCGTGGTACTGGGCACCGCGCATGTATCCCGCGCCAGCGCCGACAAGGTGCGTGCCCTGGTCGACACCGGCGAGTTCGATGCGGTGGCCATCGAACTGTGCGAGAGCCGCCAGCGCGCGATGCTGGATCCCGACGCGGTCGGGCGCATGGATCTGTTCAGCGTAATGCGCCAGGGGCAGGCCCCGATGATCGCCGCGAGCCTCGCGCTGGGCGCCTACCAGCAGCGCCTGGCGGAACAGTACGGAATCGAGCCCGGTGCCGAAATGCGCGCGGCAATGGACGTGGCGCTGGATCGCGGCCTGCCGCTGGCGCTGATCGACCGCGACCTCGGCCTGACGTTGCGGCGCACCTATCGCGCCGTGCCCTGGTGGCAGCGCATGGGCCTGATCGGCGGGCTGTTCGGCTCGGTTCTCTCGCGCGAGAAAATCGACGAATCGGAGATCGAACGGCTGAAGGAAGGCGACATGCTGGAGTCCACCTTCAGCGAATTCGCCGAACAGTCGGAGGATCTCTATCGCACGCTGATCCACGAGCGCGACCAGTATATGGCGGCCCACCTGCGGCGTCTGGCCGAGTCCGGCAACCACCGCCGCATCCTCGCCGTGGTCGGTGCCGGGCACCTGTCCGGGATCGCGACCCAGGTGGAAGACGAGCTGACGCCGCCCGATGCCATCCTGGACTCCCTCGACCAGCCACCACCCAAAGCGCGCTGGCCCAAGATCCTGCCGTGGGTGATCGTCGCCGTGATCCTGACCGGCTTCGTGATCGGTTTCCTGCGCAACCCGGACATCGGCCTGCAGATGGTGATGGACTGGGTGATGATCAACGGCGGCCTGGCCGCCATTGGCGCGATTATCGCGCTGGCGCATCCGCTGACCGTGCTCACGGCGGCGCTGGCTGCACCCCTGACCTCGCTGAACCCGACCATCGGGGTGGGCTTCGTCGCGGCCGCGGCCGAGCTGTTTCTGCGCAAACCACGGGTCGACGACTTTGCGCGCCTGCGTCAGGACACCACCACCCCGCGGGGCTGGTGGCGCAACCGGGTCTCGCGCGTGCTGCTGGTCTTCCTGCTAACAACGCTCGGCTCCGCGGCCGGCACCTATATCGGTGGCGCGCGCATATTCAGCCACCTGTTCGGTAGCTAACCTACTCCGGGATCCGCAGGACCAGCTTGCCGCGACGCCCGCCGGCCTCGATGCGCCGGTGCGCCTCGGCCGCCTCGGCCAGTGGCAGGCTGTCCTCTACATTGACCTGCAGCCGTCCGCTGGCCAGGCGCGCGAGTCCCTCGGCCACCAGCGTAGCCTGGTGCTTCAGGCGCCGACGATCCCCTTCCAGCATCGGGGTCAGCATCAGCTCCAGGCTGATACTGGGGTTGCGCAGACGCGCCGCGTTCCAGTCCACGTCATCCGGCGGCGCCAAAAGGGTCACCAGGTCACCGCCGTAGGCCACCTGTGCCAGCCCGTCGCGAAAGACCGGCCCGCCCACGGTATCCAGCACGATGTCGAAACCGCGACCGTCGGTGTAGGCCCGGATCGACTCCTCGGCATCGGGCCGGGCCAGGTCGACCACGTCGCCGCCCAGGCCGGTCACCAGGCGCCGAGCCTCCTCGCGCCGCACCAGTCCCAGGACCCGGGCGCCGGCCGCGCGTGCGATCTGCACGGCCATCTGCCCCACCCCGCCTGCAGCGGCATGCACCAGCACGGTCTGCCCGCGCTGCAGATCGGCACGCTCGAACAATGCCTCCCAGGCCGTGAGCCAGGTCAGCGGCAGGGACGCGGCCTGCAGGTCCGTCACCGCGGCCGGCACCGGCACCACGGCCGCCTCCGGGACTACCACCTGCTCGGCATAGGTACCCGGGTCCGCCCCCACGCCACCAAAGCAAAAGGACACGCGCTGCCCCGGGCGAACATGGCGCACACCACTGGCGCAGGACTCGACCACACCGACGCCGTCACAACCGGGCGTGTTGCGTGGCGCGCCGGGCACCAGCATGCCTCGCGTCCGAACCTTGGTGTCGACGGGATTCACCCCAGCCGCCAGCAGCCGAATCTTTACGTCGTCAGTCCCTTCAAGCTCGGGCTCGGGGACCTCCCTTAGTTCCAGAACATCCGCCCCACCGGGCTCGTCGAAAACGATGGCTCGCATCGAGCGACTCCTCGTGTTTGAACATGCCTTGTGGATTTTGATACCGCTTCGGGAAGTCTTTCCAGCGACGCGCTAGAGGCCAATCCCGATACCGATCCCGAAACGTACGCCCGACGAAGGTCTAGGAGGCTCCGGGTCTGGCCACAGATGGACGGAATAGGCGTCCAGCAGCGGGAAGACGTAAGCCAGCTCCCCGATCGACCCCTCTTCGGTCCCTGATACCGTCCCCACCGCGGTAACGCGCCGTCCCGGGCGGTAGTCCACCGGATCGGCAAAGCCGTCGACCTTGAGGCGAAAACGTCCCGTATTGGCCTGTCGCGTCTGCGGCTCCTGGCGCTGCAACGGGTAGCTGACCACCTCGATCACCGTGCTGTCCGCTCGGTTGTCGACCCGGGCAATCACCCCGCCCCACACCTGATCCTCGGCTGGCAGGCTGTCGGCGGTCACACTGCGCGGGGGCACCGGATCGCCTACCGCGTCGGGGATATCCAGCGGGCCGGAGGCGCAGCCCACCAGCAGCACTGGCGCCATCATCAGCACCAGCGCAGCCACTCGGATGCGCCATGCGTTACCAGTACCAGGGATCATATCGCCAGGGGTCGTGACGCCAGTGGTAGGGATGCGGCCGCCAGTACGGGCCCATATAGCCCGGCGGTCCCCATGGGTCGTAGTAATACGGATCACGCGGCGGGGGGCGCTTGGCCCACAGGTGTACCGTCTGCGCGTCGATGCGGACAAAGCGGTAGTCAAACTCGCCAATCGAGCCTTCCTCGATTCCGTCCAGCCGTCCGCGCACCGTGACCTCGCGCCCCTCCTCGTACACCTGGGGATCGAGAAAGTCGTCGATATAGGCGCGGAACCGCCCTTCCGACTGGTCGACCTCGCGCGGACGCGCCTCGCGATTGAGCGGGCGCGCCACAATCTCGAGCCGGGTGCCGTCGCGGGTGTTCTCGACCTTTGCAATGACGCCGCCCCAGACCACCGCCTGTCCCATTGTCGCTTCGGTGTCGGCGAGGACCTCGGCGCGGGTCAGGGGCTCCTCGGGCAGTGGCTCGATCCCTTCGGGGATGCTCGCGCAACCGACGAGCAAACCAGCCAGCAACAGACCGGTCAGCAAAGAAAAATGGCGGCGCAGGTTCATGTCTTTAGGACCACCCGCGGTGTACCAAGGTTCGCGTCACTCCGGGCCTGGCGCACAAAGCGCCTCGACATCCACGACCTCGTGCTGGGCCGCCTCCACGGCCCGCAACAGGTCTTCGGGCTCCAGCCCGACGGCCTGCCAGACCCCCTCGTCCACCGGCGGGGCGTCGGCCCAGTCGCGCGAGTCGATCTCCGCCAGGTGGGCGCCCGTATTGGCAAGATGCACCAGCATCACCGCCAACCGGTGTGCCTCGGGCGCCGCCTGTGGATGGTGGTGTCCGGCCACACAGGCGACCAGACTCTCCGGCAGCCCCCAGTGGGCGGCCAGGGCACCGCCCAGCTGCGCGTGGTCGAACCCCAGTTGGTCGCGCTCGGCCCGCTGCGGACTCGGGCCCGCCCCGGTATCCAGGCTGGAAAGAAATGCCCGGTGCGCCGCCTCCGGCGACTGCGTAAACAGCAGGAGCTTGCCCAGGTCGTGCAAGAGCCCGGCGAGAAAGACACTGCCAGCCTGGCGCGGCAGGACACGGTCGGCCAGGTGGCGGGCGATCACCGCACAGTAGGCAGAATGGCGCCAGAACACCTCCAGCGGCAGTCGCTCCTGGTCGGGGATGCTGCCTGTAGCACGGGTAATCGCACCGGCGACGACCAGACGCTGAAGGGTGTCTCGTCCAAGCAGGCTCACCGCGCGCTCCACGGTATCGACGCTGCGCGTCTGGGCGTACACCGGGCTGTTGGCCAGGCGCAGGACGAGGGCCACCAGCCCGGGGTCCCGCCCAAGGGTCGTGGCAATCTGCCCCGGGGTACTGCTGTCATCCTCCAGCAGGCGTGCGACCTCGAACACGACCTGCGGCATCGCCAGCAGCTTGTCGGCCGACTGGACGCGCGCCTCGAGGCTTTCCGTTGCGTGCATCTCGGACATCCTGGTTCTCCATAACGGGGCCGCACGCCCCGTTGTGTCTACTGTAGCCCCATGCTCCCCGCCAGGGAAACGAAGCGCCGGCAAATCGCGGCGGAACGAACCATAATCAGGTACTCGGGTCACTATTGGTGGCTCGTCCCTCACAACGGAGGTTGTCCCATGGCATTTCGTCTGACCGCTGCACTACTGGCCTTTACGCTCCCTGGCCTGGCCCTGGCCGGCATTCAGACCGAGGAGGTTACCTACGAACATGACGGCGAGGAGATGACCGGCTATCTCGCCTATCCCGACAGCGACGGCCCGCACCCCGGCGTCCTGGTGGTCCATGAGTGGTGGGGCCACAACGAATACGCCCGCGACCGGGCCGAACAACTGGCGCGCGAGGGCTACGCCGCATTCGCGCTGGACATGTACGGCAGCGGCAAGAAGGCCGATCACCCATCGGAGGCCGGGGAGTTCGCCGGCCAGATCCGTGGCAACCGGGATCTTCTGCTGGGCCGGTTCACAGCCGCGCACGACTGGCTCAAGGATCACGATGCCACGGCCGATCAGGCCCTGGCCGCACTCGGCTACTGCTTCGGTGGCACCGTAGTGCTGGAGGCCGCACGGGCCGGGATGGATCTGGCCCTGGTTTCCAGCTTCCATGGCGCACTGGTCACGGATCACCCCGCCGGTGCCGGCGACGTGAAAGCGGAGATCCTGGTGTTCAACGGCGCGGCCGACCCGATGGTTCCGCCGGAGCAGGTGGCCGATTTCCGCGAGGAGATGGACAACGCTGAGGCCACCTACACCTTCGTCGATTTCTCCGGTGTGGTGCACAGCTTCACCAACCCCGGGGCCGACGAGATCGCGGAGAAGTTCGACATGCCGGTGGGCTACGACGAACGGGCCGACCGCGACTCCTGGAAGCACCTGCTAAGCGCCCTGGAGCGCATGTAATTCGGGTGTCCCGCCCTGCGTGAGCGCGGCGGACCCTGGTCCGCCGCGCTCGATTCACTCACCCCGAAGCCGTCGCTCCGGTCAGAAGTTGCGGAAGAAGATCAGGGTCCCAAGCCCCACCACGACGGCCACCATAATCAGGATCGCCAGTTTCAACCAGCGCCAGCCGCGCGAAGGCGCCGAACGACTGCGGCGCTTGCGCGAGGAAGGCCTGGCTGCAGGGGTGTCGGCCGCCAGCGCCGGCGCAGCCGCCATCGGCTCGTTGGCGCGGGCCACCAGTGGCTCATGTGCCTCCCCACGCGCAACCGGGGCGTCATGTTCCCGTCCCGACAGGGCCGGCGTCGCATCCGGCGCCACCGACCCCAGCTCCAGCTCGCGGATGCGGGCTCGCAGATCCTGATTGCGCTCGCGTGCCTCTGCCAGCTCCTGCTCGCGCTTGGCCAGCCGCTCGGCCAGGGCCGACGAGGAACCATCCTGCTCCGAGCAACGGGCCTCCAGATCGGCCCGCGCCCGCTCCGCCGCCGCAGCACGCTCGCACTGCTGATTGCGTTCCTGACGCAGCCGGGCCGCCTCTTCCAGGGCTTGATCGCGCTCCCTCTGCACGGTCTCGCGCAGCCGATCCAGTTCCACCAGTTCGTGGTCCAGGCGGATATTTTCGTTCTCGAACTCACGCACCCGGGCGCGTAACTTTTCCAGCTCCTCGACCTGCTCGGGCGAGTCCGGGACCGCGGCCTCTTCATCCAGGGGTTCTTCCGCGATCACCTCGGCCGCCTGGAGCTCAGCCAACTGGCCTTCGCTTTCCTCCGCCCGCTGCAAGGCGGCCGTCGCCTCGTCCCGGGCCTCGCTCAGCGCGGTACGCAGGCGCTCGATCTCGCGCTGGGCCTCGCGCTCGCTGGCGGACTGCTGGCGAAGCATCAGCTCGCGACGCAGTCGTTCTACCTCCTGTCGCAGGGCCTGATCACCACCACCCCCAGGGGCCAGCGGCAGCAGCTCGTTCACGACCTCGCGCACGCGGCCAGGCACGAAAGGCTTCATCAGCACGGCATTGGCACCCAGCTGCAGCCATTCCCGGCTGGCGGCCTCGTCACTTTCCTGTCCGGTGATAATGGCGACCGGGAGATCGGCCGGAAGCCCTTCAGCGCCATCGCGGATACGCAGCAGCAGGTCCTGGCCATCCAGGCCCGGCATGGACAGGTCGGTCAGCACCAGACCGATATCAGCGTTGCGCTGCAGTAACGACCAGGCCTCTTCGCCATCCGCGGCCTCGTAGACCACGCGCTCGCCCTGCAGGATGCGCTGGAGGGCGATCCGGATCACCTTGGAGTCGTCCACCACCAGGATGGCGGTGCGGGTCGCTGACGGTTTTTGTTCAGTCATCAAAGCCCTCCCGGGCACGTCGAGGCCGCGCATCCCTGCCCGGCCGGACTCGAAATCCCGTCCAGAAGGTTACGCATGCACCCGCCCCGGCGCCAGCGCAGACCGCAACCCGGTGCGAACCCGGTCACGTTTTTCCTCCCGGCTCAGACGGGCTTCGATTTCCACTGGACCGTGTAGAGATCCCGCCGCCGGTCACGCAGGTTGCGCACCGAGCCGTGATTGCGCAGTTCTTTCAGGTTGTCGAGGTCAAGATCGACAATCAGGGTCATCTCGGTATTGGGCGTCGCCTCGGCGGCCACCGCATCGTGCGGGAATGCGAAATCGGACGGTGTGAACACCGCCGCCTGTGAATACTGCATATCCATGTTCTCGACCTTCGGCAGGTTGCCGACCGAGCCGGACATGACCACATAACACTCGTTTTCGATCGCGCGCGCCTGGGCACAACGGCGCACCCGCAGATAGGCATTCTTGGTGTCGGTCCAGAACGGCACGAACAGGATCTGCAGCCCCTTCTCGGCCATCACCCGGGGCAGCTCCGGGAACTCGACGTCGTAGCAGATCAGGATGCCGATCTTGCCGAAGTCGGTGTCGAACACGTGCACCTCGTCGCCACCCTGCAGGCCCCAGTAGGCGACCTCGTCGGGGGTGACGTGCACCTTGTACTGGCGATCCCAGGTGCCATCGCGCCGGCACAGGTAGGAGACATTGCGCAGGACCTCGTCGCTGTACTCGGGCATCGAACCGGCGACGATATTGATGTTGTAGGCAAGCGCCAGGCGCACCATCTCCTCGCGGATCTGCTCGGTGTATTCGGCCAGGTGGCGCACCGCCTCGGCCGGGTATTCCTGGTTGAATGCCCCCATCAGCGGCCCGTTGAAGAACTCCGGGAACAGCACGCAGTCGGAGCGGTAGCCGGAGACGGCATCGACAAAGTACTCCACCTGCTGAAACAGCGAATCGAGGTGCGGGGTCGGCCGCATCTGCCACTGGACCACGCCAATGCGCACGTCCGACCGGCTCCCCCCGATCAGCTTCTCCTTCTCCTCGTAGTAGATGTTCAGCCACTCGATCAGCGTCGCGTAGGCGCCGGACTTCTCGTCGTCCGGGAGGTAGTTGGTGATGATCTTGCGGACGTGGAAATCGTTGGCCAGCTGAAAGGTCAGGATCGGGTCGGTGACCTCGTGGTTCTTCACCTTCTCCACATACTGTTGTGGAGTCAGTTCGTCACGGTACTGCTCGTAGCCCGGAATGCGCCCACCGGCCACGATCGCGCGCAGATTGAGCTTCTGGCACAGCTCCTTGCGCGCGTCGTACAGGCGACGCCCGAGACGCAGGCCGCGGTAATCGGGGTGGACGAAGATATCCACGCCATAGAGGGTGTCGCCGTCCGGGTCGTGAGTTGTCAGAAACCCGTTTCCGGTGATCTGCCAGTAGCCGTGCTGATCGCCGAAACGCTTGTATTCGACGATCAGGCTGATCGCCGCGGCTACCACCTTGCCCTTGTCCTCGATGCAGATCTGGCCCTCGGGGAAACGGGAGATCTGCGAACGAAACTGGGCCTCGCTCCAGGCCCCGTCGAGGTCCTCGTAGACCCGCTCCATGATCTCGCGGATATCGTCGTAGTCCTCCATCCGCGTCGGCCGCAGCGTCAGCCGGTGCGGCACATTGGGGTCGGCATCTTGCTGATTACTCACGCGTTGAGTGCTCCGTGACGGGACCGCCCGCCGGCCGGATCAAAAGATCCAGGCCAGCAGCAGCCAGAAAAAGACAAAGAACAAAAAGAAACCGGGGATCATGAACTGCAGCTCACCAATAAGCCCTTCGCCGGCCGCCAGCGCGAACACCAGCATCACCAGCACCGAGACGATCGCGGCGACCAGGGCCGCCATCTGCAGCCCCATGCCGTCATCGAAGGTGGTGGCGACCCACTCGGACAGGCCGGGCAGCGTGACCGCCGCGCCCAGCACGATCAACGCCACCAGCAACGCGGCCAGTGCCGAGGTCCCCAGCAGGATGCGCAGGGCCAGGCGGCTGTCGCGGCGATCCCGGGTGCTCACGCGGCCGCCTCGCGGCGATCGCGCACATAGTCGCGCACGCGGTGCGGGTCCGGGATGCCGGTGACGCGAAACTCCGGGTTGTCGCCCGTGGTGTACACCGCAATCTCGCCAACCCGGAAGACCCGATTCCAGAAGCTCTGGTTCACCTTCACCGTGCGAATCTGCCCGATATCGAGGTCCACATGGGACTTGCTGAGGAGTCCCTCCTCCAGATGAACCTGATCGGCATCGATGCGCAGACGCACCGAACGGGTCTGCAGATACCACCACAACAGGATCAGCAGACCCAGGCCGAAGGCCGCGATCAGCAGTACGCTGAGAATGAACCCGAACGGGTGATTGCGAAACATCGCCGGGTGGGCGTCGATCGCGGGCGCACGACTGGACATGGGACCTCCGGTTCTGCGGACAGGTACCGACAGTGTGCCAGATGGCGCGCCCGACGCGCGCACGGTGTGGACAGGGTGCCAAGCCCCGCCCGATGACTCAAAGGTGGATGACCAGCCCGCCGAAGGGGGCGACCCACCCGGGTCAGGCGGGGCGGCTCATGTTCTTGCCGTAGAAGATCTCCATCATCTCGTGCTTGAGCAACTTGGCGATGCGCTTGGCCTCTTTCGCCGAGTAGTCATCCTTGCCCAGGCCGAACAGGTAGCTGTCCAGATCGAAGTCCTTCAGGACCATCTTGGTGTGGAACAGGTACTCCTGGTACACGTTCACATCCACCATCTGGTACTTCTCCTTGGTATCGCGGGAGAGGAAGTCCTGGATGGAATTGATCTTGTGATCGATGAAGTGCTTCTTGCCGCGCACATCACGGGTAAAGCCGCGCACGCGGTAATCCATGATCACGATGTCCGACTCGAAGCTGTGGATCAGGTAGTTCAGGGCCCGCAGCGGCGAGATGCGCCCGCAGGTGGAGACATCGATATCCGCGCGGAACGTCGCGATCCCGCCCTCCGGGTGCGCCTCGGGATAGGTATGGACCGTGATATGGCTCTTGTCGAGGTGGCCGACAACCGTCTCCGGCAGCGGGCCCGGGCCCTCGGTGTACCCAATCATCTCGGTCGCCACCGGCTCCTCGGAGATCAGCATCGTCACCGAGGCGCCCTGCGGGTCATAGTCCTGACGCGAGATATCCAGGATATTGGCCCCAATCAGGTGGGCCACGTCCGTCAGGATCTGCGTCAGACGCTGGGCGTTGTAGGCCTCGTCGATGTACGCAATGTACTCGTCTCGATGGCGTTCGCCGGAGGCGTAGCAGATGTCATAGATGTTGAAGCTCAGGCTCTTGGTCAGGTTGTTGAACCCGTGGAGCTTGATCTGCTTCTTGTGACGGGGCATGGCATTTCCTCTTGCCCGGTGCGCAGGGAACGGCGGATTGTAGACGTCCCGGGGCATCAGGGAAACACGCCACGTCCATTGACGAAAATTCCCGTCGCCCGCGCGGGTGTCTCAGCGGGGCGCGGGGCCCTCGATGATCTCGAAATCGTGGGTGACCCTGGCCGCCGCCCCAAGCATCAGCGAGGCCGAACAGTATTTCTCCGCGGACAGCTCCACCGCCCTCCCAACCTGCTTTTCGGACAGGCCATGGCCATAGACCCGAAAGTGCACATGGATATCGGTGAACACCTTGGGCACCGTCTCGGCCCGCGTCCCGTCCACCGTGACTTCGCAGTCGAGGACCTCCTGACGCCCTTTCTTGAGCATCGCCACGACATCGAAACTGGTGCACCCACCCAGCCCCAGCAGCAGCATCTCCATCGGGCGCGCACCCAGATTCCGGCCACCGGTATCCGGGGGGCCATCCATCACGATTGCATGGCCGCTGCCGGTCTCGCCGACAAACGCCACCTGCTCCAGCCACTTCACCCTGACCTGCATCAGCGTCTCCTTTTGCCCACAATTTCGGCCCGTTTGGAAGGCCCTGTGTGGCCTATACTCAACAAAAAATGCATGAACTTTGAGAGTCAAAGCACAAAATCGAATCCTGATCGGCGGATTTTGTGACTCGATCCCGACACCCGGGTCCCGCTTGCGGAGGGCTGAATTAAACTGAAAACCGTCCCCAACAAGCGAGACGTTAAGAGCCATGGATGCCATGACCATGAACAACCCGTTCGTCTATCGCCCGGCACAGCCGTCGCCGGCCCTGGAACGCTTCCTCGGTTATTGCCACCGCCGGCACTACCGCAAGCGCACGACGATCATTCATTCCGGCACGGTACCGGATACGCTGTACTACGTCGTCAGCGGATCGGTTTCCGTACTGGGCGAGAATAACGGTCACGAACTCGTACTGGCCTATCTGAACAAGGGCGAGTTCTTTGGTGAACTCGGCATGTTCGAGGACGATCCGCGTTCGGCCACGGTCGTCACCCGCGAGGATACCGAAACCGCCGAGATCCCCTACACCCAGTTCCGCGAAATCGTGCAGCGCGATCCGGAGATCCTGATGCTGCTGACCAGCCAGATCGCGACCCGCCTGCGCCAGACCTCGCGCAAGGTGATGGACCTGGCCTTTGTCGACGTGACCGGCCGCATTGCCCACACCCTGCTGGATCTGGCCCGCCAGCCCGATGCCATGACGCACCCGGACGGCATGCAGTTACGCATCACCCGGCAGGAGATCGCGCGCATCGTCGGCTGCTCGCGCGAGATGGCCGGACGCGTCCTGAAGGACCTGGAGGAGCGTGGGCTGATCACCGCCCACGGCAAAACCATCGTGGTGTTCGGCACCCGCTAGCGAACCATCCTGGGGAATGCCTGCCCGCACCCCGTCGCGGGCAGGCGCAGCACCAGCAGCCCCTGTACGACCGGCTTCCGCTTTATGCCTCGCCGCGGAACAGACGGCCCAGCGCCAGTCCCGGATCCTCGGTACGCATGAAGGCCTCGCCCACCAGGAAGGCATTCACCCCCGCCTCCTGCATGCGCGCCACATCCTCGCGGGTATGAATCCCGCTCTCGGTGACCAGCAGTGCGGACTCGGGCACCTGATCCTTCAGCTCCAGCGTGGTCTCCAGCCGCGTCTCGAAGGTACGCAGATCGCGGTTGTTGATGCCGATCAGATCCGCGCCGACCTTCTTCGCGCGCTCGAGCTCCTCGGCATCGTGCACCTCGACCAGGGCATCCATGCCCAGCTCGCGACTCAGGAAATACAGCTCGTGCAGTGCGGTGTCGTCCAGCGCGGCGGCGATCAGCAGCACGCAGTCGGCTCCCAGCACCCGCGCCTCGTAGACCTGATACAGGTCGATCACGAAATCCTTGCGCAGGATCGGCAGCTTGCAGGCCACACGCGCATCGCGCAGGTCCCCATCCCGGCCCTTGAAGAAGTCCACGTCGGTCAGCACCGACAGACAGGTGGCCCCGTGTTCCTCGTAGCTGCGGGCAAAGGCCTCGGGGTTGAAGTTCGGGCTGATCTGCCCCTGGCTGGGGCTGGCCTTCTTGATCTCCGCAATCACCGCCGCACGGCTGGCATCGATGTCACGCTGGAGCGCGGCCCGGAACCCGCGCGGCTCAGGCGCCGAGCCCATCCAGCCACGCAGCTCGCGCAATGGCCAGAAGGCCTCGCGCTCCTTCAGCTCTTCGCGCTTGCGTTCGAGGATACGCTTGAGGATGTCCGGGACGTCGTTCATGAGGGCTCCTTAGTTGGTCAATCGTGCACTGGCCGCCTGCAGACGCTCCAGGCGCTCGCGGGCCGCGCCGGAGTCGATCACCTCGGCTGCGCGGCTGACCCCCGCGGCCAGCGTCTCGGCGCCACCCCCGGCATAGATCGCGGCCCCGGCGTTCAGCAGGACGACATCGCGCGCCGCTCCGGCCCGTCCCTCCAGCACCCCTCGCAGCATCTCGGCCGAGGCCTCCACGCTGTCGACCCGGATCGCGTCCAGCCCGCTCCGGGTCAGCCCGAAATCCTCGGGCATCACGGTGTACTCCTCGATCGCGCCGTCCTTCAGCTCGGCGACGCGGGTGGGGGCGCCGATACTGATCTCGTCCAGTCCGTCCTCGGCGTGCACCACCAGCACATGCTCGCTGCCCAGCCCCTTCAGCGCCTCGGCCAACGGGCGCACCCAGGCATCGGAGAACACCCCGAGGACCTGATTCGGCGCCCCGGCGGGGTTGGTCAACGGGCCCAGCACGTTGAACAAGGTACGCACACCCAGCTCCTTGCGCGGGCCGATGGCGTGCTTCATGGCGCCGTGATGCGCGGGCGCAAACAGGAAACCGACGCCGACCTCCTCGATGCAGGTACCGACGGCCTCCGGTGACAGGCCAAGATGAATCCCCAGGTACTCCAGCACGTCGGCGGAACCGGACTTCGACGACACCGAGCGGTTGCCGTGCTTGGCCACGCGCACCCCGCCGGCCGCGGCCACCAGCGCCGAGGCCGTCGAGATATTGAAGGTGCCGGAGGCGTCGCCGCCGGTGCCGCAGGTATCGACCAGCCCGGTACGCGGCACGTCCACGCGCGTCGCCAGTTCGCGCATCACGCCCGCCGCTGCACGGATCTCCTCAATGGTCTCCCCCTTCATGCGCAGGGCGACCAGCAGTCCGCCAATCTGGGCATCGGTGGCCTCGCCGGTCATCACCGCCTGCATCACGGCGGTCATGGCGGCCTCGTCCAGGTCGCGGCGTTCGATCAGGGTCGCTATCGCTTGCTGCACGGTCACAGGGTTGCTCCTGCCGGGGGATCGGGAGCGCTAGTGTAACGCCCGTTCCCGCGCGGCACGAACCAGCCCGCCGCCAGCGAACCATACGAACACTGCGAACAGCCAGATCACCGCCGCACCGGCGACCAGATGCCACAGGACATCATCCAGCCAGTCGACCACGAAGAGCGTGAGCAGGGCCGCCAACCCCAGCTGGACGAAAGCCTGCATCGCCGAGGCCATGCCGCGCGCCCCCGGATAACAGTCCAGCGCCAGCAGGGTCAGCGAGGGCATCCCCAGGGCCAGTGCAAAGCTGTACAGGGCAAACGGCAGGGTCACTGCCGCCACGGAAGTTTCCGGGGCCAGCGCCGCCCAGCCCACCAGCGCCAGCGCAATACCGGTAAGCAGCAAGCCGATGCGCACCGTGACCTCGGGCGCCACGCGCCCGGCACTCCAGCCGGAGGCCATGCCACCGAGCATCAGCCCCACGACCATGGGCGCGAACAGCCACCAGAAATCACGCTCGCCCCCACCGAGGTGGACATAGATCAGGGCCGGCGAGGCTGCGACGAACAGGAACTTCGCCCCGAACAGGGTGGTATGCACCAGCACCGGCTGCAGGAACTGCACATTGCGCAGCGTGCCCGCATAGCGCCTGAGCACCAGTCGCGGCTGGCTGGATACGCGCCCGACCGGGGGCAGGGTCTCGGGCAGCCACAGTCGCGCGGCCACCAGCAGGACCACCCCGTAGAGCACCAGGAACGCAAACACCGAACGCCACCCGAACGCCGACTGCAGATAGCCGCCGAGGATGGGGGCAATCGCGGGACCCATCGCGAACATGATGGTCACCAGTGCAAACACGCGCCTTGCATCGATGGGGTCGAATCGGTCGCGCACCAGGGCACGACTTACGACCACGCCGGCTGCCGCCGCGAACCCCTGGCCGATGCGCAGCCCGATGACCTGCCAGTACTCCACCGCCACCACCAACAGCGCGGATGTCGCGACATAGGCCACCAGCGCCCACAGCACGACCGGTCGCCGCCCAAAGGCATCCGACAGCGGCCCGGCCACCAGGGTAGCCAGGGCAAAGGCGACCAGGTAGGCGGATAGCGTGGCCTGCATCGCGGCGCCATCCACGGCCAGATCGTCGGCCATCGCCGGAAACGATGGCAGGTAGGTATCCAGCGAAAACGGCGCCAGCAGCGCCAGGGGCGCGACCAGCAGCGCGAAACGCAGCCGTGTGCGGCGCTCCGGTGTCAACTCGTCACTACGCCGGCTGGGGCAGGCGGCGCAGGAAGTTGTCGAGGAGCTCGTGCCCCTGCCGGGTCAGGATGGATTCGGGGTGGAACTGCACGCCCTCGACGTCCAGCTCGCGGTGGCGCAGGCCCATGATCTCGTCGCGCGAACCGTCCTCGCGCTCGGTCCAGGCGGTAACCTCGAGGCAATCCGGGAGCGTGGCCGACTCCACCACCAGGGAGTGATAGCGCGTGGCCTCCAGCGGATTCTCGAGACCCGCAAAGACCCCCACACCGGTGTGATGCACCGGCGATGTCTTGCCGTGCATGATCTCTCGCGCGCGCACCACATGCCCGCCGAACACCTGGCCGATGGCCTGATGGCCCAGGCAGACCCCGAGGATCGGGATCTCTCCGGCGAAGCGGCGGATCACGTCCATGGATACACCCGCCTCGTTCGGGGTGCAGGGTCCGGGCGAGATCATGATCCCGGCGGGTGCCATCTCGGCCACCTGGTCGGGGGTGATCTGGTCGTTGCGATGCACCTCGACCTCGGCCCCCAGCTCGCCCAGGTACTGGACCAGGTTGAAGGTGAACGAGTCGTAGTTGTCGATCATCAGGATCATGCCGGGGTTTCCTCCACCGCACCGGACGGGTACAGGACGCAGACTAGCGCGAGCCCGTCCGGCACGCCCGACAACCGCGCTCGCACTGCCCGTTCTGCGCCCGCCATCACGTCCTCAGCCACGGTGCCTGCGCGGCCCCAGCCCGCCCAACGCCATCTCGGCCGCACGCACCACCGCCCGGCCCTTGTTCAGGGTCTCCTGCCATTCGCTCTCGGGCACCGAGTCGTGTACCACCCCGGCACCGGCCTGGATGTGCAGCTCGCCGTCGTGCAGCACGGCGGTGCGGATCGCGATCGCGGTATCCATGTTGCCGGACCAGGACAAATAGCCGACTGCACCGGAATACGGTCCGCGCTTGACCGGCTCCAGTTCGTCGATGATCTCCAGCGCGCGGATCTTCGGCGCACCGGAGACCGTCCCGGCCGGAAAGGTCGCGCGCAATACGTCCATCGGCGAGTGCCCCGGCGCCAACTGGCCCTCCACGTTGGACACGATGTGCATCACGTGCGAGTAGCGCTCGATGGTCATCGTATCGGTCACCTCCACCGAGCCGATCTCGCAGACCCGACCGACGTCGTTGCGCCCGAGGTCGATCAGCATCAGGTGTTCGGCGCGCTCCTTCGGGTCCGCCAGCAGCTCGACCTCCAGCGCGCGGTCCTCTTCCTCGGTACGCCCGCGCGGGCGGGTGCCGGCGATCGGCCGCACGGTCACGCGGTCGTCCTCCAGGCGCACCAGGATCTCCGGCGAGGCGCCGACCACGTGGTGGTCGTCCAGGTCCAGGTAGTACATGTAGGGCGACGGGTTCAGCGCCCGCAGCGCACGGTAGAGATCCAGCGGGGGTGCCGAGAACGGCACGCTCATGCGCTGTGCCAGCACGACCTGCATCACGTCGCCATCCATGATGTATTCCTGCGCCCGCGCCACGGCCGCCTTGAAACCCTCGGCCGACCAGCCCGGCACATACTCCGGCACCGCGTGCGGGTGCGGCGGGTCCTCCGGCGGCACCAGCGGCTCGCCGATCCGGCTCTCCAGCGCGTCGAGGCGTTCGGCCGCCACGGCCTGCCCGTCGGGGCGCGAGGTATCGGCATGCACCACCAGATACAGCCGCCCGGAGAGGTTGTCGTAGACCACGACCTCCTCGGAGACCATCAGCAGGATGTCCGGCAGGCCCAGGGCATCGGGCTTTTCCGGGCCTTCCAGACGCGGCTCGATCAGGCGTACGGTCTCGAAGCCGAAATAGCCGACCAGGCCACCGGTGAAGCGCGGCAGGCCCGGCAGGTCGGCGACCTTGAAGCGCGCCTGGTAGGCCTCGATCCAGGCCAGCGGGTCAGTCTCGGTGGTTTGCTCGACCACATCACCGTCGGTCTCCACCGTGATGTCATGGCCGTGCACCCTCACCCGGGTCCGCGCCGGCAGGCCGATAAAGGAATACCGGCCCCAGCGCTCCCCGCCCTGCACCGACTCGAACAGGTAGGAATACGGCCGGTTGGCCAGCTTCAGAAAGATGGACAGCGGGGTCTCGAGATCCGCCAGGACCTCGCGCACCAGCGGGATGCGGTTGTAGCCCTCGCGGGCCAGTGCGTCGAACTGTTCGGGGGTCATCACAAGGGTTCCTGACAAGAGAGGGGCAGACGGCACGGCAGATCAGTCGCCGTTTCGCCATCGCCTCGCTGTCCGGCCCATTGCGATCATACTCAGGCCGCCCGCGCGGGCAGCAAGTCCGGCAGTTCGTCCAGCCGGTCGAGCACCGCGTCGGGGTTCTCGTCGCGGATGTCGTCGCCGTGATTGTAGCCGTAGGTCATGCAGACGATCTGGAAGCCGGCCGCGCGTGCCGCCTTCACGTCGCTCTTCGAGTCCCCGACCATCAGCGACTCGGAGGGGTCGACACCCAGCTTGTTCGCCGCGTGCAGCAGCGGCGCCGGGTCGGGCTTCTTCTGCGGCAGGGCGTCGCCGGCGACCACGATCTCGAAGTCGTCGAGGATGCCCTTTTCGCGCAGCAGCGGCACGGTGAAGCGCTCGGCCTTGTTGGTCACGCAGCCCAGGCGGTAACCGGCGGCCTTCAGTTGGTCCAGCCCCTCGCGCACCCCCGGGTACAGCGGCGAGCGCCCGGCAGTGTTCTCCTGATAGATGCGCATGAAGACGGGTAGTGCGCGCTCGAAGGCCTCCGGGTCCGGTTCGCCGTCGAGCGCATTGATCAGCGCCCGCTTGACCAGCCGTTCCACCCCATTGCCGACCCAGTTGCGCACGGCCGCCTCGCCGCGCTCGGGCAGGCCCAGCTCGCGCATCATGGCATCCACGCTATAGGCCAGGTCCGGCACGCTGTCGATCAGCGTGCCGTCCAGGTCGATCAGGATCATGCGGGGGCGCTTGAGGGACATCCCGGTCTCCGTCGGACGTGGCGAATCAGGCCTTGGCCAGTTCGTCGCGCATCTGCTGGATGATGCTGTTGTAGCGGTTCGCGTCGGCGTCGTTGCCGGCGCCGAAGATCGCGGACCCGGCGACGAAAGTATCGGCACCCGCGGCCTTGATCTCGCGGATGTTGTCGGCCTTCACGCCGCCGTCGATCTCGAGGCGGATGTCACGCCCGGATTCTTCGATCATCTTGCGCGCGGCGCGCAGCTTGTCGAGCGTGGCCGGGATGAACTTCTGGCCGCCAAAGCCCGGGTTCACCGACATCAGCAGGATCATGTCGACCTTGTCCATCACGTATTCCAGGTAGGACAGCGGGGTCGCCGGGTTGAACACCAGCCCCGCCTTGCAGCCCTCGGAGTGGATCAGCTGCAGGGTACGGTCGATGTGGTCGGAGGCCTCCGGGTGGAAGGTGATGTAGCTGGCACCGGCCTGGGCGAAGTCCGGGATGATGCGGTCCACCGGCTTGACCATCAGGTGCACGTCGATCGGCGCGGTCACGCCGTGCTTGCGCAGGGCATCGCAGACCAGCGGGCCGATGGTCAGGTTCGGCACGTAGTGGTTGTCCATCACGTCGAAGTGGACGATGTCCGCGCCGGAGGCCAGGACGTTGTCGACTTCCTCGCCCAGACGGGCGAAGTCGGCGGAAAGGATGGACGGGGCAATGAAATCGGGTTGTGCCATGGGAAGCCTCGCAGGAATCGCTGGGATAGCGGGACCGACCATCGGCCACGCTCTCGGAACCGCGAAACTTTACCGGATGCCGCCATGCCAGGCAAAAGGCGGCTCATGCGACAGGCCCTCCAACGCAAACGGGCCGGGGGAAGCCCCGGCCCGTCGGCTTGCCGCTTCGTCGTGGCCCGAATCAGTTGAATTCGGACTCGATGAAGGCGGCCACGTTGGCGATGTCGTCATCGCTCAGCGCCTGGGCATGCGGGCGCATCAGACCGGTATGGGAACCGATCTCTTCACCGGCGCGGTAGCGCTCGAGCTTGTCGGTCACGTACTCGGCGTCACGACCGGCCAGCGCGGGGAAGATCGCCTGCCCCTTGCCTTCGGCGCCATGGCAGCTCAGGCAAGTGGACTGGTACTTGGACTGGCCAGCCTGGATGTCGGCCGCCTGCGCGGCGGAGGACAGCATCAGCACACTCCCTGCGATCCCGGCCAGAACGAACAGCTTGGTTTTCATTGTTGTGGTCTCCTCGTTTGCAGCTCACCAACGGGGTTGCGGCCCCATCTGAAGCGAACGTTAGCAAGGCTTCCCTGAACGGTGCATTAACATAAAAACCGATAGGGATATGCCGATTCCGTCGCGTCCCGCGGTCAGCGCCCGTGCACGTAGCGCTCGTCCGACCAGGTCGCCAGCCACTCCGGGCGCACCATCACCAGGCCGGTCACCACCATGCCGTTGAGGACGGCCTCGGGCAGCACGAGCAGGGCCAGATAACGCACGTAATCGCGGTAGATATCGCCCCAGGCCAGGTCGGTGAACAGCCCGTAGATCACCGCCGAGCTCAATACCGTGGCGGCCACCGTCAGGGCCCCGCCAAGGAAGGCAACCCCGTACAGATAGATGAACATGTGCCGCGGCAGCCAGGCCTCGGTCGCCCGCAGCAGGCCCCAGGTCACGGCCACCGGCAGCACGCCCGCCAGCAACACCGTCAGCGGAAAGGCCGCAAGCGGCAACGCCCCCAGCAGGGCCAGCCCCGCCACCACCAGAAACACCATCAGGATGGCCAGCTGCCAGCCAAACATCAGCGTAATCGTGGCCATGCCGAGAAAATGCAGCGCCAGTCCCTCAAGGGTCTGCGCGCGCAGCCCCCAAATCAGCAGCAGACACAGCGTGGCGATCACAAAGAGCTGCGTACGCCCCGGGACGAAGAAGGCCTCCCAGGGCATACGCCGCAGCATGAACAGCAGCCCCGCCCCCAACAGCAGGGCGGACAACACGCGGAGCGCAACCGGGAGTTCGCCCGCACCCTCGACCATGGTCAGTCGGGCTCGCGCTCGGCGACCGCAACCGTATACTCGCGGCCCTGCTTGACCTTGTCGTAATTGCCGAACACTTCCTTGAACCCCTTCTCGATGAAACGCCGCAAACCCGTGATGGTTACGACATAGATGCGACCACCGGGGTTCATCTGCTCGTGGGCATCCAGCAGGTAGGTGTAGAGCATCTCCCGCCCCACCTTGGCCGGCAGGTTGGAAGCCACGAGATCGAAGCGGCGATCGCGGATCTGGGCCAAACCATTGCTGGTCACACACTCGACGTTGGTGATGCCGTTGAGTTCGGCGTTGCGCCGGCTGTATTCGACTGCGAGGAAATTGGTATCCACCAGCGTCGTGATGCCCTGCGGGGCCTTGCGCGCCAGGGTCAGGCCGATCGGGCCATAACCGCAACCCAGGTCAAGGCAGTCATCACTCGGACGCACCTCGATGCGATCCAGCAGCATGCGCGTGCCATCGTCGATCCGGCGCGGCGAAAAAAGCCCCCAGGTCGTGCGAAAACGCAGAGACTCGCCCGCCAGGGTATCGTCGAATTCCAGGTCGCGCTTGAGCTCCGCCTGGCGAATCCGGCGCGAACGGCTGTCCGGGAATGCCTCGGTCACGCGGACACCCCGACCGCCCGCGCCAGATCCTGCCACAGCCCCTCGGCGGTGGAGGCCGAGGCCATCGCGTCTTCCTCGCCAGGCAGCCCCAGCACACTCAGGTGCCCCATCTTGCGCCCCGCCCGCGCCTCGGACTTGCCATACAGATGCAGGCGCGCTCGCCCGGCCTCCAGCGCACCGGACCAGTCCGGGCTGCCGTCCGCGGGCCACAGGTCCCCCAGCAGATTGACCATCGCCACCGGGGCCGTCAGGCGCGCCGGGGCGAGCCCCAGACCACAGATCGCACGCACCTGCTGCTCGAACTGGGAAACGGTGCAGGCGTCCAGCGTGTAATGACCGGTGTTGTGCGGGCGCGGAGCGATCTCGTTGACCAGCAGTTCGCCACTCATCGTCAGGAAGAACTCGACCGCCAGCACGCCACAATAATCCAGGCGATCGGCAATCAACTGGGCGATCGCCACCGCGCGCCCGGAGAGGTCCTCGTCGACGCGCGCGGGTACCCGGCTCAGGTGCAGGATCCCGTCTCGGTGGACATTCTCGGACACCGGGAAGGCCTCGCTGCGACCGTCCGCAGTGCGCGCCACGACGACCGACAGTTCGCGCTCCAGCTCCACCCGCTCCTCCAGTACGCAGTCCACGCCACCGAGTTCTGCGTGCGCGGAAGCCAGATCGCCCATGTGCTCCATCGGGCGCTGCCCCTTGCCGTCGTACCCCAGCCGGGCGGTCTTCAGGATCGCCGGGAAGGAGGGCGCACCGGTGGCGTCCTCGCCACCATCGCCACCGGCTGTCACCGGACGCCACGGCGCGACCGCCACCCCGATCTCGGCGAGAAAACGCTTCTCCTCCAGACGGTCCTGGGCCACGCCCAGCGCGCACAGGCCGGGCCGCAGGCAGGCGTTGGCCTCCAGCCATTCCAGCGCCGGCCGCGGGATATTCTCGAACTCGCAGGTAATCACCGCGCACTGACCGGCCAGGGCCGACAGCGTCTCGGCATCCTCGTAGGGCTGGCAAAGATGACGTGTGGCGACCTGTCCGGCGGGGCTGTGCGGGTCGGGGTCCAGCACCCAGACCGCATAGCCCATCTCGCGCGCGGCGCGCACGAAGTAGCGACCGAGCTGCCCGCCGCCGAGCAGCCCCAGGGTGGCGGGAGGCAGGATCATGATGCGGCCGGCGGCAGGATCTGGTTGAGCACCGTATCGCGCTGCGCACGGCGAAAGGCATCCAGGCGCTGGCACAGGACGGGGTCGTTGTTGGCCAGCATCGCGGCCGCAAACAGCGCGGCATTGGCTGCGCCGGCTTCGCCAATGGCAAAGGTCGCGACCGGTATCCCCTTCGGCATCTGCACGATCGACAGCAGAGAATCCTGCCCCTGCAGGTGGCGCGAGACGACCGGCACACCGAGCACCGGCACCGAGGTCTTGGCCGCCAGCATCCCGGGCAGATGCGCGGCGCCCCCGGCCCCGGCAATGATCACGGCCAGGCCCCGTTCGCGAGCCTGTTCGGCATATTCGAACAGGAGATCCGGGGTGCGGTGGGCGGAGACCACCCGTGCCTCGTAGGGCACGCCCAGTTCCTCCAGCACATCCACCGCGCGTTCCATCGTCGCCCAGTCGGAAGTGCTGCCCATCACCACGCCTACACGTGGGGCGGTATTGTCGTTGTTGGCCGTCATGGACGGAACCTTAGCCGCCCCGCCCCGGGGCGACAAGCCCGCGCCGAGGCCGAATCTCCAGGACGCGGGGCTGACACCCCGCGATCCACCGCTCGTACGCCGCTCATCCCAGTTCCGCCAGCAGCTGGCGGATCATGCGCTCGGCCTGCGAGCCGTAGCCGCCACCAAACAAGTGA
This sequence comes from Thioalkalivibrio sp. K90mix, assembly GCF_000025545.1. NCBI lineage: Bacteria > Pseudomonadati > Pseudomonadota > Gammaproteobacteria > Chromatiales > Ectothiorhodospiraceae > Thioalkalivibrio > Thioalkalivibrio sp. K90mix. Next base: position 2,489,251 of record NC_013889.1, read on the forward strand.
TCGTGGTTCAGGATGTGGTAGAGGTTGTAGAGCGTCTTGCGCACCGGGTAGCCGGCATCGACCGGACGCATCTCCTCGTAGGCGTCGAAGAAGTCCTGCCCGGGATGGCCGAACAGCTCCATCATCGCCAGATCCGCCTCCGGATCCCCGTAGTAAACGGCCGGATCGAACAGCACGGCCGCCCCATCGGACTGGAAGCCCCAGTTGCCACTCCACAGGTCCCCGTGCAGCAGTGAAGGCTCGGGGCGGTAGTCGCTGAAAAACCCGCCCAGATTCGCTTCCAGGGACTCCAGCGCCTGGATCAGCGAATGCGCGGCCCCGCGCTCGCGCGCCAGACCCCGCTGGAAGCCCAGGCGCTCGTCGCGATAGAACGATACCCAGTCATCGTGCTGGCGGTTCGACTGCAGCGTCGAGCCGATGTAGTTATCGTGATCCAGCCCGAAGCGCGCGGCCGTCTTCATGTGCATGTCGGCCACCCCGTGCCCCAGCGCAACGCCGTCGCGCCGCCCGCCCAGGTCCAGCTCCTCCAGCACGATGAAGCAGGCACTCCCCGCCTTGCCCGTACCGATCACTGCGGGGATCTTCATCCGCTCGCAGCGGGCCAGCTCCTCGAGGCCACGCGCTTCGGCCGCAAACATCGCCTCGGCCATCGCGCCCCGGTTGAGCTTCACGAAAAAGGTCCGGCCATCGGTCCCGGTCACGCGCTGGGCCTGGTTGATCGAGCCCCCGGAACAGGCCTGGCTTCCTGTCGGCTCGAACGCGCTTGCGGTATGGTCCGTGATGCACTGGGCCACCGCCGCCGTGATGGCGTCAGGGCCCGCAGAATCCAATCGGTTCATCCTCGGTATCCGGCTTGCTGATCCATGTGCAGGTTAACGGTTGCCGCAGCATACGTCAGGAGACCAGCCCCATGGCCTTTCGCAAACTCGAGCCGCTGTGCGACAAGATCGGCGCCGAACGCATCCGCACGGTCATCGACGACTTCTATCGCCGCCTGTCCAGCGATCCCGAGATCGGGCACCATTTCGAACGCATCCAGGACTTCGAGGACCATGTCCGGCGCATCTCGGATTTCTGGTACATGAACCTGGGCGGACGCCTGGAGCAGCCGCCCACCATCGACATGGTCGGCAAGCATGCCCCGCTGAACCTGACCGAGGCTGATCTGGCGGTCTGGATGCGCCACTTCAAGGCGACCACCGAGGAGCACCTGGAGGCACCACTGGCAGCCCAGTGGCAACAGCTGGCGGATGGCATCGCCAGTCGGATGCGCGAGGACATCATTCGCTAGCGTCTTCCCACCCGCCTGCCCTGTTGAGGCTGGCCCTGGTTCGTCCTCTGGAGTTAACGGTGGCTTTGGCCATCCGTCTGCCTTGTTTGGCTGGTCCTGGTTCGGCATCCGGTGTTTACGTGCTTTCGGTCCGCCGCCTGCCAAGCGCTCTCTCGCGAGCGCACCGCGAGGTACTTTCTTGCTTGCCCAAGAAAGTACCCAAAGAAGGGCACCCGGATTCCGCCCGGGGACCTTGCTCCAGGGCCCTCGGGCCGGCGGCGCTGAAACTCGCTGCGCCTTCGGCTTCGCTCAAACAGTCAGCGCCTTCTCCCGGCCCGAGGACCCCTCCGCAAGGGGCTTCATACGGGGGGATAAGGTCAAGACAACGGCGGTCCTGACGTTTGTGCCAATGGATGGAGGCAAGGTGTTCCAACATCCTGGGCACGCGCGGCCTTCGGCCCTGGCGTGCCGCGCCCGCCAGCGGGCGCCAGGCCCATGTAGGATGCTGATGAGCGCGGCGAATCGCATCAGGGTTACCCCGGCGTCGGAACGGTGCGTTTCGCTGCGCTCAACGCACCCTACAGCTCGGGGCTTAGGACAGGTACGGGGACACCGTCGGTTTTGACCTACCCTCCCGGTATGAGCCCCTTGTGGAGGGCGTGACAGGCCGGACGATTCAAAATAGAAACGGGGCGCTGACTGTCTGAGCGAAGCGAGTTTCAGCGCCGCCGGCCTGGCGCGGCCGGAGCAAGGTCCCCGGGCGAATCCCGGGCGTGTTTCTTGGGTACTTCTTTGCACGAGCAAAGAAGCCCGTTTTTGATTAAGAACTGGCGCGGCGCGCTCGCGAGTGAGCGCAGGCAGGCGGCCGGACGAAGCCACCGTAAACACCGACGACGAACCAGGGCCAGCCTCAGCGCGTGAAGCAGCCCCGGCCCGTCAGCAGGCGTTCTCGGTGTAGCCGGGTGCGTCGCAGAAGGCGCGACCGAGCGCGAGGTCCTCGCGCATGTTGCGTAGCGCCCGGAGGTGATCCTCGCGGCTCGCCGCGAGCCTGGATTCCGGCGTCACCGGGAACAGCAGCTGCGACAGCGACGGCGGGTCCTGCCCCAAGCGCACCGCATAGACGATCTGGTAGGCATACACCCGGCGCACGTAGTCACGCGTCTCCGAGAACGGGATCAGCTCGGCCCAGATGTCCGCGTCCATCTCGCCGTCGTCCGGCAGCCAGGAGCGCACGCGATGGGCCCCGGCATTGTAGGCCGCCGTGGACAGCAGGCTGTGCCCGCCAAAGCGGTCCAGGTTGCGCCGCAGGTAGTACGTGCCCAGGGTCGCGTTGGTCGCCGGGTCGAGGATGTCCCAGTCGGAGTTGACCCGGACCCCGGCGCTGGAAGCGATCGAGCGCCCGGTCGCCGGCATGATCTGCATCACCCCCAGCGCCCCGGCCCCGGAGCGCACGTCATGCAGAAAGGCGCTCTCCTGGCGGGCAATCGCCATCGCCCAGGCCGGGTCGATGCCCTGTTTTTCCGCGCCCGGGACGATTACGGAATCGAAGGCCAGCGGGAAGCGCAGCTCGATGTCGTCCCAGTTGCGGGCCCGCGCGATGGTGAAGATCGCGCGGTCGTACCAGTTCCAGTCGGCGAACTCGGCCGCCGCGGCCTCGAGCTCGGGCGGCTCCATGCTGGCGACGGTGCGGGTCCATTCGCGGCGTGCCTCAGCGTAGCGGTCCAGCGCCACCAGCTCGCGCATGCGCTGCATGGACGGCCGCTCCATGATCGATTCGCGCGCGCCATGGCCCAGTTGCAGGGGCTGGTGCGCAATGCGGTAGGGCTGCCCCAGACGGTCGGCCGCCAGGAATCCGTGGAAGTTGCGCTCACGCGCCGCCCGTTCGTAGAAGAAGCGCGCTTCGTCGGCATCGCCCAGCTGCTCCAGTGCACGGGCATACCAGTACTGCCAGGCAGTCTCGTCACGGGCGTCGCGGCTCATGGCACGAATCGCGCTTTTGACGGTCTCCCAGTCACGCTGGTGCAGAGCAGCCCGCACCTGCCACTGGCGCAACTGATCGTCGAACACCTCCGCGTCCAGCTCGTCCATGACGGCCAGTGTTTCGTCCCGATAGCGCAGCGCCAGACGCAACGCAAGCGCGTGCTCGATCTCGCGAGCGGTCTCCGTCGACAAGCCCAAGCGCTCGCTCCGTTCCTCCCAGCCCTTCAAAGCGGCATCCAGGTCCTGCGGAATCCAGCGCTTGAACGCCTGTTCCAGCATCGCCTCGGCGGAGCGATGCTCATCCGCGCGGAAGTCCACCTCGACCACCCGCGACGGTCGCGATTCGAGCTCCAGCCAGCGCTCCGCCCAGTCGCGATCGGAGCTCGCCAGATAGCGGCGCAGGTAGCTCGCGAGCCCGGTCTGGCGCGCCTGCATCGCCAGGGCGAAACGGTCCCAGGCCAGCTCTTCGGTCAGCCCGCCGGCATCGCGCCAGGCCTTGAGCGCCGGATCGCAGACACTGGGACGGGACTGGCCGTGCAGCCAGATGGAGTCCATGTCCTCGATCGCCGCGGAGGTATTGCCGGTCTCGATCAGCGCCTTGCGCCGCTGACAGTCCTGTGTCACGGAGAGGTCGCGGCCGTCGTCGGCAAAGTCGAGATAGCGCGACCAGGCCTCCTCACGGGCCAGATAGGAGAGGTAGTTGCTGCGCAACTGGCCGGCCAGCGGGGTGTCGTCGTGCTCCTCGATAAAGGCCCGCACCGCATCGGGGTCCGCGCGCCCCAGGTCGCGCGCCAGTTCGCGATGATCCAGATAGGGCGTCAGCGGATAGCCCTCGAGCGTACTGCGGGCATTGCGGTAGGCCACCATGTCGCCACGGCTCAGGGCACGTTCGGCATGCAGGAACAGGCTGCGTTCGAAGACCATTCCGGTCGGGGCCGGGTTCGCCGCCGGGGCCCCGGCGGCGAAGGCCATGACCAGACCGGTCAGACCCGTGGTGAGTATCCTGGGCAGGCGCATCGGGTTGCGTTCTCGCTTGTCTGATCCGTTCATATTCCGCACGACCTGTGGCGGGCGCAATGGTCTTGTGGTGATTTCGCACCGGCCGGGCCGCATTCCGCGACAATCCCGCGTTGCACCGGTGCGGTGCCTGTGGCCGGTTTCACTCGCGTTCGATCACGGAAAAGGCTCCGCGTTCCACTCCGTCCAGGGTCCAGGAGGCCACCCGGTAGCGCACCAGGCGCAGGGTCGGATGCCCCACCGCGGCGGTCATGCGCCGCACCTGGCGGTTGCGCCCCTCGTGCAGGGTCAGCGCGAGCCAGGTGGTCGGGACGGACTTGCGAAAGCGCACGGGCGGGTCGCGCTCCGGCAGGTCAGGCGGTGTCATGCGCTCGACCTTCGCCGGCTGCGTGCGCCCGTCCTTCAGGTCCACCCCGGTACGCAGGGCCTCCAGAGCGGCGTCATCGGGCTCGCCCTCTACCTGTACCCAGTAGGTCTTGCTGGTCTTGTGCCGCGGCTGGGTCAGCCGCGCATTCAGGCGCCCGTCGTCGGTCAGCACCATCAGCCCCTCGCTGTCGCGATCCAGACGCCCGGCCGGGTACACCCCGGGGATGTCGATGTAATCCGCCAGCGTGGGGCGCCCTTCCGGGTCGGTGAACTGCGGCAGCACGCCCCAGGGCTTGTGGAACAACACGATTCGGGACATTAATCGCAGCGCACGGTTACGCGCTGGGCGAAATGGCGTCCCAGGTCATAGTCCACCGTGGCCCCGTAATCGAGCATCATGGCCTTGGCGACGAGTTGGGGATCCGGGCGGGGGCGCTCCAGCTCTGCACTGCAGCCCGCGGCCGCGAGCCCGTCGGCCTCGATGATGCGCGTACCGGCCGGCTCCTCGTGCAGGAGCTCGATGAAATAGGTCGGATCGTAGACCTTGTACGCCAGGGTCTCGGAACCCACATCGACTGGCTCGTCCAGCGCCAGGCGGAAACGGAAGAACAGCAGCCCCTCTTCCATGCGCATGGACGGATCGGGCTCGGCAACGACGTCCACCTCGCGCCCGCCGGCCTCGACATGGCTGTACCACTCGTATTCCTCGAGGTTGCCGAGGATCTCGCGGGCGAGCGCCTGCAGCTTCTCGTCTTCGGTCGCGCCCTCCTGATGCGCCAGGGCGTCCTCGTAGAGGTACTGCCCGTAGGTCGGGTCGAAGCGCCAGCGATGCAGCATGTGGCTGATGCGCCCCTCGCCATCGCGTTCCAGCGTGATCTCCAGGTCGATCCAGGCATGCGGATGCGCCTGCACCTGCGCACTGACCAGCAGCAGCCACACCAGGCCCGCGGCAAGGATGGCGTAGAGAACAGAACGTGGGCTCATGCAATCTCCGGGGTCGTGGACCGCCAGGCACCGGCGGCCGCCAGCAGGCAACCATGATAATCGCGCGCCACCCCGAGTTCCGCGAGCCAGCGCGCGGCATCGGGTTTCGGCCCGGTGGGGTGCAGTGTCTCGAGCCGCGGCAGGTCGGGGATGCGGTCCACCAGACCGGTCAGGCGGCGCGACAGGCACAGCCGGTCCGACTGCCCGGCGATGCGCGCGGCTACCGCGTCGGCCCGGCGGATAGTGCAGCGCGCCACGGCCTGCGGATCGGCGAGTACCGTCTCCAGATCGCCCAGGCGGCGCAGGATCCGCGCCGCGGTCCTGGGGCCCACGCCCTCGATACCCGGGATGTTGTCGCTGGCATCGCCCGCCAGGGCGAGCATGTCGGCAACCTGTTCCGGACGGATGCGAAAGCGCTTCTCGATCGCGCGGCGATCCAGCGCGGTCCCGCGTTCCGGGTCGTGCAGCCGGTCCTGATCACCGAGGATGACCTGGGTCAGGTCCTTGTCCGCGCTCTTGACCTCGATGCGGAAACCCGCGGCCCGGCCGGCTCGCGCCAGGCTGGCGATCAGGTCATCGGCCTCATACTCGGGATGGGCCAGGGTCCGGAAGCCGAGCTGCCCGAGCAGTTCCCGGATACGCGCGAACTGCTCGCGCAACTCGGGCGGGGCCGGCGGGCGGTGGGCCTTGTAGGTGGGGTCGAGCCGGTGGCGAAAACCCTGGCGCAGGCTCTCGTCGAAACAAAAGGCGATCGGGCCCGGGGCGCAGGCGGGCAGCCACTGGCAGAGCGAATGCACCAGCCCGTGCACGGCCCCGCCCGGACGTCCGAGAGGATCCGGGTCCAGCCCGCGCGCGAACCAGGCACGAAAGACAAAGATGCTGGAGTCGACCAGCGTCAGGGTCGGGCACGGCGGTCCCGCGTGCGACTCAGTGCAGGCGTTCAAGGTCCTTGCGCACCCCGGCGATGGACTGGTCGAAGCCCGCGCGCTCGTCGGCGTCCAGCGCCAGCTCGATCACCCGCTCCATGCCCCCCTGGCCGAGGATGCAGGGCACGCCCATCGCCACGTCACGCTCCCCGTATTCCCCTTCCAGCAGAGCCACGGTCGGCAGGACGCGTCGACGATCCAGGGCGATCGCCTCGACCATCTCGGCGATCGCCGCGGCGGGTGCACCATAGGCGCTGGAGGTCTGCTTCAGGGCGAGGATCTCGGCACCCCCGTGGCGGGTACGCTCGACGATATTGTCCAGCGTTGCCTGGTCCATGAAGTGGTGCAGCGGCACGCCGTTGACACTGGAATAGCGCAGCAGCGGCACCATCGCATCGCCATGACCGCCCAGCACCAGGGCCTGGATGTCGTGGGTGGACAGCCCCGTCTCCAGGGCGATAAAGGCCGCCATGCGCGAGGTGTCCAGGACCCCCGCCTGCCCGAAGACCCGATCGCGGCTCCAGCCGGTCTTCTGCCAGGCGCGGTAGGTCAGCACGTCGACCGGGTTGGACACCACCAGGATGCGGCTCTGCGGCGCATGGACGAGGATGTCCTGCAGGATCTGATCGAGGATCTCGACGTTCTTGTCCAGGACATCGGAGCGCGACATACCCGGCTTGCGCGGCAGCCCGGCCGTGACGATCACCAGTTCCGCCCCGGCGATTACCGAGGGTTCGTGACTGCCGCTCAGTCGCGTATCGAAGCGCAGCAGGGGTGCGGTCTCCTGGATATCCAGTGCCGCACCGGCCGCCGCACCCTCGCGCACGTCCAGCAACGCGATCTCGCGGGCGACATCGCGCCGGGCCAGAAACTGGGCAGTGGATTCGCCGACGCGTCCGGCTCCGATGATGGCGATTTTCTGCATGCTTCCCTCGTCTGACGGGGGGGTGGAGTTTGGTTACCGGAATGAACCACCTGCGGTGGTCGATTCCGGCGGCACGCCTCTGTGCCGCAAGGAAACGCTGATCAATCAGCGGTTCCTTAGCGGCGGGCGACGCCGCTGTCGCGCGCCGCCTGGGCGACCGCCTGCGGCACGGTATCGATCAGGCGCGGATCGAACGGGGTCGGCAGGATGTAATGCGGACCGAACTCGAGTGCCTCCAGGCCGTAGGCGTCCAGCACCGCCTGCGGGATCGGCTCGCGGGCGAGCGCGGCCAGCGCATGCACGGCCGCGACCAGCATCTCGTCATTGATCCGGCGCGCGCGCACATCCAGCGCACCGCGGAAGATGAACGGGAAGCCCAGCACGTTGTTGACCTGGTTGGGGTAGTCCGAGCGGCCCGTGGCCATGATCAGGTCATCGCGCGTCTCGAGCGCCAGTTCCGGACGGATCTCCGGATCCGGGTTGGACAGCGCGAAGATCACCGGCTTTGGCGCCATGGATTTCAGCATCTCGGGCGTCAGCAGATCGGGGCCCGACAGCCCGATGAAGACATCCGCCCCGTCGCAGGCGTCTTCCAGCGTGCGCGCCTCGGTATCGACCGCGAAGATCTGCTTGTATTCATTCAGGTCGTTGCGCTGGCTGTGGATCACGCCCTTGCGGTCCACCATGAACAGGTTCTTCTTGCTCGCCCCCAGGCGCAGCAGCAGCTGCATGGAGGCGATGCCGGCCGCGCCGGCGCCCACACAGACAATCTTCGCGTCACTGAGCTTCTTGCCCTGGATCTCCAGGGCATTGACCAGACCGGCCGCGGTGATGACCGCCGTGCCGTGCTGGTCGTCGTGGAAGACGGGGATATCCAGGCGCTCGGACAGGCGGCGCTCGATCTCGAAGCAGTGCGGTGCGGCAATGTCCTCGAGGTTGATCCCGCCGAAACCGCCGGCAATGCGGGCCACGGTGTTGATGAAGTCCTCCGGCTGCGGCGCATCCACCTCGATGTCGTAGACGTCGATGTTGGCGAAGGCCTTGAACAGCACGCCCTTGCCCTCCATCACCGGCTTGGCCGCCAGCGCGCCGACATTGCCCAGCCCCAGCACGGCTGTGCCATCGGTGATCACCGCGACCAGGTTGCCCTTGCCGGTATAGCGGTAGGCGAGCTCCGGGTCGGAGGCAATCGCGCGCACCGGCGCGGCCACGCCCGGCGAATAGGCCAGGGAGAGATCATCCTGGGTCGCCGTGGGCTTGGTGATATGGATGGCCAGCTTCCCGGCCGGCTGCTGTTCGTGGTAGTCCAGCGCGCGCTGGGTGAAATCCTTGGTCATGGTAATGCGAGGCCTTCTTGGCAAGTGCGTGGGGACGGGAGCCGCAGCGCCCGTTCCCGCGGTGAACCGTGACTAATTGACCGGATGCGTCGGGACCGATCGCCGCTGTGCCTGCTCGTAAAGCGGGCGGAATTCGTCGGCCATGCGGGTCAAATCGCGCTGGCGCGACTCGGGCGCCGGGTGCGTGCTCAGGAACACCGGATGGCGTCCGTTGGCCTGCTCCGCCATCTTGCGCCATAGGCTCGCGGCTGCGTCCGGATCATAACCGGCCCGCGCGGCCAGTTCGATCCCGATGCGGTCGGCTTCCGATTCCATCCGGCGGCTGTGGGGCAGCTGCACCGCGAGCGCGGCCCCGAGCGCGGCGCCAGTCAGCGCGACGGGCGAACGGTCGCCGGTCATCGCATAGCCCGCCACCGCGAGATTGCTGGCCAGGGCCACGGACATCTTCTCGGCCGTGTGCGCAGACAGCGCATGGGCGATCTCGTGGCCGATGATCTGCGCCAGCTCGTCATCGGTCAGCTCCAGCTGCTCGATGATGCCGGAGTAGATCGCCATCTTGCCACCGGCCATGGCGAAGGCGTTGACCGTGTCCGGCGCCTCGATCACGCGAATCTCCCACTCCCAGTCGGCGGTCTCGGGGCGGTACTGGACCGCCTGCGCCACCACGCGCTCGGTGATCTGCTGCACGCGCGCGGTCATCTCGGGGTCGGCGTCCACGCGCCCCTCCTCGCGCGCCGGGGCGAGCATCTCCACATAGGCGGTGCGCGAGGCATCGATCGCCTGATTCTCGGAGACCAGCATCAGCTGCGAGCGCCCGGTGACCGGATTGGTGGTGCAGCCCGGCAGCGCGACGGCCAGGCCCGTGCCGATCAGCAGCGTCAGGGCCAGCGCCGCCCAGCGACGGGGAAACAGGCGGGACAGGGCGTTCATCGATCAAGTACCTCGAGATCAAAGGGGTGGCGGATCCGCATCCGCCCTCGCTCCCTCCAAGGATACACCGTGCCGCGTGCAACAACGGTGTTACCCAGCAGTGAGCGGGGTTCCATATCCTCGAAAAAATCGCGATCATCCCCGGAGATCAGCAGGTCCAGCAGTCCGTCCAGGACCAGGACCCAGTGCGGGTCGCGCACGCGCACGTCGATCACCTCGCCCTGGACCCGCAACCGCCCCTGCGAGCGCTCGCGCGGTGGCTCCAGCCAGCCGACCGGGAGGGCCTCGAGCCGCTCCAGCCAGAGCCCTCGCGGCGCTTCCCGTGCCGCGGCCTCGGCCCCGTAATAGCACTCGTCCAGGGGCCCCGGTTCCGGCCCGGGGCGCGGCATCGCCAGGCCATCCCCAATCAGGCTGGCCGCCAGCAGCGGCCCATCGTCGATCCAGGCATGCATGCGCAGGCGGCCATAGGCGTCGCGGGCCGGACGCCCCGGCAACAGCACCAGGCGCTGACCGACGCCGCGCAGGCGTTCCTCCAGGGACTCGCTCAAGTCCAGCCCGAAGCCGACTGGCAGCAGCTGTGGCGCAACCGGCGGAAGCGGGGCCACCGGTGCCAGACCCAGCAGACGGATGTGTCGCCCGTCTTCCAGTTCCAGGGCATCCGGCGCCCACACACGCTCGACCGTCACGCGCTGCAGATCGCGCGGATCGTGGTCCTCCAGCGCACATTGCGCCGCGGCCACCGGCGCGAGCAGCCACGCCGACAGCGAGACGAAACAAACGAGGGCGCCCCGCAGGGCGCCCTCGTTGCTTGGCACAAGCATCCGCTGGACGCCCTGCCAGAAACCGCCTCGCGCCATCGGGCGCGAACGCACTCTAGGGAGACGCTGGTCTAATCGCACGTCCGCGTTGACACCCCAGGTTTTCCGAGACAAGGCGCGGTGCGCAGCCGGTAGTGGTTCTACCGGCAAGGGCCGCAACGCCGGATCGGGGAACCTGGGGTGCCAACCCCGAAGGGGCTCGGCCGCTTTTGCGCGAGAACGGCGTTGCGGTTCCTTTGTGCAGAATGACTGCACGGCAGTCACCGCGCCTTGTTCGCACGCAAAAGCGACTCGAGCGCGGACGCGCGATTAGACCAGCGTCTCCCTAGAATGCGAAGCGGCGGTTGAACTTGTCGACCTGACCGGCGGTGTCAACGATCTTCTGCTTGCCGGTGTAGAACGGATGGCACTGCGAGCACACGTCCACGTGCATCTCGTCCTTCGAGAGAGTGGAACGGGTCTCGAACTGCGTGCCGCAGCTGCAGATGACCTTGACGTTGTGGTAGTTCGGATGAATGTCGGCTTTCATGGTCGGCTCACGCGTGTTCTGGCGAAAAGTGCGATAGCATAGCCGCCTTCGCGGGGCTGTTGCAAGGTCCCGCGTTAAGGCCGGGAGGCGGGGCCTGTGTACGCAAGCCCCTGAAGATAGCGCCCCTTCGAGGGATTCAAAGCGGCCTGTGGATAACCTTGTGGACGAATTGTCAGCGACTGCCGCGCCCGGGACCAAGTGGGGCAGCGCAACCCGCCCCCGACCGACAACCCGAACACGCAACCCGTTCAATCAAAAGAACAATCCGGGAGAACACCGACTGGCGCACCAGGATCCGGGCGCGCCCGGAGCCGCTCCCAGAAGGCGAAAACGTACTGTGAATAAAAGCAACACCCCGTCTCCCGACAACGTGCAGCGCGTGGGCTTTGTCAGCCTCGGCTGCCCAAAGGCCCTGGTCGACTCCGAGCAGATCCTGACGCGCCTGCGCGCCGAGGGTTACGAGATCGCCGCCGACTACGACGGCGCGGACCTGGTGGTGGTCAATACCTGCGGCTTTATCGACGATGCGGTGGCCGAATCCCTGGACGCGATCGGCGAGGCCATGGATGCCAATGGCCGAGTCATCGTGACCGGCTGCCTGGGCAAGGACGCGGAGCGCATCCACGAGACCCACCCGGGCGTGCTCGCGGTCACCGGCCCGCATGCCTTTGATGAAGTCGTGGGCGCGGTGCACGAGCACCTGCCGCCGCCGGCGACTCCGTTCGAGTCGCTGGTGCCACCGCAAGGTATCCGCCTGACCCCGCGCCACTATGCCTACCTGAAGATCTCCGAGGGCTGCAACCACCGTTGCAGCTTCTGCATCATCCCGAGCCTGCGCGGCGACCTGGTCAGCCGCCCGATCGGCGAGGTGCTGGCCGAGGCGGAGCGCCTGGCCGCGGCCGGCGTGCGCGAGATCCTGGTGATCTCGCAGGACACCTCGGCCTATGGCGTGGACGTGAAATACCGCACCGGTTTCCATGGCGGACGCCCGATCCGCTCCGACATCGCCCACCTGGCCGAGGCACTGGGCCAGCTCGGCATCTGGGTGCGTCTGCACTACGTCTACCCCTACCCTCACGTGGATCGACTGATCCCTCTGATGGGCTCGGGCGAGGATGGCGGGATCCTGCCGTATCTGGACATGCCGCTGCAGCATGGCCACCCCCGGGTACTCAAGGCGATGCGCCGCCCGGCCGCCGCCGAGCGCGTGCTGGAACGCATTGCGAAGTGGCGCGAGCAAGTCCCCGACCTGACCCTGCGCTCGACGTTTATCGTGGGCTTTCCGGGGGAGACCGAGGCCGAGTTCGAGACGTTGCTGGAGTTTCTGCACGAGGCGCAGCTCGACCGCGTCGGCGCCTTCGCCTACTCGCCTGTGGAGGGTGCGGCCGCGAACGAACTGGCGGACCCGGTACCGGAGGCCGTGCGCGAAGAACGTCTGGCGCGCTTCATGGACGTGCAGGCCCGGATCAGCGCCGACCGGCTGCGCCGCCGGATCGGCAGCCAGCCGGTGGTGCTGGTCGACGAGGTGCACGCGGACGGGACCGTGATTGCCCGGTCCGCCGCGGAGGCTCCGGAGATCGACGGCGTAATCCGCGTGGCCGGGATCGACCCGACATCGGTGGATATCGGGGACTTCATCGAGGTCGCGATCACGGACACCGACGAGCACGACCTGATCGCCGAACTGGCAGACGACTAACCACAAGCCGACCGAACGGAAGCACTGATGAGCGACGCCCTGCTGGAAAGCCACATCCCCGATCTCGACCTGGTCCATCGCGGCAAGGTGCGTGACCTGTACGCGGTCGATGCAGACCACTGGCTGATGGTCACCACCGACCGCCTGTCGGCCTTTGACGTGATCCTCCCGACCCCGATCCCGGGCAAGGGGTGCATGCTGACCGCGATTACCGAGTTCTGGATGCACAAGGTCGAACGCGAGCTGGGCATCCCCAACCAGCTGACCGGCATCCCGCTGGAGCAGGTGGTCCCCGACACGGCGATCCGGGCGCCACTGGAGGGGCGCAGCCTGGTGATTCGCCGGCTCGAGGCGCTGCCGGTGGAAGCGGTGGTGCGCGGCTACCTGATCGGGTCCGGCTGGAAAGACTACCAGGCCAGCGGCGCGGTCTGCGGCATCCCGCTCCCGCCCGGCCTGGAACTGGCCTCGAAGCTGCCGGAGGCGATCTTCACCCCCAGCACCAAGGCCGCGGTCGGCGATCACGACGCCAACATCGACTTCGCCACTGTGGTGGAGACGATCGGCGAGGAACGGGCCCGACAGGTACGCGATGCCGCACTGGCGATCTACGCGATGGCGCGCGACTACGCGTCCGAGCGCGGGATCATCATCGCGGACACCAAGTTCGAATTCGGTGTGGACGCGAACGGGACCCTGCACCTGATCGACGAGGTCCTCACCCCCGATTCCTCGCGCTTCTGGCCGGCCGATCAATACGCGCCGGGTCACAGCCCCGAGTCCTTCGACAAGCAGTACGTGCGCGACTATCTCGAGACCCTGGACTGGGACAAGACCGCCCCCGGACCCGAGCTGCCGACCGAGGTCGCGGAGCAAACGGCCGCGCGCTACCGCGAGGCCCTGGAACGCCTGACCCGCGACGCATGATCGGCGTGCCACAAGGCCTGTTCGTTACCGGGAGCGATACCGGGATCGGCAAGACCTTTGTCGGCTGCGCCCTGCTGTCAGCATGGCGCGCCGAGGGCCTGGCCCCGCAGCCGCGCAAGCCGGTGGAATCGGGCTGCCCCGAGCGCGACGGCACGCTGTTCCCCGAGGATGGCGCCGCCCTGACGGCGGCGGCCGGCCTGCCCGCGACGGCCGTGGAGCAGGTGACACCCTGGCGGTTTCCCGATGCGCTGGCGCCCGATCAGGCCGCCGCGCGCCAGGGTGTGCGGCTGACGGTTGCGCAACTGGCGCAGGCCTGCGAGACACCGGGTAACGCCCCCCGACTGGTGGAAGGCGCGGGCGGGTTCTATTCGCCGCTCTGCGGCGATGGCCTGAACGCCGACCTGGCGCAGGCCCTGGGCCTTCCGGTCCTGCTGGTCGCCGAGGACCGGCTAGGGGTGCTGAACACCTGCCTGCTGACACTGGAGGCCCTGGAACGTCGTGGCCTGCAACTGGCCGGGATCGTGCTCAACCGGCGCCGCGCCGATACCGATGCCCTGCTGGACAACGCCGGGGCGCTGACCCGGTACACGGCCGCGCCGATCCTGTCGCTGCCGGAGGGGATAGCCCCACAGGACGCGACTCAGAAGCTCTCGATCTGGAAGTCGTCCTGGCGGATGCCGCCCTCGCCCGGCGTCACTTCGTCCAGGGTCTGATCCGGGCGCATGGCACCATTCCCGCTCTCCGGCTCGGCGGCCTCACCGGACTGACGGAACGAGGCCAGCAGATCACGCAGCTCGCGCGTCCCGGCGTGATCCACACGTCGGCTTTCGATGATGTGCACCGGCCGCTGCGCCTCGCCGTAGTACGCCTCGTTGAAGTCGTCGCGCACAGTCAGGCGCGAGCCGGACAGGCTCATCCCCAGGTAGGCCCCACGCGAGCGGGAATAGGTCAGAAAGTCGGCCGTCGGGGTGGAGCCACGCCCGGCCCCGACCGGACCGGCGGCAACGGAGGCGTCGGCGCCGAGACGAATGGCGGAACCGAACATCGAATCAACTGCATCCTGGGTACGTGCGACCATCACGACCTCGGCGGCATCCCCCCCGAACTGCATGCCAAAACTGATCGACCCCAGCGAATAGAAGGCAACCGGTGAGTAGTCGCCCTTGTCCTCGTCCCAGGCGAGGAACACACCCATGCCCCCGGAGCCCCCGATCAGGAAGGCACCACGCCCGATACGCGGAAAGATCACGACACCTCGAGCGGTACGCAGATCTTCCTGCAGGTGTTCATATTCGGGGTGCGTGGCCAGACGCTCCAGCGTGACCTTCGCCCGATCGACGATGTCCTGCGGGTCAACCTCGCGGCTGAACGGGTTGGCGTGGGCAGTGGCGGACAGCGCAGCCACCACCAGCGCGGTCAGGCAAAGATGGATCAGTCGCTGCATTGGATAAACGCTCCGGATTGATCGGAATTGGCGACATGATCGCATAAAAAAAGGGGGCCGAAGCCCCCTTTTCCGTGCTGCGATCCGCAGATCAGTTGACCTTGGGATCCAGCTCGCCGCTCTTGTAGCGAGCGACCATGTCGTCCAGCGAGACCGGCTTGATCTTGGACGCCATGCCGGCGCAACCGAAGGCCTCAAAGCGGGCCTTGCAGATGTCCTTCATGGCCGCGGTGGAGGCCTTCAGGAACTTGCGGGGATCGAATTCCTTCGGGTTCTCCGCCAGGAACTTGCGCACCGCGCCGGTGGAGGCCATGCGCAGGTCGGTGTCGATATTGACCTTGCGCACGCCGTGCTTGATGCCTTCCTGGATCTCTTCAACCGGCACGCCATAGGTCTCGCCCATGTCGCCACCGTAGTTGTTGATGATCTGCAGCCATTCCTGCGGCACCGAGGACGAACCGTGCATGACCAGATGGGTATCCGGAATGCGGTTGTGGATCTCCTTGATGCGCTCGATGGCGAGGATGTCCCCGGTCGGCGGACGGGTGAACTTGTAGGCGCCGTGCGAGGTACCGATGGCGATCGCCAGGGCGTCGCACTTGGTGTTCTTCACGAAGTCGGCCGCCTCGTCCGGATCGGTCAGCAGCTGGTCGTGGGACAGCTTGCCTTCGGCACCGGAACCGTCTTCCTCACCGGCCATGCCGGTTTCCAGCGAACCCAGGCAGCCCAGTTCGCCTTCCACGGACACGCCGCAGGAATGCGCCATCTCGGCGACCTTGGCGGTCACGTCACGGTTGTAGTCGTAGCTGGCCGGAGTCTTCATGTCGGGCATCAGCGAGCCGTCCATCATCACCGAGGTGAAGCCGGACTGGATCGAGCGCAGGCAGACCGCGGGCTCGGAGCCGTGGTCCTGGTGCAGGACGATCGGGATGTCCGGGTACTGCTCGGCGGCGGCCTCGATCATGCGACGCAGGAAGGGCTCGCCGGCGTACTTGCGCGCACCGGCCGAGGCCTGAATGATCACTGGAGAGTCGACCTCGGCGGCCGCTTCCATGATCGAATGGATCTGTTCCATGTTGTTCGCGTTGTAGGCCGGCATGCCGTAGCCATGCTCGGCGGCATGGTCCAGCAGTTGGCGAAGGGAGATCAGTGCCATGGGTTCCTCCTTAACGGGATCGGACTGACGTAGTAAAAAATCTTGGGATTGTCAGGGGGCCGCGTCGGCTCACAGCTCGTCGCCAACGCGCACGATCTTCATGGCGTTGGTGCCGCCATGCTCGCCCTGCAAATCACCCTTGGTAATGATAACCAGCCCGCCATCCTGCACGACGCCCTCGGCCCGGAGCAAGTTGACCGCCTCACGGTTCAGGCTCTCGTGGCTTTCGGGGATCGGTTCCAGGATCCGGGGATATACCCCGCGATAGAGCGTCATACGGCGGCTGGTGGACTCGTGCTGGGTGAGCGCGTAGATCGGGATACCGGAGCTGATACGCGACATCCACAGGGCCGTGGAACCGGATTCGGTCAGCGCAGCAATGGCCGCCACGTCCAGGTGATTGGCCGTGTACATCGTGGCCATCGCGATGGCCTCGTCCACGCGGCCAAAGGTCGAATCCATGCGGTGATCCGACTGGCGCGCGGCGCGCTGACGCTCGGCGGCCTCGCAAATCCGGTCCATGCTCTCGACCACGCGCGCCGGATAGCGACCCGTCGCGGTCTCGCCGGAGAGCATCACCGCGTCCGTGCCGTCGAGCACCGCGTTGGCCACGTCGAAGACCTCGGCTCGCGTCGGGATGGGGTTCTGGATCATGGTCTCCATCATCTGGGTCGCCGTGATGACCAGACGATTGAGGGTGCGCGCCCGCGAGATCAGGGTCTTCTGCACGCCGGGCAGCTCGGCATCACCGATCTCCACGCCGAGGTCCCCGCGCGCGATCATGATGACCTCGGAGGCGGCGATGATCTCGTCGATCACCTCCAGGGCCTCGGAACGCTCGATCTTCGCGCAGATACCGGCCTCCCAGCCGGCGTCCTTCAGCAGGCTGCGCGCCAGGTGCAGGTCCTGCGCGGAACGCGGGAAGGAGACGGCCAGGTAGTCCACCTGCAGCTCGGCCGCCAGACGGATATCCTCGCGGTCCTTGTCGGTGATCGCGGGGGCGGACAGGCCGCCGCCCTGGCGGTTGATGCCCTTGTTGTTGGACAGCTCGCCCCCGACCACGACGGTCGTCTCGATGCGCGCCCCGTTGACGGCGATCACCTTGAGCACAATGCGTCCGTCATCCAGCAGAAGGATGTCGTCGGGACGCACGTCCTGCGGCAGCTCCTTGTAGGTCAGCCCGACCTGGGTCCCATCCCCGGCGTCGCGATCCAGGTCCCCGTCCAGCGCGAAGGATGCGCCCTCCTGGAGCTGGACCCGGCCTTCGCGAAAGCGGTCGATGCGGATCTTCGGGCCCTGCAGATCGCCAAGCACCCCAACGCAGCGACCCGCCCGATCCGCCGCGGCGCGCAGGCGTGCGAGGCGGGCACGGTGGTCATCCGGGTCGCCATGCGAGAAGTTCAGCCGAACCACATCCACGCCGGCCCGGATGATGACCTCCATGGCCTCGTCGGTATCCGTGGCCGGCCCGAGGGTGGCCACGATCTTGGTACGTCTCATCCGCGTCGCTCTCCGTCAGCGGAGAGCGCGCCGGGCATCAGCCGCGGGCGCGCTCTTCCAGGATGGCGACGGCCGGCAGGGTCTTGCCTTCCAGGAACTCGAGGAAGGCACCACCACCGGTGGAGATGTAGCTGATGCGATCGGCCAGGTTGTACTTGTCGATCGCGGCCAGGGTGTCACCACCGCCGGCGATGGAGAACGCATTGCTCTCGGCAATGGCCTCGCCCAGGGCCTTGGTACCGGCGGCGAACTGGTCGAACTCGAACACGCCGACGGGGCCGTTCCAGACGATGGTGCCGGCGTTGCGCAGGGCCTCGGCGTAGGTCGCCGCGGTCTCGGGACCGACGTCGAAGATCATGTCGTCATCGGCCACGGCATCGACCGACTTGGTCTCGGCCGGGGTCGACTCGGAGAATTCCTTGCCCACGGTCACGTCGGTCGGCACCGGGATCTCGCCGCCCTTGGCGCGGGCCGCCTCCATCAGGCGCTTGGACTCGTCGACCAGGTCCGCCTCGTACAGCGATTTGCCAACACCGTGGCCCTGGGCCGCGATGAAGGTGTTGGCGATGCCGCCGCCGACGATCAGCTGATCCACTACGTTGGACAGCGACTCCAGCACGGTCAGCTTGGTCGAGACCTTGGAGCCGCCGACGATGGCCACCAGCGGGCGCTTCGGGGTCTCCAGGGCCTTGCCCAGGGCCTCCAGCTCCTTGGCCAGCAGCGGACCGGCGCAGGCCTGCGGGGCAAACTTCGCCACGCCGTGGGTCGAGGCCTGGGCGCGGTGGGCCGTACCGAAGGCATCCATCACGAACACGTCGCACAGGGCCGCGTACTTCTTCGCCAGCGCCTCGTCGTCCTTCTTCTCGCCCGCATTGAAGCGGACGTTTTCGAGCAGGATGACCTCGCCCGGCTTGGCGTCCACACCGTCGAGGTAGTCCCGTACCAGACGCACCTCGCGGCCCAGCAGACCGGCCATGTGCTCGGCGACCGGGGCCAGGGAATCCTCTTCGGAGAACTCGCCCTCGGTCGGGCGGCCGAGGTGCGACATCAGCATCACCGCGGCGCCGGCGTCCAGCGCCTTCTGCACGGTCTCCAGGCTCGCACGGATACGCGCGTCGGAGGTGACCTTGCCGCCTTTCACCGGCACGTTCAGGTCCTGGCGCACCAGCACACGGCGGCCATTCAGGTCGAGATCGGTCATCTTGATGACAGACATGGGAGTACCTCTCGAAATTCGGTTGAAAAGAAAAAGGCTTCGGGCGAGCCCCGTTCGGGGCTCGCCCCAGGCCTCTGGTCCCCGGTCAACCCGGGACAAGGAAAACGGCCGGGCCCGCGAGGACCCGGCCGTCAGGCCTTACTTGGCGACGTGCTCCACCATGCGCAGCATGTTGCAGGTGTAGCCGTACTCGTTGTCGTACCAGGCCACGACCTTCACGAAGGTCGGGTCCAGCTGGATGCCGGCGCCAGCATCGAACACGGACGGGGCGGTGTAGCCACGGAAGTCCGTGGAGACCACCAGCTCGTCGGTGTATCCCAGCACGCCCTTCAGCTCGCCCTCGGAGGCCTTCTTCATGGCCGCGCAGACGTCGTCGTACTTGGCGTCGCCGTTCAGTTCCACGGTCAGGTCGACCACGGAGACGTCGGAGGTCGGCACACGGAAGGCCATGCCGGTCAGCTTGCCGTTCAGTTCCGGCAGCACCTTGCCCACGGCCTTGGCCGCACCGGTGGAGGACGGGATGATGTTCTCCAGGATGCCGCGGCCGCCGCGCCAGTCCTTCATGGACGGGCCGTCAACGGTCTTCTGGGTCGCGGTGGCGGCGTGCACGGTGGTCATCAGGCCACGCTTGATGCCCCAGGTGTCATTCAGCACCTTGGCCACCGGGGCCAGGGCGTTGGTGGTGCAGGAGGCAGCGGAGACCATGTTCTGGCCCGCGTAGTCACCGTGGTTCACGCCATAGACGAACATCGGGGTGTCATCCTTGGACGGCGCGGACATCACGACCTTCTTGGCGCCGGCGTCCAGGTGCTTCTGGGCGGTCTCGGCGGTCAGGAACAGGCCGGTGGACTCGATCACGATGTCGGCGTTGATGTCGCCCCACTTCAGCGCGGCCGGATCCTTCTCGGCGGTCAGGCGGATGCGGTTGCCATTCACCACCAGGTGGTCGCCGTCGACGCTGATGTCACCCTCGAAGCGGCCGTGCACGGAGTCGTAGCGCAGCATGTAGGCCAGGTACTCCGGATCCAGCAGGTCGTTGATACCGACCACCTGGAGGTTCGGGAAGTCCTTGGCGATGGCGCGGAAGGCCATGCGGCCGATACGACCGAAGCCGTTAATACCAACCTTGATCGACATAGGATGTCTCCTCTTTTCTTGCTTATGCGAAATCGATGCGGACGTAAGCTTAGCCGTTCAGCACGTCACGGGCGATCTGGGCGACGTTCTCCGGCTTGAAGCCGAAGTAGTCGAACAGGGCGCCACCCGGGGCCGACTCGCCGAAGCGATCCATGCCGAACACGGCGCCGTCCAGACCGGTGAACTTGTACCAGCCCGCAGTGGCGCCCGCCTCGACCGCCACGCGCTTGCGCACGGCGGCCGGCAGCACGGCCTCCCGGTAGGCGGGGTCCTGCTGCTCGAACAGCTCGACGCAGGGCATGGAGACGACGCGCGCCTTCTTGCCTTCGCCGGCAAGCTCCTCGGCCGCCTTGACCGCCAGCTCGACCTCGGAGCCGGTCGCGATAAAGATCAGGTCCGGGGTGCCGTCGCAGTCCTTCAGGATGTAACCACCACGGGCGATGTTGGCGAGCTGTTCGCCATCGCGCTCCATGTGCGGCAGGCCCTGACGCGACAGGATGAACGCGGAGGGGCCGTCGGTGCGTTCGATACCGGCCTTCCAGGCGACGGCGGTCTCGACCGCGTCGCAGGGGCGCCAGACGTTCAGGTTGGGGATCAGGCGCAGGCTCGGGGTCTGCTCGATCGGCTGGTGGGTCGGGCCGTCTTCGCCCAGACCGATGGAGTCATGGGTCAGTACGTACATGACACGCTGGCCCATCAGCGCGGACATGCGGATGCCGTTGCGGGCATAGTCGGAGAAGATCAGGAAGGTGCCGCCGTACGGGATGAAGCCGCCGTGCAGGGCGATGCCGTTCATGATCGCGGCCATGCCGAACTCGCGCACGCCGTAGTAGACGTAGTTGCCCGCGGCATCGTCCCTGCTGACGCCCTTGGAGCCGGAGTACATGGTCAGGTTGGAGCCGGCCAGGTCGGCGGAGCCGCCCAGCAGTTCCGGGACGGCCGGCGCCATGCCGGCGATCGCGTTCTGCGAGGCCTTGCGCGAGGCGACCTTCTCGGCCTTCTCGACGGTTTCCTTGATGTAGGCGTTGGCCTTTTCGCTCCAGTCGGACGGCAGGTCACCGGCCATGCGGCGCTCGAACTCGGCGGCCAGTTCCGGATGCGCCTGCTTGTACGCGGCAAAGCGTTCGTTCCACTCGGACTCGGCCTTGGCGCCCTTGTCCTTTGCACTCCAGCCTTCGTAGATCTCGTTCGGGATCTCGAACGGGGCGTGGTTCCAGCCGAGCTCCTTGCGGGTCAGCGCGACTTCGTCGTCGCCCAGGGCGGCGCCGTGACACTCTTCCTTGCCACACTTGTTCGGCGAACCGAAGCCGATCACGGTGCGGCAGCAGATCAGGCTCGGCTTGTCGCTGTTCTGGCGTGCCTCTTCGATCGCGGCCTTGACCGCATCGGCGTCGTGACCATCCACACCACGTACCACGTGCCAGCCATAGGCTTCGAAACGGGTCGGGGTATCGTCGGTGAACCACCCCTCGACTTCGCCGTCGATGGAGATGCCGTTGTCATCCCAGAAGGCGATCAGCTTGCCCAGGCCCAGGGTGCCGGCCAGCGCGCAGCTTTCGTGGGAGACCCCTTCCATCATGCAGCCATCGCCGAGGAAGGCGTAGGTGTGATGATCAACGATGTCGTGCTCGGGCTGGTTGAAGTGCGCGGCCATCATCTTCTCGGCCAGCGCCATGCCCACCGCGTTGGAGATCCCCTGGCCCAGCGGGCCGGTCGTGGTCTCCACACCCGGGGTGTAGCCGTATTCCGGGTGACCCGGGGTCTTGGAGTGCAGCTGACGGAACTGCTTGAGCTCGTCCATAGGCAACTCGTAGCCGGTCAGGTGCAGCAGGGAGTAGATCAGCATGGAGCCGTGGCCGTTGGACATCACGAAGCGGTCGCGATCGGGCCAGTGCGGGTTGGCCGGGTTGTGCTGCATGTAGTCGTTCCACAGCACTTCGGCGATATCCGCCATCCCCATTGGGGCGCCCGGGTGGCCGGAATTGGCCTTCTGGACGGCATCCATCGACAGGGCGCGAATGGCATTGGCAAGCTCTCTACGGGTCGGCATGCTGAACTCCTGCTCTTTCGAAATAGTGTTGGGTTCGGCTGGCGGCGATCAGCGGCGCGGGGCGCCAGCGGCGGCCAGACCCGGACAGGTCGACCGATCGAGGGCACACAGATCCTGCCGGCGCTCAAAGACACGGAATGGCCCGAGCAGCCCCAGCAAAGGCGATGCATTTTGGCCACTTTCCGCGATCGGGGCAAGTCGGTGCCAGAGCGCACCAGAACGCGGTCTCGACGGGATTCGTGCGCCCCGGGGCCCCACAAACACCGGGAGGGGGGGCTTAGAAAATCTCGTCGAGTTGCGTTACAGTACGGGTCGTTTTGCGCAAAACTAAATCGAAACGACCCACAAAGGAACGCCTAATGTCCAACGATTACATCTTCACCTCGGAATCGGTTTCCGCGGGCCATCCCGACAAGATGGCCGACCTGGTCTCCGACACCATCGTCGACGCCATCATCGAGCAGGACCCGCATGCGCGTATCGCCTGCGAGACCGCCACCAAGACCGGCATGGTCATGCTGCTGGGCGAGATCACCACTGGCGCGCAGATCGACTACGAAAAGCTGGTGCGCGAGACGGTCTGCGAGATCGGCTACAACGATTCCGACGTCGGCTTCGACGGCAAGACCTGCGCCGTGCTGAACGTGCTGGGTGAACAGTCCCAGGACATCGCCATGGGTGTGGACCGCGACGTCTCCGACCGCGCCACCCAGGGCGCCGGTGACCAGGGCCTGATGTTCGGCTACGCCGCGCGCGAAACCGATACCCTGATGCCCGCCCCGATCTTCTACGCCCACAAGATGGTGCGTATCCAGTCCGAACTGATGAAGAGCGGCAAGCTGCCGTGGCTGCGCCCGGACGCCAAGTCCCAGGTCTCGCTGCGCTACGAAGACGGCAAGCCGGCCGGCCTGGACGCGGTGGTCCTGTCCACCCAACACAGCCCGGACATCTCGCAGAAGGACCTGAAGGAAGCGATCTACGAAGAGATCTTCAAGAAGGTGCTGCCGAACGAATGGCTGAGCCAGGTCTCGGATGACAAGATTCACATCAACCCGACCGGCAAGTTCGAGATCGGGGGCCCGGTGGGTGACGCCGGTCTGACCGGCCGCAAGATCATCGTCGACACCTACGGCGGCATGGCCCGTCACGGTGGTGGCGCGTTCTCCGGCAAGGACCCGTCCAAGGTGGACCGTTCCGCCGCCTACGCCGGCCGCTACGTGGCCAAGAACATCGTCGCCGCCGGCCTGGCCGACAAGTGCGAGATCCAGGTTTCCTACGCCATCGGCGTGGCCGAGCCGACCTCGATCACCGTCGACACCTTCGGCACCGGCAAGGTCGACGATCGCAAGATCGAAGGCTTCGTGCGCGAAGTGTTTGATCTGCGCCCGTGGGGCCTGATCCAGATGATGGATCTGCTGCGCCCGATCTACAAGGCGACCGCCGCCTATGGTCACTTCGGCCGCGAAGACGTCGACCTCCCCTGGGAGCGCACCGACAAGGCCGAGGAACTCAAGAAGATGGCGGGCCTCTAAACAGACCCCTATTTGGTAAGCGAAATACCCATCCGGCTGAGGAGCGCTGCAGCGGTTTAACCGTCAGGCTCAGCCGGATGTCCCCCTGAAACGTGAACACGGCGCTCATCCAGATAACCGGAGAAGTTGATCCATGAATGCTGTGATGAACGACAAGAAAACGACCGATTACGTCGTCAAGGACATCAACCTTGCCGAATTCGGCCGCAAGGAAATTGCGATCGCCGAGACCGAAATGCCCGGTCTGATCCAGACCCGCGAAGAGTTCGCGGCCTCCAAGCCGCTGAAGGGCGCCAAGATTGCCGGCTCCCTGCACATGACCATCCAGACCGCGGTTCTGATCCAGACCCTGGAAGCCCTGGGCGCCGACGTGCGCTGGGCCTCCTGCAACATCTACTCCACCCAGGACCACGCCGCGGCCGCGATTGCCGACAACGGCACCCCGGTCTTCGCCGTGAAGGGCGAGACCCTGGAAGAGTACTGGGACTACTGCCACCGCATCTTCGAATTCGACGGCGGCGCCAACATGATCCTGGACGACGGCGGTGACGCCACTCTGCTCCTGCACATCGGTGCCAAGGCCGAGAAGGACCAGTCCGTCATCTCCAACCCGGAGAACGAAGAAGAGATCGCCCTGTTTGCCTCGATCAAGGATCGCCTGGCCAAGCAGCCGAACTGGTACTCCGAGCAGCTCGCCAAGATCAAGGGCGTGACCGAAGAGACCACCACCGGTGTCCATCGCCTGTACCAGATGGCGAAGGACGGCGAGCTGGCCTTCCCGGCGATCAACGTCAACGACTCGGTCACCAAGTCCAAGTTCGACAACCTGTACGGCTGCCGCGAGTCCACCGTGGACTCCATCAAGCGCGCCACCGACGTGATGATCGCGGGCAAGATCGCCGTGGTCGCCGGTTATGGTGACGTCGGCAAGGGTGCCGCCCAGTCGCTGGCCGGCCTGGGTGCCACCGTGTGGATCACCGAGATCGACCCGATCTGCGCCCTGCAGGCCTCGATGGAAGGCTTCCGCGTGGTCACGATGGACGAGGCCGCCGACAAGGCCGAGATCTTCGTTACCGCCACCGGTAACAAGGACGTGATCACCGAAGATCACATGACTCGCATGAAGGATCAGGCCATCGTCTGCAACATCGGTCACTTCGACTCCGAGATCGCCGTGGCCGCGATGCGCAAGTACGAGTGGGAGAACATCAAGCCGCAGGTTGACCACATCATCCTGCCGAACGGCAACCGGATCATCATGCTGGCCGAAGGCCGCCTGGTGAACCTGGGCTGCGGCACCGGCCATCCGAGCTTCGTGATGTCCAACTCCTTCACCAACCAGACCCTGGCCCAGATCGAGCTGTGGACGAAGGGTGACCAGTACGACAAGAACGTCTACGTGCTGCCGAAGCACCTGGACGAGAAGGTCGCGCAGCTGCATCTGAAGAAGCTGGGTGCCAACCTGACCCGTCTGACCGACGAACAGGCCAAGTACCTGGGTCTGCCGGTGGATGGCCCGTTCAAGCCGGAACACTACCGCTACTGATCGGCCAGCCTCACATTTCAATTCGTTGTTAATGTGAACGCCGGGGCGGGCCGCATGTTCGTGCGGTCCGCCTTCTTTTTGTCTGGAGGACAAACATGTCTGACCAAAAACGCGTCTTCAGCGTTGAATTCTTCCCGCCCAAGGACGAGGCCGGGGCCGAACGGCTGGCCAAGGCCCGCAAGCGTCTGGGCGCCCTCAAACCCGAGTTCTACTCCGTAACCTTTGGTGCCGGCGGCTCGACCCGTGACCGCACCCTGGAAACGGTCAAGGACATCATCAACAAGGACGGCATCCCGGCCGCCCCGCACGTCTCCTGTATCTCCTCGACCAAGGGCGAGCTGCACGAGCTGCTGTCGACCTACCGCGACATCGGCGTCAACCGTATCGTCGCACTGCGCGGCGACCTGCCGTCCGGCACCAAGAACTCCGGCGGCGACTTCCGCTATGCCTCCGAGCTCGTCGAGTTCGTGCGCGCCGAGTTCGGTGACCAGTTCAAGATCGAGGTGGCGGCCTATCCGGAGTTCCATCCGCAGGCCCCGAACGCCGAGAAGGACCTGGAGAATTTCAAGACCAAGGTGGACGCCGGCGCCGATGCCGCGATCACCCAGTACTTCTACAACGTGGACGCCTACGAGGCCTTCATGGAACGGGTGGAGAAGATGGGCATCACTATCCCGATCATTGTCGGGATCATGCCGATCACCAACTACACCCAGATCGTGCGCTTCTCCGAGATGTGCGGCGCCGAGATCCCGCGCTATATCCGCAAGCGGATGGAGGCCTATGGCGACGACAAGGAGTCGATCCGCAAGTTTGGCATCGAGATCGCCACACGCCTGACCGACGACGTCCTCGACAAGGGCGCCCCGGGCATCCACTTCTACTCCATGAACCAGGCCGGTCCGACCGAGACCATCTGGAAAAACCTGGACCTGGACAACCGTCGGTAACACCCGATGCGCTGCCCCCGGCTTCTGATCAACGACACGGATCTGGCCGCGGGGCAGTCTATTCCCGCTTCGCAGGACCGGCTGCACTACGCCACCAATGTCCTGCGCCTCAAGAACGATGCCGCCTGCCGGGTGTTCGACGGCCAGGGCAACGAATTCCATGCCCGCCTGGAGGTCACCGGACGTCGTTCCGGCACCTTCCATCTGGGTGACCGCGCCGCCGCCCCCACCACACCCGCACGCCCCATTGAGCTTCTCCAGGGCATTGCCCGAGGCGACCACATGGACCTGGCGGTACAGAAGGCGGTGGAGCTGGGTATCAGTGTGATCCGGCCCGTGCTTTGCGAGCGCAGCCGTTCGGCCGCCGCCCACCGAGGGCTGGACAAGCGCCAGGCCCACTGGGCCGGGATCATCCAGGCGGCGGCCGAACAATGCGGCCGTAACGAGCTACCACTTCTGGTGCCACCCGCCACACTGGACGAGGCCCTGGACGCCAGCTCACCCGGCCTCGACCTGGTCGCGGACGAGCAGGGCCCACCCCTGTCCGGGGCGCTCGACTCGTTCGGGAAGGGGGGCACGTCCGGGCGGGTACGGATACTGATCGGACCCGAGGGGGGGCTGACCGACGAGGAACGCATCCAGGCGCGCAACGCCGGGTTTCAAGCGGTCGCCATGGGCCCCCGTACCCTGCGCACGGAAACGGCCGCGATCAGCCTCTTGACCCTGGTGCAATGGAGGCTCGGGGATCTCGACGGTGGGGCCGCCCTCACCTAGGGACCAGCACGCTTATACCGCTTCCGGCTGTGAAAGCTCGAGCAGGCGATCCTCGATCGCATCGAGCCGCAACAGGTGGCTGGTCACTCCCGACGCCTTTACCTTCCACGCCCACGGAGAGGCGTCCGCCTCGTCAACGGCATAGATGTTTTGCGGCGTGATGCGCACCGGATGTGGCGTGCCACGTACCTCCAGCGCATAGAATGGCAGTCGGTCCGGTTGGGTAATCGCCTGCATGACCAGCAAGCGGGTAAACCGGCGCTGCGCATCCTCGGCTGGATGTTCGGGATACAACAGACGGTGGACATTGACCACGGGCACCTGGACGTCCTGCCAGATCAGCGTGGGCTCCAGCCAGGGGATGTCCGCATGCTCGTGATCAGTCTGCACGGCACCTGCCCGGGTGGTGACCTCGAGAAAGGCGCTACGCGGCAACAGGATGGACCCGGTGTCCAGCTGCACGATCACCGATTCGACCGACGGCTCGCGGGTCTCCTCGCTCATGCGGGAACCTCCTCAAGGTGACGCCGGATTTCGTCCAGCAGGTCATTCTCCAGATACGGCTTGCCCAGATAGCCATTGACACCCAGCCGCGAGGCACGCTCGCGATGCTTCGTGCCACTGCGTGATGTGATCATGATAATCGGGACCTGACTCAACTCCGGATGGTCGCGGACATGGGCAGCGAACTCGAACCCGTCCATGCGCGGCATCTCCACATCCAGCAGGATCAGCTGCGGTCGCCGCTCCTCCAGCATCGTCACGGCATCGAGACCGTCGCGGGCCGTGACCACATCGTACCCATGGCGGGCGAGCAGACGCGCGGTAACCTTGCGGATGGTGATCGAGTCATCCACGACCATGATACGCGGGGCACCGGCAATCTCCGCCGGCACGCCCGCCTCGACAGTGCCCGCCGTGGCCGCCGCGAACCGGACCAGCATGCTCAGGTCGAGGATCAGCATGACCGAGCCATCGCCCTGCAGAGTGGCACCAGCGACCCCGGGGATACGACTCAGGACCGGGCCTACCGATTTCACAACCACTTCCTGGCTCCCCAGCAACCCGTCGATCCGCAACGCCACGCGCT
Source organism: Thioalkalivibrio sp. K90mix (assembly GCF_000025545.1). Lineage (NCBI taxonomy): Bacteria > Pseudomonadati > Pseudomonadota > Gammaproteobacteria > Chromatiales > Ectothiorhodospiraceae > Thioalkalivibrio > Thioalkalivibrio sp. K90mix. The sequence continues at coordinate 2,517,351 of NC_013889.1, forward strand.
GATCGTCGGCGCGCACCAGCAACAGCGGGAACGCGTGGTCCGGCAGATGGCTGGCACTGGCCTGTGTCTCGACACCCATCAGGTCACCCAGGGCCCGCACGGCGTAGTCCTGACCGGCGTAGGGATAGCTCACATGCCCGTCGCCGCCGGCCACGACCTCTTCGGCATGCGCCCGCACGACGCCCTCCACGGACGCCATGGGCACGGCGAAGATCTCCTCGCCCACCTGCACCAGCAATGCCTGCGAGATCGCCAGCGTAAACGGCAACCGCATGGTAAAGCGCGAGCCTCGTCCGGGCGTCGAATCGATCTCCAGCGTGCCGCCCAGTTGCTTGACGTCGCTGTTCACCACATCCAGCCCCACCCCGCGACCGGCCACCTGCGACACTTCCGTGGCAGTGGAGAACCCGGACTGCAGGATCAACTGCAGGGCCTGGGCATCGGTAATCTCGGCATCGGCTGTCAGCAGCCCGCGCTCCACGGCGCGCGTGCGGATAGCATGGGCATCGATCCCGGCGCCATCGTCCGTCACTTGCAAGCGGATCTCGCTGCCTGACTGCTCGAGCGACACCACGATCTGGCCCGTTTCCGCCTTGCCGGCCGCGCGACGCGCCTCGCTGTCCTCAATACCGTGCGCAATTGCATTGCGCAGCAGGTGCTCGAGCGGGGCGACCAGCCGTTCCAGCAATGCGCGGTCGAGCTCGGCCCCCTGCCCGGAAAACTCCACACGGACCGACTTGCCCATGTCGTCGCCGGCCTGGCGTACCACACGCCGCAGACGCGGGGCCATACGCGCGAAGCGCACCATGCGCTGGCGCATCAGCTGGTCCTGGAGATCAGTCCCCACGCGACGCTGCTGCAGCAGGATACCGCCAGCATTCTGCAGCTCGTCACCCACGTCCTGCTTCAGGGCCTCAAGGTCACTGACACTCTCGGCCAGCGCACGCGAGAGCTGCTGAATGCCGGAATAGCGGTCCATCTCCAGCGGATCGAAATCCACCGCCTCATCACCGCTCTCCTTCTCGACCCGGAACAGAATCTGCGCCTCGGTCTCGATCTCGAGCTTGCGCAGCTGCTCGCGCAGGCGAGCGATCGTCCGCTCCAGTTCATCGACCTGACCTTCGACACGACCCACCGTCTGCTCGAAGCGACGATGGAAGGTCGCAAGCTCACCGGCATGATTGACCAGCGCATCCAGCACCTCGGCATCCATGCGTACCTGGTCCTGGATACGGCGTGCATCCATCGGCGCGGGCTGCGCGGCGGTCTCCGGCTCGTCGTCCGGCAGCAGGGCCGCGGGCTCCGCGTCCTCGGCCTCACGGCTGGGGGCCGGCTGGCTCTCGAACTCTTCACCACCACCGGATGCCCAGTCGCGCAAGGCCGGCAGGGTCTCGCTGGCCTCTTCGTTCGTCTGCCAGCTACCGACCCCGCGCTCGACCAGGTGCTGGACATCGGTCAATGCGCGCTCGACCAGCCGGAAGAATCCTTCTCGGGGCTCCAGTCCGGTCTCGGTCTCCACGCCCAAGGCACTTTCCAGGGCATGGGCAATCGCCCCGACCACCTCGAAACCAGCCATCCGGGCACTGCCCTTCAGCGTATGCACCTCGCGCTGGAAGGCATTCTGATCCGGCCCCGGACGGCCGCCGGCCTCGCGCCACGATGCCAGGGCCGCGAACGCGGCCTCCAGGATATCGCGGGCCTCTTCGATGAATACCTCGGCGAACTCCGGATCGATCTCTTCCTCCAGCTCCACCTCCAGCCCGGCATCCGGCTCGCCCGCCAGCCCGGCGTCGCCGGGCTCGGCGCCCACCGCTTCGGCCTCCGCTGGCTCGGACGTCGAAGGTGTCGCGTCGTCGACATCCGGTTGCGGTGGCTCAAGCGCCGATTCGTGCGCATCCGACTGTGGCGGCTCGGGGACCTGCTCGGCGGCATCCTCGTCGGTAGCGCGCAGCAACTGCTCGGCGGTCGCATGGTCGAGGAGCTCGTAGACCTCGGGCGACCACTTGGGCGGTGCGTCGGTCTTGAGCGGGTCGGGATGCTCGTCGGCCACTGCATCCGCCACGTAGCGCTCGAGTTCGGCGAGCAGGGTCTGGGCGCGCGCCGCCAGCGGCCACTCCATCTCGCGATGGATGCGCACGATGCGCTCAAACGGGCCGCACACGGCGTAGATGCCACGGATGTCGGCCGTTCGGGCACTCCCGTTCAGGGTATGCAGTGCGCGCTCGAGCTCGTGATTCGGCACCCTGTCGGGCCGGCTCCCGGACGCGTCGATCCATTCACGAAGGGTAGCCAGATGGGTACGGGCCTCGGCCGAGAACACCTGCCAGAGTTGCGGGTCGGTGCCCGCGTCCTCGGGCAGCTCGAGCGCTTCGTCGTTTGTTTCCAGCGCGGGTTCCGCAGGGATAGGCGGCTCGAGGGCAGCCTCGGGCGCATCCAGCTCCTGTGCATCCAGGTCCAGCGGCTCCGCCGCCTCCAGTTGGTCTTCCGGGGCCTCCGGAATGGGGGCTGCCGGCCATTCGGGTTCGGCAGAGCCAGCGGAGTCCAGGGCCTCCATGCTGCGCGCGAGCGCGGCAAAATCGTCCTCGGCACCGGCCGGCATCTCGGCTGATTCCTCCGCCGGCTCCATCTCGCCGGACAGCAGTGCCTGCAGGCGCAAGGCGATATCCAGTACCGGGGTATCCGGGCCGGTATCGTCACGGACTTCTGCCACCAGGCCCGGCAGGACCGCAATTGCATCCTCAAGTGCCTGGATGGTCGCGAAGTCCGCCTCTTGCCCGCCTTCCAGCAGGCGATTCAGGAATGACTCCACGACCCAGGCAAATTCCCCCAGACGCAAGGCCCCCGCCAGGCGGCCGGAACCCTTGAGCGTATGAAAGGAACGACGGATCACCGTCAGGGCATCCATGTCGGAGGGCGCGGCCTGCCAGCGCGGGAACTGCTCGCCGAGGCTTTCGATCTCCTCGTCGGCTTCCTCGAGGAAGATATCGAGAATCTCGGGATCGATATCCGGCCCCCGAACCTGCGAGGACAACACGGACTCGTCGTAGTGCAAACGTTCTGCACTCGAGACATGCACCGGCGGGGCCGGAGCGGTTTCGGATACTGCCGCCGGCTCGGGAATATCCTCCTCGGCCTCAGCAAAAACGGCCAGCGGCTCTTCCTGCCCCGTGACCTCCTCGATATCGTCACCCGGTGAAAGTTCTTCCCCGCTTGCACCCAGGGACACATCGGTCAGCGAAACGGGGCGCTCGACCGCATCGCCACCGGAGATCGCGCCCAGACGCTGCAGTGCGGCCACACCCCGCTCGTGGACACTATCCAGCTCGCGCCAGGGCTGCCCGGAGGACTCCAGCGCCAGCTCGATCGAGCTCAACACCTCCGCCAGCGCCCCGACCTCGTCCTCACCCAGGTCGCGTGCCGCCAGCCCGGCGTCAGCACGAGCCTCCAGATAGCGGATCAACGGCTGCAACAGGGCCTGCAGGGCCTCGAAACCGCCGATCGACATCGCACCGTCGACCCGCTCCAGCGCGCTGCGGGCCTCGTGCAGCCCGTTATCCGCGCCTTCTCCGGAGAGGTATCCGAGCAAGGTATCGCGCACGCGCCGCACGTCCACCAGGGCCTCCTGGTAGACCGCCGCCGCCAGGTGGCGATCAAAGTCGGCACGCGGGCCGCTGGCCGCACGCCGACGCAGGCCCGATTCGAGCAGCGACTCCAGTGCCAGTAGATGCTCGGCCAATTCCATGTCGACCTGTTCGTCGGATTGCCCGGCCCGCTCCGGCGTCAGGGCCTCCATCAGGGCATCGGTGTGGCGCTGGCCCGCCTCCAGACCGAGCAGACTCAGGGTCGAGCCGATCCGCTCGACCTGTTCGCTCAGGCTGGCCAATTCCTCTTGGCCGCGCTGTTCCGAACGCATCAGCACGTCCAGACGCTCGCGCACCTCGGCCAGGTCGTCTTCCAGGGCGGCGCGCAGATTCTGATAGACCGCCTGGCCGACCCCTCCGCCGTCGTCGCCTTGCAGCGCGTCCAGACCGAACACTTCGCGCACCGCGCGCGCCTGTTCGCCATCGGAACTTGACCCCGCAATGTGGAACAGCAAGGTCTTGATCAGGTCATCCGGGATGGCGTGATCGGGCTCCGAGCCATCGTCGTTCGATTCGCAATGCTCGCTGAGGATGCCCAGGTATCGCCCGAGCTCGCGGTCCACACGCCCGATCAGGCGGCGAATGTCGGTACTGGCCTCGAGGCCCTCGTCCGCGAGCGACTCCAGGATGCCACCGGTAATCCAGAACAGGCGCCGGAGATCCCCCGGGGGGACCATTTCCTCGATCTGCTGTGCCACGGGCTTCAGGCGGCGAGCCGCCGCGATCACATCACCGCGAACCAACTCGAGAAGTTCGCGCTGAAAGCCGCGACGGGCCTCTTGCAGGCGCCGTGCGCGCTCCTCAGGCTGTAGCGCCTCACCACCGGCCCCGACTCGACCGTCGTCCACCACCTGCAGATCCGGCATCAAGGCCGCGACGTCCATCAGCAAGGTGGCGCCCCGCGCTGCACGCAGCTCGTTGAGCAACGGGACCAGGATCATCGGCGAAGGCAGTTCCGAGTCGCCCTCCTGCTCAAGGTAGTCGGGCAACTGCAGCGCGGCGCGCAAGAGCGCCTCGGTTGCCTCCGGGCTGGGCGGCTCGGCTCCCTGCTGCAGATCCATCACCTGCAACATCTCGTCGCAGATCAGGACCACGCTCTCGACCTGCACCATGGTCAGGGTGCCGCGAATCTGCTCCAGTCCCGCGCGGGCCTCATCGAGGCACTCGCTACAGGCAGGGTCCTCGGCATAGCGCCGCAGGGCGTCCTGGAGTTCGACAAAGAGCTTGTCGAGCTCGTCGCGGACCCAATTCAGTGCGCTGGGTGCCATATCTGCGGCCCGGCGTCAGGCGCGCTGCTCGTTCGGGACGGTTTCCTCGGAGGACGCATCGGGCTCGGCGGTATCGTCGCCAGGCTCGGGTAGCGTCGGGTCGGGGAGCTTGAAGTCCGACACCGAGGACTGGAGCTGCGCGGACAGTTGCGCCAGATCGCCGATGGCGGCCGCGGTGGACTGGGTACCCTGAGTGGTCTCCGAGGTGATCTCGCGGATCTGGCCCATGATCGAGGTCACGTTGCGCGCCATCTCCGACTGCTGGCGTGCCGAGTTCGCGATCCCGTCGATCAGATCCGCCAGATCGGCAGACACCTGCTCGATCTCGGCCAGCGCCTCGCCCGCCGCCTGGGCCATCTCGGCCCCGGACACCACGTTGGCGGTACTTTGTTCCATCGACGAAACCGCCTCGCTGGTATCCGCCTGGATCGCCTTGACCAGACCCTCGACCTGACGCGTCGCGCCGGAGGAGCGCTCCGCGAGGCGCTGGACCTCGTCCGCCACCACCGCGAACCCGCGCCCCGCTTCGCCTGCGGCGGAGGCCTGGATCGCAGCGTTCAGCGCGAGCACGTTGGTCTGCTCGGCAATATCATTGATCAGCCCGATGATGTCGCCGATCTCCTGCGAGGACTCGCCCAGGCGCTTGATTCGTTTCGCGGTCTCCTGGATCTGCTCGCGGATGGTATCCATGCCTTCGATCGAGCGGCGCACCGTGGCCGCGCCCTTGGACGCGATCTCCACCGAATTTCGCGCCACCTGGGCCGACTGCCCGGCATCCTGCGCGACCTTGTCGACCGACTCGCTCACCTCGTCGATTGCATCGTTCGCCTGCTGGATCTCGCGGGCTTGTTCCTCGGACTTCTCCGCCAGCCCCAGCACCTGCGAACGGGTCGCGGCCGAGGATTCGCTGATGTCCGCGGCCACCGTGTTAATGGTCGCGACCAGGGTACGCAGGTTCTCGATCGCGTAGTTCATCGAGTCCGCGATCGCCCCGGTGAAGTCCTCGGTCACGGTCGCGTTGACGGTGAGGTCCCCATCGGCGAGGTTCATCATCTCGTCCAGCAGGCGCAGGATGGCCTGCTGGTTGCGCTCGTTCTGCGCCTCAGTCTCGGCCAGCTCGCGCTTGGTGTCGCGGTAGAGGAACAGCCCCATCGCGATCAACAGCAGCAGCGCCAGACCACCCAGGGCGAACCCGACCAGGGCAATCACACCCGCCTGCTCGGCCTCGCGGTTGAGCGCAGCCTCGAGACCACCGGTCACATCCAGCATGGCCCCAGAGCGAGCCTCGACCGAGGAGGCGGCCGCATTGATCTCGAAGATCTGCGACGAGGTATCCAGCACCCCCTCGACCGCCTCGCTGAAGGCGATGAACAACGTCGCGATCTCCTGCAGCGTACGCTGGGTCTCGGCGTCATCGACGCGCTCGATACCCAGGGGTTCGAAGCCCTCGATCAGGCCATCGAGCACACGCCCGTACAACGTGGCATCGCGCTCGAACCGCTCGATCGCGGTAGCCGCTGCGGCGCCACCCTGCAACACCTGGTTGAGGTTATTGGCGATGCGCTGAATGAGCATGGTCTGGCGCGAGGCCGCATAAACCTGCTCCGGCGACTCCCCGATCTGGACCATGCGCCGCACCACGTCATCGGACAGACGTGCCAGCTCGGGCGAGAAGGCCTCCACCGCCTCGGAAAACTCCGTCACCTGCTCAATGTCATCGGAGCCCACGATGACGGTGGTGACATCATCACGATAAAGCGACCACTCGCGATTGACGTCCGACAGTTCGCTGGACACTGCCTCGGGCAGCGGCAGCAGACCGTCGCCCCCATCGCGCAACCGCTCGAACTGATCGTCGAAGCGGTTGCGCAACTCCGTGATATCGGTAATCGCCTGTTCGGAGCCCCCGGCCGCTTCCAGGGTACCCGTCGCCAATCGCTGCGAAAGCAGCTGCATCTCGCTGGCCAGGGCGACACGGTCGCGATACTGGCTTTGCTCGAATTCGTGGTAGGTAAAAGCCACGCCCGTCGCGATCAGGGCCAGCACCAGCACCCCCCCGAGGACGATATTGCGCAAGCGTCGACTCGATCCCATACGTCATACCCCCTGTTGCAGCCCGCCGGCTCCGCTTATACAGCGGTCGCGGTCTGTTCGGTATTCGATGCCCCAGCCAGCTCCATGCCGGCAAAGCGATTGGTGTCATTCAAAAGCAGATCCAGATCCAGCACCGGGTGCAACCGGTGCCCAAGGTCGAATCCACCGGTAATAAAGGGACGCACACGGTCGGGCACCGACACCTGCAGTCGCCGTTGCGACGGAATGCAGCGCCGCATGCCCTCGACCTGACTCACCAGCAAACCGGCCATACCGTGTCCCTGGGGGGCCACTACGACACGCTGCCCGGCCGCATCGTGCGGCAAGGGAACGTCCAGCAACAGCTTGCCCATGTCGAATACCGGCAGGACCAGCCCGCGCAGATTCCCCACACCCAGCACGGCCGGGTCCGCCAGCGGCACTCGAGTCAACGACAGCGGATCGGCCACCTCGGCGATCGAATCCATGTCGACCAGAAAACGGAAATCGGCGACACGGAGCAGCACCCCGCGCCAGCCCGTGCCGATATCCCTTCGCAGTTCGCGGTTCACGCGACGCCCTTCGCGATCGAGACTCGCGAGCAGGGCGTAGGGCGTGGACCGCTCGATCTTCATGCGTTCAGGTACTTACCGATGGTTTGCAGCAGGTCCTTTTCCGCCACCGGTTTGGTGATGTAGTCCCGGGCCCCCTGGCGCATGGCCCAGACCCGGTCCGTGGCCTGGTCCTTGGTGGACACCACGACCACGGGCACATGCGAGGTCTCGTCGGATTTCGACAACTCGCGGGTGGCCTGGAAGCCATTGAGCCCCGGCATCACCACATCCATCAGCACCAGATCCGGGACCTGCGCCTTGGCCGCAGCCACGCCCTCCTCGCCGCTTTCGGCCGTGGTCACGGCATGGCCATGCTTCTCCAGCATGGTGCGCAGGACATGGATCTCGGTCGGGGAGTCATCAACGATCAGGATGCGGGCCATGGGTCGTTCCTTGTCGGCATCTTGTGGTGCGGCGGGGTTCAGCTTCCTGCCGGGCGAGTGTACTGGCGCATCGCACCCAGGAGGTCATCCCGGGTGAAGGGCTTGGTCAGGTAATCCTCGGAGCCAACCACGCGGCCCTTGGCCTTGTCGAACACGCTGTCCTTGCTCGACAGCATGATGATCGGCGTGGCCCGGAACCGTTTGTTGTTCTTGATCAGCGCGCAGGTCTGGTAGCCATCCAGACGCGGCATCATGACATCGATAAAAATGATATCCGGGTTGGAGTTGGCCACCTTGGACAGGGCCTCGAAGCCATCCACGGCCGTAATGACGTCCGCACCGTGCTTTTGCAGCAAGGATTCGGCCGTGCGCCGAATGGTCTTGCTGTCATCGATGACCATGACTTTCAGCCCCTGAAACTCGGCAGCCGAGTCCGCTTCTGCCAATGCGTTCGCCACCCTGCTCCCCCTGAAGGCTCTCTGCGCCCCCGAATCTATCGGAAGCTCGAGCCCGTGACAAACAGCACACAATGATATTGCCTGCCCCCGCGAGCAGCGCAAGGAGTAGAAGCGGCCCTGCCTCGACGGGGATCCATGAGCGCCGCAATGACATGGCATACTCGAGCCACATTCTGACACTGCGGAACCGCTCGTGGCGCATGACATCGCTGTCCTGATGGACCCCATCGCCGGCATCAAGCCCTGGAAGGACACCACCTTCGCCATGCTGCTCGCCGCCCAGGCACGCGGGCACCGCCTGCACTACCTGGAACCCGGCGATCTGTGGATCGAAGAAGGGCGCGCATATGTCCGCAGCCGCCCGGTGGCGGTGCGCGACCAGCGCGAGGACTACTACACCCTGGGGCCCGAGCAAGAAGGCGACGCCAGTCGCTTCGATCTCCTGCTGATGCGCAAGGACCCGCCGTTCGACCTCGAATACATCTACGCCACCTACGCCCTGGACCTGGCCGAGCGTGACGGCGTGCGGGTAGTCAATCGGCCCGGGGCCCTGCGCGATGTAAACGAGAAGGCCTTCGCCACGCATTTTGTCGACTGCGGGCCGCCGACCCTGATCACCCGCGACCGCGCGCGCATCCGCGCCTTCCTCGATCACCACGGCGACATCGTGGTCAAACCACTGGACGGCATGGGCGGGGCCTCGGTATTCCGCATCCGCGAGGGCGACCCCAACCTCTCGGTCATCCTCGAGACCATGACCGAATTCGATCGGCGCACCATTGTCGCCCAGCGCTTCCTGCCGGAATACACCGCCGGCGACAAGCGCATCATCCTGATCGGGGGCGAACCCTACGACTATGCACTGGCACGAATCCCGGCCGAGGGCGAGACCCGGGCCAACCTGGCCGCCGGCGGGCGCGGCGAGGCCGTACCCCTGACCGATCGCGACCGCTGGATCTGCGCGCAGATCGCCCCCGAGCTCAAGCGCCGAGGCCTGGATTTCGTCGGTATCGACGTGATCGGCGACTACCTGACCGAGATCAACGTGACCAGCCCCACCGGCGTACGCGAACTCGATGCCGCCTGCGGCGACGACCTCGCCGGCCAGTTCATCGACTACCTGACCCACCCCTGATCCCGCGAGGTGATGCCCATGCCGATCCCGTTTCTGCGCGCCCGCCAGGCCCTCGTCGGACCGATTCTGCTCGCCGCGCTGGCCCTGGCCGGCTGCGACCGCGACACGCCCGACACCGTGACCCTGAATTTCTTCGCCTTTGGCACGATCGTGGACGTCACGCTCTACCCCGCCGGGGCCTACGACCTGGAGGCGCTGGAATCCGAGCTGCAGGCCGAACTGGAGATCCTGCATACCTCCTGGCATGCCTGGGAGCCCGGATCACTCGGGCGCACCAATGAACTGCTGGCGCTTCGGGCCGAGTTCAGCGCCCCGCCCTCTGTCCTGCCACTGATTGAACGTGGCAAGGAAATGGAAGAGCTGAGCGACGGCCTGTTCAACCCGGCGCTGGGCAAGCTGATCGCCGCCTGGGGCTTTCATCAGGACGAGCCCGAGGGCCCGCCACCGGACGACGAAACCCTGGAGGCGCTGCTCGAAGATCCGCCCAGCATGCGCGACGTCGAGCGCAATGGGGTACGTCTGCGCGGCCAGCACGCGGACCTGCAGCTGGATTTCGGGGGGCTCGCCAAGGGCCTCGC